>PLSK01000021.1 GCA_003165155.1 Mycobacterium sp. | reverse complement strand
AGGGTTTTGCCGTTCCCCAGATACATGTGCACACCGCAGGGCAGACACGGATCGAAGCTGCGCACCGTGCGCATGATGTCGATGCCCTTGAAGTTCTCCCGGCTGTTCTCTTCGAAGATCGGCTGGCCCTGCACCGCATCCTCGTAAGGACCCGGCGTCCCAAAGCTGTCCCGCGGGTTGGCATTCCACGGGGTGGGCGGGTAGGGGTGGTAGTTCGCGATCTTGCCGTCCCGGATCACCATGTGGTGGCTGAGCACACCGCGGACCGCCTCGGTGAAGCCGCAACCGATGCCCTCGTCGGGCACCTCGAACTTCTCCCAGGTCTTGGTGCGCCCGGCCCGGATCTCGGCGAGTGCCTTCTCGGCGAAGTGCAGCGCGCACGCCGCCGCGTAAGCCTGGAAGTAGGTCCGGGCCCGGTCACGTTCGATCGTGTTGCTGCCGTGCTTGGGGATCTTCCACTCGAATTCGACCGGACCCTTCAAGATGGTCTTGGGCAGGTTGATCTTTACGCTGTGGCCCGTTGCCTGGACGTAGCCGATGTCGACCAGGCCGGCCAGCGCGGTCGACCACAGCCGGGCCAGCGGGCCACCGCCGGTGTCCAGCGCCAGGTGATCCTTACCGTCGAACCAGCGTGGCGACATCACCCAGCTGTACTTGCCGCCGTCCAAGTCCCGCTTCTGCGGGTGCGGGTTGGTGTGCTGGTTCCACGGGTGACGACGGTCCACCGGGTTGCCTAGTGGATCTGTCTTGACGAACATCTCCTGTTCAGTCCAGTCGTCGTAATACGAGCTGCCCAAAAGGATCCGGATACCCAGGTTGATGTCCACCAGCGAGTGGGTGACCAGCTTGCCGTCGACCACCACGCCCGGGGTGACGAACATCGCATTACCCCAGCGCTCCATGTCCTTGTAATCGAAGTTGCACACATCGGGGTCCTGGAAGGAGCCCCAGCAGCCGAGCAGTGTGCGGCGCAGGCCGACCTTCTCGTATCCGGGCAGCGCGTCGTAGAAGAAGTCGAACAGATCGTCGTGCATGGGCACGACTTTCTTCATGAACTCGACGTAGCGCATCAGCCGTGTTATGTAGTCGGTCATCAGCTGGATGGTCGCGACGGTGCCGACTCCACCGGGGTACAGCGTGGACGGGTGCACGTGGCGACCCTCCATGAGGCAGAACATCTCTCGTGTCCAGCGACTGACCTGCAGCGCCTCGCGGTAGAACTCGCCACTGAACGGATTGAGCGAGCGCATGATGTCGGCGATGGTCTTGTACCCGTGCGCGTCGGCATGCGGCGACGCGGTTTTCTCCGCCCTGGCCAGCACCCCGGGGTTGGTCTCGGCGACCATCTTCTCGCAGAAGTCAACACCGACCAGATTCTCCTGGAAGATGTTGTGGTCGAACATGTATTCCGCGGCCTCGCCCAGGTTGACGATCCATTCGCCGAGGTGTGGCGGCTTGACCCCGTAGGCCATGTTCTGCGCATAACACGAACAGGTGGCGTGGTTGTCACCGCAGATGCCGCAGATGCGGCTGGTGATGAAGTGGGCGTCGCGTGGATCTTTGCCCTTCATGAAGATCGAGTAGCCGCGGAAGATCGACGACGTGCTGTGGCACTCGACGACCTCTTTGTTCTCGAAATCGATCTTCGTGTAGATGCCGAGGCTGCCGACGATCCTGGTGATCGGATCCCACGCCATCTCGACGAGCTGGCCCGGTTCCCGCTTGGATGGCGAAGGCTCAGGAGTGATGGTTGTCATCGCGATTACTGCTCTCCGGTTTTAGGGCTCTCAGGTCCGAGGGCTTTGTCAGGTGAGATTGGACCGAGCCGCGACCTACCACGTGCGGCGGGCTCCGGTGGTGAGTTGGGTGCCCGGGTGGCGCCAGCGTGGTTCCTTGTCGAGTGTGCGGGCCGTGATACCCCTCAGGTTGCGGATGACGGATCCGTACAGGCCCGACGCGGTGCTGGAGAGCTTGCCGCCCGGCGGCTCGTCCATGAATGGCATGAACTTGTCCGGGAAGCCCGGCATCGTGCATCCGATGCAGATGCCGCCGACGTTCGGGCAACCGCCAATGCCGTTGATCCACCCGCGTTTGGGCACGTTGCATTTCACGACCGGGCCCCAGCAGCCAAGTTTGACAATGCATTTCGGCGAGCCGTACTCGGTGGCAAAATCGCCCTGCTCGTAGTAGCCGGCGCGGTCACAGCCTTCGTGCACGGTGTTGCCGAACAACCACTTGGGCCGCAGGGCGTCGTCGAGCGGGATCATCGGTGCCTGATCGGTCGCCATGTAGAGCAGGTAGGTCAGCGTCTCCGACAGGTTGTCGGGCTGGATCGGGCAGCCGGGAACGCAGACGATCGGGATGCCGGCTTTGCTCTTCCATTCCCACCCGAGGTAGTCGGGCACACCCATCGCGCCGGTCGGATTACCCGCCATGGCGTGGATGCCGCCATAAGTGGCGCAGGTCCCCACTGCGACGATTGCGGTCGCCTTGGGCGCCAACCGGTCGAGCCACTCGCTGGTGGTTATCGGCTGGCCGGTGGCCGGATCGTTGCCGAACCCGCACCAATAGCCCTCGTCTTTGATCTTCTCGTTCGGGATGGATCCTTCGACGACGAGCACGAAGGGTTCCAATTCGCCGCGATCGGCCTTGAAGAACCACTCGAGGAAATCGTCTGCTCCTCCCGTGGGTCCGCATTCGAAATCGATCAGCGGCCAGTGGACGGCGACNNCCGTCACAACTCAGACCTGCGTTGATCCACAGAACATGGATCAACGTTTCTTCTGCTTTGACTGCTGCTTCCGATAGCATGCCGCAGCTTTCCGGGGCGGGCTCGGGCCCCTACGCTGCCGGAGTCGACCGTCGGCTCACTTGCGCAGCGCTGTTTCTGGGTCTACTCCCGCCCTCAAGCGTTGTCAACGGTTCCCCCATTACCGGCAACTGAACAGCCGTTTCATGGCCCTTTAAATTTAGCGAGTTTCGTTGCCCGACAATGTGTGTCGGTGCGGATGCGCTGGTATGGCAAAGCAACCAGTACGACTAAATACTATGGCGTGATGCAACTCATTCGCAGGAATTGTCCTGCAAATCGTTTGCATGCAGGAGGTATTCAGTCGTCGAGGCCTTGCGTGAACCGTCGTAGCCAGCCGAACCAGGCGCCCATGCCTGCGCCAGTACGCGCGCTGACGGGTAGGACCGTCGCGGTGGCGTTGACTTCGCGAACATGGGCGATATACGAATCGACGTCGACGTCCAGGTAGGGAACCAAGTCAATCTTGTTGAGTAGCACAATATCCACCGATCGGAACATCACCGGGTACTTCAGCGGCTTGTCTTCGCCTTCGGTGACGGAGTAAACCATGGCCTTGGCGTGCTCGCCGACGTCGAACTCTGCCGGGCAGACCAGGTTGCCGACGTTTTCGATGATGACCAGATCGAGTCCGGGAAGGTCCAGGCCCGGTAGAGCGCGGTTGACCATGGGCGCGTCGAGATGGCATTCGCCGCCAAACCCATTACTGGTGTTGAGCAGTGAGACCTGGGCGCCGCGACCCCTGAGCTTGGCCGCATCCAAGTCGGTGGCGATATCGCCTTCGATAATCCCGATCGCGACCTCGCCCGCGAGCTCGTCGAGCGTTGCCTGCAGCACGGTCGTCTTCCCTGAGCCGGGGGAGCTCATCAGGTTGAGCGCGCGGATCCCGTTGCTCTCGAACGCGGCCCGGTTGAAATTCGCGCGGGTATCGTTCTCCGCGAAGATCTCCTCCAAAACGTCGATACGCTGGGTCCCGGTCTGATAGCCGCTGTGATCACCGTGGTCATGGGGTTCCTGCTCGTGGGTGTGCACTGTTCCGTCGTCGTGCCGGTGGAATCTACCCATGGTGGAAACCTTTCACGAGACGTCCAACGACGTCACCAGAAATTCGTTGCCGCGTAGTACCTCGACTTCGCAACTTTCGCACTGCGGGCACCAGATCGACCAGGTCGAAGTGATTTCCGACTGCTGACCGCACGCGCGGCACTTCACCTCGGCGGTGACGCATTCGAGTTCCAGCTCGGCGTCCGGCATGTTCTCGGATTCCCGGAGGAGTGTCCAGCAGAACGACAGCGATTCAGGAACGACCTGGCGGAGTGCGCCGATCCGGACGCGGACGATGTCGACGTGGCGGCCATCGGCATGCGTCTTGACCACGCCGGCGATCGCTTCGCAGAGCGACAGCTCATGCATGGCTGGTCACCGGCGTCCACTCGCAGCCCGACTGGGCCTCAGGGCTAAGGCCATGAAGACGTTTCTACACCTGCGGCGGGATTATCGGTGAACCCCACCGGGCGCTAATTAACTTTGGTCGCCGGGGTCCACTTCTCCTCGATGCGCCCATAACGCCAAACCAGCAAGGCGACGACCCAGGTCAGGACAAACATTCCGACAACGGCGAAGCCGACGGTGTTGAGGTCCAGCCCGCCGAGCCAGTCCCAGAACGCGCCTCGCCACCCCAGTTGGCCGGCGAAAAGGCCGAGCAGTTCGATGCTGCCGATCAACAGTGCGACCGCCACCGACAGCCCGGTGATGGTGATGTTGTAGTAGATCTTTCGCACCGGGTTGGAAAAGGCCCAGCCGTAGGCGAAGTTCATGAATGAGCCGTCGATGGTGTCCAGCAGGCACATGCCTGCGGTGAACAGCACGGGCAGACACAAGATGGCGTACCACGGCAGCCCGGCCGCTGCGCTGGTGCCCGCCAGGACTAACAGCGCTATCTCGGTCGCGGTGTCGAATCCCAGTCCGAACAACAACCCGATCGGGTACACATGCCAGGACTTGCTGATCGATTTGGTGAAGCGGCCGAGAAAGCGGTTGATCAGTCCGCGGTTGTCCAAATGTTGTTCGAGTGCGGCCTCGTCGTAGTCGCCGTGGCGCAACCGCGCGAACACCCGCAGGATGCCGACCAGGACGATGACGTTGAGGAGGGCGATCAGGTACAGGAATGCGCCCGAAACACTGGTGCCGATTAGGCCGGTGTAGTGGTGCAGTGAGGAGGTGTCGTCTTCGACCGGTCCGCTGAGGGCTCTAACCCCGGTCGCCAGTAGTACCGCCAGCCCGAACACCACCGTGGCGTGGCCCAGCGAGAAGAAGAATCCGACAGCAAGGGGGCGCTGCCCGTCGCTCATCAGCTTGCGGGTGGTGTTGTCGATGGCGGCGATGTGGTCGGCGTCAAAGGCGTGCCGCATGCCCAGGGTGTAGGCAGTTAGTCCGACGCCGATTCCAAATGCCTTGCTGCCCAGTGTTAGTCGCGCCGGATCTACGATGAAAACCAGGGTGATCCAGCCAACCAGGTGTAGCGCGACGATCACCGTAAGCATCAATCCCAGCCGCCCCCATTCTGCGCGCGACAGGGCGCTGCGCAGCGTAGAAAACCGTGATGATCGCGCGGCGACCCCACTACTGGTCAAGTCGGTCCTTCCAAGATCGGGTAGAACGCAACAGCCACGACTGTAGGTTCGTGCATTAGCTCGATGCAACTGACTTGCAGGATCACGGAGCTGGCCACGTTCGTCACCGCGAGCGATACACAAGCTCGCGCGCGAGTAGACGATCCACAGTCTTGACAATTGCTCCTGGCAATCCCGGGTGTCTGGCGAGACACTGAGGGGGTGACGTCAAAGCTGTCGGCTCTGGACCCGGTCGTCGCCGAACGACTCGGTGAGTTCCTGCGAGCCCGCGGCCTGCGCCGGATGGCCTCGCGGATCCAGGTGTTGGCGATGCTTGAGCCGATCCATGGGCACTTGCCGGTAGCGGAGATCCACCATAGGTTGCGCGCGTCGCTGCCCTCGGACGCCCTGCTACCCGACTTGGCGACTATCTACCGAACCGTGACCACCTTGGTCGATCAGGGCGTGCTGCACGCCTTGACCCTCGACGACGGCGTCAGCACCTACGGGTTGGCCACATCCCCGCATCACCACGCGGTATGCACCGAATGCAGCTCGATCATCGAGGTGCCCGCGCGCCAGCTGAGTTCGGCGCTGGAGCACGCGATGGCGGGCAGTTCCTTCGCGTTGTCTGAGCGGGCCGGCCTGACGCTGCATGGCCTATGCCCGCGATGTCAGGCCAAGGATCCGCTGGATTCCCGGCCCACGCGTCTGACGTCAGTCCAGACCTAACAGCGCGTTTTCGACCACCTCGGGCAGTGCCGGGTGAATCCAGTACTGGCCCCGGGCCATTTCGGCAGCGGTCAATCCGAAGCTCATCGCCTGGATCAACGGCTGGATGATCGACGATGCCTGGTAGCCCATGATGTGCGCGCCCAGCAGGCGCCCGGTCCCGCGCTCGGCAATGAGCTTGGCTATCCCGGTGGTGTCCTCCATCGCCCAACCGTAGGCGACGCCACTATAGTCCTGTATTTTGACGCTAATATCGAATCCCTCTGCAACTGCCTGGCTTTGGGTCAAGCCGACACTGGCGATCTGAGGGTCGGTGAAGACCGCGGACGGCACATAGCGGTGATCGGTGACGGTCATTGACTCGGTGTCGTCCCAGTCGCAGTCCAGATTGTGCTGAACGACGCGCGCCTCATGGTTGGCGACATGCTTGAGCTGATACGGCGACGAGACATCGCCGAGCGCGAAAACCCCGCGCGCGGTCGTCCGTTGATACTCGTCAACCACCACCCGGCCGTCCTTGACGTCGACACCTGCCTGCTCGGCGTCCAGCAGATCGCCGTTGGGCACCCGCCCGGTTGCCACTAGCAGCAGGTCGGCGTTCAACGTGCGACCGTCGTCGAGTTCCAGCGCCACACTCGAGCCGTGGTTGGTGCCGCCGATGACGTTGCTGTGCGTATGTAGTTCCCATTTGCTCGACGCGATGCGGGTGAACCTTTTGCAGATGGTGTCGTCGCAATGCCGCAGCAAAGTGCCACCGCGGATGACTAACGTGACCCGTACGCCGAGCGCGGAGAATATGTGTGCGAATTCCGCAGCGACGAAACCGCTTCCGACGATCACCAGGTGTTCAGGCAACCCGGCGATACGCATGACGGTGTCGCTGGTCTGATAGTTGACGCCCGACGCCAGGATTGCCGGCGGAATCATCGGACGTGCGCCTGCCGCGATCACTACCCGATCGGCGATGAATTCCTGGCCGTCGTCGGTGCGCAACAGATAGCGCCCGTCGGCTTGCAACGGCCCGAACCGGGTGTGCTGGTCGTACACGTCGATATTGGGTGCGGCGCGCCGATAGTCCTCGCCACTGTATGCGATGGGATCGATTCGCCCGAAGACGCGCGAGACGATGTCGTCCCAGCGCACCCCATCGATGTGGGCGTCGACGCCATATTGCGCCGCTCCGCGAATGGTCTTGGCGACCTCGGCGGCGTAGACGAACATCTTGGTCGGTATGCAACCGACATTCAGGCAGGTGCCGCCGAAAGTGCCCTGCTCACAGATCGCCACTCGCTTGCCGGCGTAGCGATGGTCGGGAATGCCGTTGCCCGAACCGGTCCCGATGATCGCGAGGTCGTAGGTCTCCATCTCTTAGGGCCCTTGCCCCTTCCCCGACGATGCCGAGGCGCCGGTGTTGTCCGTCGTGTTCAGGTAGGCGTCCAGCCATCGGCCCAATTCCCGATAAGCGATCTGGCGCGGCCGTGGCATCGACAGGAACACATCGTGTTTGGCGTCTGCAACCGGGATGATGATGGAGCGGTTGCCGATACAGCCGGCCCAGCGGGCGATCTGGGTCACGTCGAGCACCGCGTCGCCGCATTGCATGGCCGCCGGGTCGGCGCTTTCTCGTACGCTGCGATCCGAACGCAGGATCAGGTTGGGTACACCGACATCCAGGCCGCGATGCAGCCGGGTCTGGCCGCGGCGTACGGCGTGCAGCCAGCCGAGGGTTATCGGGAACCCGCCCAACGGTTTCCACTGCAGGTTGTAGTCGAACTCGCCGCCGTAGTCGCGGTGCAAGCTGGTGCCGTAGCCGCCTTTACTGCTTCCCCGGACCACCCCTTTGGTGCGCACACGCGACAGCGCCCTGATCGTCGCTGAGGTCACGCCCAGGCGCAGCACCGCTGGGCCGTGCAGGTCCAGGAAGGGGCTGTTGAGTACCAGCCCGGTGACGCCCGCGCGTGCCGTGGCGCCGCGGCGACGTAATCGGTCCAGCCACAGCGAGACGATCAGCCCACCGGCGGAGTGGCCGTATACCAGGATCTTCGGGGGCTCGGTCTGCTCGCCGCTGATGATCGCTAGCGCGCGTTCGAGCTCGGCGTCGTAGTCGGCGAGGTCGGTGATGAAGTGCGGAGTCTGGCCCTCGCGCCGCGAGCGGCCGCACTTCTGCAGGTCCAGAGCGTAGAAGGCGAAGCCGCGGTTGGCGAAGTGGTCGGCCACCTCGGTGTGGAAGAAGTAGTCGGTGTAGCCGTGGATTGCCAGGACCGCGCGATCGGTAGGCGCAGCTCCCCTTGTCTCAGGCCCTCGTCGTACCAGGGTGGCGACGATTTCGCCTTCGCCGGACGGATCAGGACCGAGCGGGATCGTGTATTGCCAATAGCCGGGCAGTACATCGGGTACCCAGCCAGTCGCCCCGCCAGTCACGAGGTCAGCTTAGAGCGTGGTCAGGGCTAGTGCTGTGGCGAGTCCGTCCGCCAGCACCGCACCATCCGGGATAACCTAATGACCAGCAAAGCGCAGGAAGGAAGCATCGATCCGGTGTCAGGACTGGCTACCATCGCGCGGACCGACGTGGTGCTGGTGGGCGCGGGAATCATGAGCGCCACGCTGGGTGCGTTGCTGCGGCGGCTGGAACCGGACTGGTCGATCACCCTGATCGAGCGGCTGGACGCCGTCGCCGCCGAAAGCAGCGGCCCCTGGAACAACGCCGGCACCGGGCACTCTGCGCTGTGCGAGTTGAACTACACGCCGGAAATGCCCGACGGCTCGATCGACGTCACCAAAGCGGTGCGCATCAACGAGCAATTCCAAGTGACACGCCAATTCTGGGCTTACGCCGTCGAGAACGGCATGCTGACCGACGTACGCGGCTTCCTCAACCCGGTCCCGCATGTGAGCTTTGTGCGCGGCGCTCACCGCGTCGACTACCTGCGCCGCCGACAGCAGGCGCTGGCCGGTAACCCGCTGTTCGCGGGCACCGAGTTGATCGAGGATCCCGATGAGTTCGCCCGGCGGCTGCCGTTGATGGCCGCCAAACGTGACTTCTCCGAGCCGGTTGCGCTCAATTGGGCCTCCGACGGCACCGACATCGACTTCGGTGCACTGTCCAGCCAGCTCATCGGGTACGCCGTGCGCAACGGCACCACTGCCCTGTTCGGTCACGAGGTCCGCAACCTGTCTCGCCAGTCCGACGGCAGCTGGAACCTGACGATCGTGAATCGCCGAGCCGGCGAAAAGCGTAGGCTGAAAACCAAATTCGTTTTTGTCGGCGCCGGCGGCGACGCCTTGCCGCTGCTGCAGAAGTCCGGCATCAGCGAGGTCAAGGGCTTCGCGGGCTTCCCGATCGGCGGCCGGTTCCTGCGCGCCGGCAACCCGGCGCTCACGGCCCGACACCGGGCCAAGGTGTACGGCGTCCCGGCCCGGGGGGCCCCGCCGCTAGGTGCGCTGCATCTGGATTTGCGGTTCGTCAACGGCAAGTCGTGGTTGGTTTTCGGCCCCTACGCCGGTTGGTCGCCGAAGTTCTTGAAACACGGCCACTTCACCGACCTGCCGCGATCGGTAAAGCCCGATAATGTGCTGTCCATGCTTGGCGTTGGCGTCTCCCAGATGGCACTGCTCAATTATTTGATCAGTCAGCTACGGCTCTCTGCACCCGACCGGGTGCGCGCGTTGCGCGAATTCGCACCGAGCGCAGCCGATTCGGATTGGGAGCTGACGGTGGCCGGTCAGCGAGTGCAGGTGATCCGACGAGACCAACGCAAAGGCGGGGTGCTCGAGTTCAGCACCACCGTGGTGGGCTCCGCCGACGGCAGCATCTCGGGGCTGCTGGGTGGCTCGCCGGGAGCATCGACCGCTGTACCGATCATGCTCGACGTCCTGGAGCGCTGTTTTGCCGACCGCTATCAGTCCTGGCTGCCCACCCTCAAAGAGATGGTGCCGTCGCTGGGAGCCGAATTATCAAAGGAGCCTGCGCTGTACGACGAAGTGTGGACATGGGGCAACAAGATGCTGCAGCTGGGTGCGTCATGAGCCGCGCCGGCGACAGGAGAGAGCGGCGCCCGTGAGTGAAGCATTGCGCCGCACGTGGGCCAAAGACCTTGACGCTCAAACCCTTTACGAACTGCTGAAGCTGCGGGTCGAGGTGTTCGTCGTCGAACAGGCGATCCCTTATCCGGAGTTGGACGGCCGCGACCTGCTCGCCGAAACCCGGCACTTTTGGCTGGAAAGTCATGACGGCGAGGTGATCTGCACGCTGCGGCTGATGGAAGAGCACGCCGGCGGCCGGAAGGTATTCCGGATCGGGCGGCTGTGTACCAAACGCAGCGCGCGCGGGCAGGGCCACACCACTCGGCTGCTGCGTGCGGCCCTGGCCGAAGTGGGCCAGTACCCGTGTCGGATCAACGCGCAGACGTATCTGGCCGACATGTATGCCCAGCACGGGTTTGTTCGTGATGGAGAAGATTTCCTCGACGACGGCGTTCCGCACGTCCCGATGCTGCGGCGCGGCTCCGGCCTGCATGACACGCCGTGAAGCCTGAGCCCGATAGTCCGCGGGCTGCGTCACTCGGTCTGATGGTGCCGACCTGCTGCGCCCGGCCTGACGGCCGCCCTGGCAGTCGACACGGGTCTGATGGTGCCGACCTGCTGCGCCCGGCCTGACGGCCGCCCTGGCAGTCGACACTAGACTTGGCGGGTGACCGAGAGCTCCTACCTGGTCGGATTGCGGCTGGCCGGCAAGAAGGTCATCGTGGTCGGCGGGGGGACCGTCGCCCAGCGCCGGCTGCCTCTGCTGATCGCCAGCGGGGCAGACGTACACGTCATCTCCCGCGCCGCCACTCGCGCCGTCGAGGTGATGGGCGGAATTACCTTGTCAGTGCGTGAATACCGCGACGGCGACCTCGACGGAGCCTGGTATGCGATCGCGGCTACCGACGACGCACAGGTGAACGCTGCCGTGGTCGACGAGGCCGATCGCCGCCGAATTTTCTGCGTCCGCGCTGACATTGCCGTCGAGGGGACGGCCGTGACCCCGGCCACCTTCAGTTATGCCGGATTGTCGGTAGGTGTGCTGGCCGGCGGCGAGCACCGCAGGTCGGCGGCCATCCGCTCGGCCATCCGCGAGGCGTTGCAAACCGGCGTCATCACCCTGGAAAGCCCTGAAAGTGCCGAAAGCCCTGAAAGCAGCGATGTCGTACGCGGTTCGGTAGCGCTAATCGGCGGCGGGCCCGGGGACCCCGAGTTGATCACCGTTCGCGGTCGCCGCCTGCTCGCCCGGGCCGATGTCGTGGTCGCTGACCGCCTCGCGCCACCTGAACTGCTTGCCGAGCTGCCACCGCATGTGGAAGTCATCGACGCCGCCAAGATCCCGTACGGACGGGCCATGGCCCAGGACGCGATCAACCAG
Source organism: Mycobacterium sp. (assembly GCA_003165155.1). GTDB lineage: Bacteria > Actinomycetota > Actinomycetes > Mycobacteriales > Mycobacteriaceae > Mycobacterium. Next base: position 6,923 of record PLSK01000021.1, on the reverse strand, counting down.
GTCATCATCGACCGGGCCCGATCCGGCAGTTTTGTGGTGCGCCTCAAGGGCGGGGACCCCTTCGTGTTCGCCCGGGGTTATGAGGAAGTCGCGGCCTGCGTGGAGGCCGGAATCCCCGTATCCGTGGTGCCCGGTGTGACAAGTGCCATTGCGGTGCCTGCTCTGGCGGGCGTCCCGGTCACACACCGGGCCATAAATCACGAGTTTGTGGTGGTCAGCGGGCATATCGCGCCCGGCCATCCCGAATCGTTAGTAAACTGGAATGCACTGGCTGCGATGTCCGGGACCATCGTTTTGCTGATGGCAGTCGAACGCATCGAACTGTTCGTCGATGTCCTACTAAAAGGTGGCCGACCTGCGGATACGCCGGTGCTGGTGGTTCAACACGGAACAACGTCAGCTCAACAGACGTTGCGCGCCACCCTTGTCGACACGCCCGAAAAGATCCGCGCCGAGGGTATTCGACCTCCGGCGATCATCGTCATCGGGTCCGTGGCGGCGTTCGGGGCTTAAACGATTCTTAAGATTACTGTAAGGTAACCCGTTATGACGGCTCTCAACGACACAGAGCGGGCTGCTCAGAAATGGAGTGCTGCAGCCCGCCCGGATCGTCCAGCCCCGGTGCGCCCGGAGCGCGCAGAAACCGTCCCAGCAGCCCGTACCGGCAGGTATTACCCCACGTGGCTTCCGTCTCGTCGCTTTATCGCGGCGGTTGTCGCGATCGGTGGCATGCAATTGCTGGCGACCATGGACAGCACCGTGGCCATCGTCGCGCTTCCCAAGATTCAAAATGAGCTGAGCCTGTCCGACGCCGGCCGCAGTTGGGTGATCACCGCGTACGTGCTCACATTCGGCGGCCTGATGCTGCTCGGCGGCCGTCTGGGCGACACGATCGGGCGCAAGCGCACCTTCATCGTCGGTGTCGCTCTGTTCACGATCTCGTCCGTCTTGTGCGCCGTGGCCTGGGACGAGGTCACGCTGGTTGTCGCTCGGCTATCGCAGGGCGTTGGGTCGGCCATTGCGTCGCCGACGGGCCTCGCGCTGGTAGCGACCACGTTCCCGAAGGGACCGGCGCGCAACGCCGCGACGGCAGTGTTCGCCGCGATGACCGCAATCGGCTCGGTAATGGGCCTGGTGGTCGGCGGGGCGTTGACCGAGGTGTCCTGGCGGCTGGCTTTCATGGTGAACGTGCCGATCGGGCTGGTGATGATTTACCTGGCCCGTACCGCGCTGCGAGAGACCAACAGAGAGCGAATGAAGCTGGATGCGGCCGGGGCCATGCTGGCAACGCTGGCTTGCACCGCCGCCGTCTTTGCGTTCTCGATAGGCCCGGAAGAGGGCTGGCTCTCGATTACCACCATCGGTTCGGGCGTAGTCGCCGTGGCGGCCGGCATCACGTTCGCCATCGTGGAGCGCACCGCCGAAAACCCCGTCGTCCCGTTCGGTTTGTTCCGCGACCGCAACCGGCTGGCCACATTTGCCGCGATCTTCCTGGCCGGCGGTGTCATGTTCAGCCTGACGGTGAGCATCGGCTTGTACGTGCAGGACATCCTGGGCTACAGCGCGCTACGCGCGGGCGTCGGCTTCATCCCGTTCGTCATCGCGATGGGAATCGGCCTGGGCATCTCCTCACAGCTGGTGTCGCGGTTTTCGCCGCGGGTGTTGGCGATCGGCGGCGGAATCCTGTTGGTGGCGGCCATGCTGTACGGCTCGGCGTTCATGCACCGCGGCGCCCCCTACTTCCCTAACCTGGTGGTGCCCATCGTCGTAGGCAGCATCGGCATCGGCATTGTGTTCGTGCCACTGACGCTGGCGGCGATCGCCGGCGTGGGTTTCGACCAGATCGGCCCGATATCGGCGGTCACGCTGATGCTGCAGAGCCTCGGCGGGCCGCTGGTGCTGGCCGTCATCCAGGCCGTGATCACTTCGCGCACGCTATACCTGGGCGGCACCACCGGCCCGGTGAAGTTCATGAACGACGCTCAGTTGCATGCGCTTGACCACGGCTACACCTACGGCCTGCTGTGGGTGGCCGGAGCCGCCGTCATTGTCGGCGGTGTGGCGCTGTTCATCGGCTACACCCCTGAGCAGGTCGCCCACGCGCAAGAGGTCAAGGAAGCCATCGACGCCGGCGAACTGTAGTCGCCGCGAAGCCGTGCTGGCCCGGTTCTAGGCCGCGTGCAGCGGCCACGCGAGTTGACGTAAGTAGCCCGCGGGCTCGTGCGAGTCGATGCCGTACTGCGTGGGCCAACGCTGGGAGCCAAAACCGCCACGACGGGTCCGCTCCGGTAGCCCCGCATGCGTGTCAACGTATCGCTCGCCACTGAGGAACGCGTGAGTGCGATCGAGCCTGCGGTAGTGGCGCCGGGCCTGCCCTCAGATCGCAGTCGGCTCCAACCACGCCGTGGTAGCAGTCTCGGCGCAGCGGGAGTGTCTATACCCACTAGGGCCCACTAGGCTTGCCCGCTGTGATCACCCGGATGTCCGAGCTGTTCCTGCGCACTTTGCGCGACGATCCCGCCGACGCAGAAGTTGCCAGCCACAAACTGCTGATCCGGGCCGGATACGTCCGGCCCGTGGCGCCCGGGCTGTACAGCTGGCTGCCGCTCGGCCTGCGGGTGCTGCGCAAAATTGAACGTGTCGTCCGCGAAGAGATGAACGCGATTGGCGGGCAGGAGATTCTGTTCCCAGCGCTGCTGCCGCGCGCGCCGTATGAGACGACGAACCGGTGGACCGAATACGGCGACGGGGTGTTTCGGCTGCAGGACCGCCGCGGCAACGACTACTTGCTAGGTCCAACGCACGAGGAGTTCTTCGCTCTGCTCGTCAAGGGTGAGTACAGCTCGTATAAGGATTTCCCGCTCACGCTGTACCAAATCCAGACCAAATACCGTGACGAGGCGCGCCCGCGGGCCGGCATCCTGCGCGGTAGGGAGTTCGTCATGAAGGACTCCTACTCCTTCGACATCGACGGCACGGGCCTCAAGGCCGCCTACCACGCTCACCGCGAGGCCTACCAGCGCATCTTCGACCGGCTGCAGGTCCGGTATGTGATTGTGTCCGCGGTGTCGGGCGCGATGGGCGGCAGCGCGTCAGAAGAGTTCTTGGCCGAGAGCCCGAGCGGCGAGGACACGTTTGTGCGGTGTCTTCAGTCCGGTTACGCGGCCAATGTCGAGGCGGTCGTCACCGCCCGCCCGGAGGCGTTGCCCGCGGAAATGGTGGCCGGGCTGCCCGAGCCGGTGGTTCACGACACCGGCAACACCCCGACTATTGCCCGCCTGGTGGCGTGGGCAAACGAGGCTGACCTGGGTCGCACGGTCACCGCCGCTGACACCCTGAAAAACGTCCTGGTCAAAATCCGTCGGCCCGGTGAGGACTGGGAGTTACTGGCCATCGGATTGCCGGGTGACCGGGAAATCGACGACAAGAGGCTGAGCGCCGCGCTCGAACCAGCAGAATACGCATTGCTCGATGACCAAGATTTCGCTAGGCATCCATTTTTGGTGAAGGGTTATATTGGACCGAAGGCACTGCGGGACAACAAAGTTCGTTATCTCGTAGACCCGCGCGTGGTCGATGGCACGAGTTGGATCACCGGGGCTGACGAGCGCGGCCGGCATGTCGTCGGATTGGTGGCTGGCCGCGACTTCACCGCCGAGGGCACCATCGAGGCCGCCGAGGTGCGCGAGGGCGATCCATCTCCCGACGGTGCGGGCCCGCTGGTCATGGCGCGCGGCATCGAGGTGGGGCACATCTTCCAGCTCGGTCGCAAATACACCGATGCCTTCACCGTCGACGTGCTCGGTGAGGACGGCAAACCGGTCCGGCTGATCATGGGCTCCTACGGCCTCGGGGTGTCGCGGCTGGTCGCCGTCGTTGCCGAGCAGCACTGTGACGAGTTGGGGCTGCGTTGGCCGTCGGCGATCGCGCCGTTCGATGTCCACCTGGTGATGGCCAACAAGGACCCTGAGGCCCGCAGCGGGGCCGCCGGTTTGGCCGCCGACCTAGATGGCCTCGGTCTCGAAGTGTTGCTCGACGACCGGCAGGCATCGCCGGGCGTCAAATTCAAGGACGCCGAGCTGCTCGGTGTGCCCTGGATCATCGTGGTGGGGCGCGGCTGGGCCGACGGCGTGGTCGAGCTGCGGAACCGGTTCACCGGTCAGACGCGCGAGCTGGCTGCCGGTACGTCGCTGGCCAGTGATGTCGCCGCGGCCGTCACCGGTTAGCCGGATTCGTTGCCGCCCGGGAAACTCGCGTTGACGGGCGTGACACCTAGCACCCGGTTCCATCTGGCAGCCATAACCGCGCTCTGGGTTAGAGCTGTCGAGGCGAACGCCCGGTCATCAGCCGTCTCGGCGTGCTCGATGACGGCGCGCCAAGCCGTCGCGCCGTCGCTCTCCATCCGCACGGCCAGTCGCGCGGCATCGCCCGCGCGGACCACCGGCATCGGCAGCTGATACCCGCTTGCGGCCACCGGGGCGGTCACCTTGCGGGCGGCCAACATCGCGATGACGTCATCGCGACGCTGGCGGTGCTGGTCCAGCGCTTCCACCACCAAGTTGTTGACACTGGGCGGACAAAGCGCGGACACGATGCCGTAGCCGTAAATGGTCGAGTGTTCGACGGCGAGTGCGTCGCTCAGCGACGCGTCGTCCGAGCTCACGGTGTCGGCCCCGCGGGTACCAGAGCGATCGAGTAGGACACCGTGCAGGAGGCGGCGATAGAGCCGAGCAGCCCCGCCTGGTAGCCCGACGACGTCGCTACGAGTCGACTGGCGTTCTCGGCCGATGCGCGTAATGAATTGATCACGTCGGACAACGGTGGCGGTGGTGCCTGTGGTGGTGCTGATGGTTGCGCTGCCGCGTCGGTGGGGCCCGCATTGGTGGTTTCGCTCGACGAGGACTCGACCTTGCCCCCGGCCCGCGCGATCTCGGTGGCCAACGCCCGGGCGTGTGCGGCGCGCTGGGTGGCGACCACGGTCAGCGCGGCGGCGACCTGCGGTGGATTGCCGGCGGCCGCGGCGGCGGCACCCGCGAGCGCACTGTCGCGTTTGGCCTGGTCTAACGGCCCTAATAGGTCTTCGACCGCGGGAGTCTTAGGCGACTCACCACAGGCGGACAGCACCACGCCGAGCGCGGCGAGAGCGACACCACCGGCAAGCACATCCCGCCTGCTGGTTGCGGGCACTGCGCTAAGCACAGCAACATCCTGCCATCAGCGCGTTCGGCGACCGAGGTAGGCACGTTAGTTGGACTTATGAAGAACCCTGCAGACCGTGCGCCCCGCAGATCGCGTCGTCATCCGCCATTCCTGGCGTATCGTGGATAACTGGTTCTCGCGGAACGCTAACGCTTCCAAAAAACTTAGCGTCCCGCCGGGACACCGGAAGCCGCCGGTTACGCAGTGGGCGGAGACATCCGCCAGATGACCGGACAACTCAAGATGAGGAGCTCGCCGTGACCACCGGGCTACCTTCGCAAACGCAGGTGACCGAGCTACTCGGTGATGAGTTCGCGCGCGCCGGCTTCGAGATCGAAGAAGTGGTCATCGACTCTCGGGCTCGTCCGCCGCGGATCATGGTGATCGCTGACGGTGACACCGCCCTCGACCTGGACACCGTCGCCGCGCTGTCGCGATCGGCCTCGGCTCTGCTGGACGCCCTGGATGATGTGCAGGACGACTATGTACTCGAGGTCAGTTCGCCCGGTGTGGACCGCCCACTGACCAGCGCGAAGCACTTCCGCCGTGCGCGTGGCCGCAAAGTCGAACTGCAGCTGACGGATGGATCGCCTCTTACCGGCCGTGTCGGCGAGACGCGCGGCGACACGGTAGCTCTGGTGGTCCGCGCGGGCCGGGGGTCGGGCCAAAAATGGGACCAGAAATGGGAACTGCGCGACATCTCGCTCGCCGAAATTGTCAAAGCGGTTGTCCAGGTTGAATTTTCGCCACCGGCCGCGCCAGAGTTGGAGCTGGCGACTGGGGCGATCGAGGGCCAGGCCCACAGGACGGAGGCCGGGGCATGAATATCGATATGGCCGCGCTGCACGCGATCGAGGTGGACCGGGGCATCTCGGTCAATGAGTTGCTCGAGACGATCAAGTCCGCGCTGCTTACCGCCTACCGGCACACCCAGGGGCACCAAACCGAGGCGCGCATCGAGATCGACCGCAAAACCGGCGTCGTGCAGGTGATGGCCAGCGAGGTGGATGAAGACGGAAATGTCATCAGTGAATGGGATGACACTCCCGAGGGGTTTGGCCGTATCGCCGCCACCACCGCGCGGCAGGTCATGTTGCAGCGATTTCGCGACGCCGAGAACGAGCGCACCTACGGGGAGTTCTCGACCCGGGAGGGCGAGATTGTCGCGGGCGTGATCCAGCGCGATAGCCGGGCCAACGCCCGTGGTCTGGTCATCGTGCGGATAGGCAGCGAGACCAAGGCCTCCGAGGGCGTGATCCCGGCCGCTGAGCAGGTTCCCGGCGAAAGCTATGAGCACGGCAATCGGGTGAGGTGCTATGTGGTCGGTGTGACGCGCGGGTCTCGCGAGCCGTTGATCACCTTGTCCAGGACCCACCCCAACCTGGTCCGCAAGCTGTTCTCGCTGGAGGTCCCGGAGATCGCCGACGGCTCTGTGGAGATCGTGGCGGTGGCCCGGGAGGCCGGCCATCGCTCCAAGATCGCGGTGGCGTCTCGCGTGCCGGGTCTGAACGCCAAAGGCGCCTGTATCGGTCCGATGGGACAGCGGGTTCGCAATGTGATGAGCGAACTTTCGGGGGAGAAGATCGACATCATCGACTTCGACGACGACCCGTCCCGCTTCGTCGCCAACGCGTTGTCACCCGCGAAGGTGGTGTCGGTGTCGGTGATCGACGAGGCCGGCCGGGCTGCCCGCGTGGTGGTGCCCGACTTCCAGTTGTCGCTGG
>PLSK01000277.1:33204-33996 GCA_003165155.1 Mycobacterium sp. | reverse complement strand
CAACCAACAGCTCGGGAACGGTGACTGTGCCGGTGATCGCAACCCGGCCAAGGTCATTGCGGACCAGATCCACGATCATGATGTTCTCGGCCACCTCTTTAGTCGAAGCCCGCAGTGCTGATGGCCAAGCGTCCAGTGGCAGGGTTCCTTTGATCGGGCTGGACATCACGATGGAGCCACTGCGCCGCAGGAAAAGTTCCGGAGACAACGACGCCACCGCACCCCACGGGCCCGCGACGTAGGCCGCCCGGGCCGGCGAGGTGCGTGCGACGCCGTCGATGAAGAAATCCAGCGGCGACCCGGAGACCGTGCCCGTGAATTGCGTGCAAACGCACGCCTGGTAGACCTCGCCGGCGCGGATCGCCTCCAGACAGGCCAGCACCCCGCCGCGGTGCGCCTCCCGATCGGCTGTGCCCCAGTCGATCCGGCAGTCGCGTGCCGGCGCCGGTGGCGCTGCCAGCGCTGCTGTCAGCCAGTCCGGCATCGGCGCACCCGACAGGCTCTCGTACCACCACTGTCCGTCGCGATCGCGGCGTAGCACGCAGTCGGTCCAGCCGCCGGCGGCTTCCGGCAGCCGGTTCGGCCGCCCGTCGGCGCTGGGGTCCGGGTAGGACAGGTAGCCGACCCAGCCACCGCCCACCGCCGCGGAGCTGGCGGCATCCGGCACACCCTGCCGAACGGCGAATGTGTCCTCAAGGCCTACCGGTTGCACCGAAAGGCTGGGTGCGATGACCGCCAGCGAACCGAACCATTCGCCGGTCAGCGCCGCCGGCGGTGGCAGGTCGAGCCGGC
>PLSK01000277.1:32843-33172 GCA_003165155.1 Mycobacterium sp. | reverse complement strand
CGTGCCTTTGCAGATCGCTTCCTTGATCGATGCGGCAGTTCGTCCGGCGACGACCAGGTTCACCGGGGTGTCGTCGGTGCGCGAGAGCTGCACGGTGCCACGGGCGCGGCCCAGGCTGATGCACTGACCGACGAATGCCTGGCTGAGCGNNCGGCCCAGCGGCCTGGCAGCTCATCCGCAGCGGCTGGCCCGACGGCGCCGCGGCGTCACCGGCAGCGACGATGCGTTCGTCGTCGATGCTGGTCAGCGTCTCATCGGTGAGTAGCCGGCCGAGGGCGTCGGTGCTCAGCCCGCTGCGCGTTGCCAGATCCGGCACACCAAACCCCGCC
>PLSK01000277.1:0-32732 GCA_003165155.1 Mycobacterium sp. | reverse complement strand
GCAGCCGCTGCGCGCCTTCCAGGTCGGCGACGGAGTGCGCGAATTCGACTGCGCCGGGCACCTTGGACAGCATGGCGGGTATCGCGCCGGTGCTGCCCACGGCGTAGATCAGGTAGTCGTAGGCCAGCTCGTCGCCCGAGGCCAGCAGGATCCGCCGGGCACCGGTGTCGATGTGCTCGGCGTTGTCGACCACCAGCCGGATGCCGTTCCCGAGCAATGTGCCGTAATCGACGGTCGCGGCATGGGTGTCAGCGACCAACTGGTGCAGGCGGATTCGCTCGACGAAGACGGCGCGCGTGTTTATCAAGGTGATGTCGACATCTGGGTTCTGTCGCAGATGATTGGCGGCCAAGGTTCCGGCGTATCCACCGCCGACTATGACCACGCGGGTTTTTTGGTTGGGTTGCTGGGCCATCTCGGTCATTGCTTTCTCCTGTTCTCGCGGGACTTATGCCTTTGAGACACCGCAGACCGGCGGGGCGTGACAGTCGGAGTGGCAATTGTGAGCTGTCTCACTCACCTTCGGGAGCAGGATCCGGCGGCTGGTAGCGCGGGAACACCCCCGATGGCGCCGGAAGCGCCGTGCCCGGAGCCAGCCGGGTGGCAGTGGCAGTGAACGCCCGTTGGTCTTGCGGCTGCCCGAGCAGGTCCAGCATGGTGGCGGCCGACTCCGGCATGACGGGCTGGACCAGCAGCGCCGCGATCCGGACCACCTCACACGTGGTGTAGAGGACGGTACGAAACCTCACCTGGTCTGCCGCGGACTCACTCTTGCGCAGCACCCACGGCTGCTGGGCCGAGAAGTACTTGTTCGCCTCCCCGAGCATCAGCCAGATCGCTTCCAGGGCCAAGTGCATCGCTTGCCCGTCAAAACTGGCGCGCACCCGCTCCAGCAAGCTGCCGGCCGTCGTCAGCAGCGCGGTGTCGGCCCCGTCGAACTCGCCAGGTTCGGGCACCACCCCGCCCAGGTTCTTGGCCACCATCGACAACGACCGCTGCGCCAGGTTGCCAAACTCGTTGGCCAGATCGGTGTTGATCCGGTTGACGATGGCCTCTTCGCTGTAGCTGCCGTCCTGGCCGAATGGGACTTCGCGCAGGAGGAAATAGCGGACCTGGTCCAAGCCGAAGGTGTCGACCAGCGTCGCCGGATCGACGGTGTTACCCAGCGACTTGCTCATCTTCTCGCCGCGGTTGTGCAAGAAGCCGTGCGCGAAAACCTTTCGGGGAAGCTCGATTCCGGCCGACATCAAAAACGCCGGCCAGTACACGGCGTGAAATCTGATGATGTCCTTGCCGATCATGTGCAGATCGGCGGGCCAGTAGCGCTGGAACAAATCCGAGCCGGTATCGGGGAACCCGGCCCCCGTGAGGTAGTTGGTCAGCGCGTCGACCCAGACGTACATGACGTGGTCGGGGTGATCGGGTACCTGAACTCCCCAGTCGAACGTGGTACGCGAGATGGAGAAGTCCTCCAGTCCGCCGGAGACGAAGCTGACCACCTCATTACGCCGCACGTCAGGTCCGATGAAGTCCGGGTACGCGTCGTAGTGGGCCAGCAACTTTTCCGTATATGCGGACAGCCGAAAGAAATACGTCTGTTCCTTCTCGCGCCAGGTCACCGGTGTTCCGGTTTCCACCGCGATACGGGTGCCGTCTTCGCGGAGTTCGGTCTCGGAATCGCTGAAAAATCGCTCGTCGCGAACCGAGTACCAGCCGGAATAGGTACCCAGATAGATGTCGCCCGCCGCCTCCATCCGGCGCCAGATCTCCTTCGACGCCTCGTGGTGGTCGGCGTCGGTGGTGCGGATGAACCGGTCGAAGGAGATGTCCAGCTTCTCCTGCATGCGCTGGAAGACATCGGAATTGCGCCGCGCCAGTTCGGCCGTCGGCAGACCCGCGGCCTCCGCCGTCTCGGCGACCTTCTGGCCGTGCTCGTCGGTTCCGGTGAGGAACCGCACGTCGAATCCGTCGAGCCGCTTGAAGCGGGCGATCGCGTCGGTGGCGATGTATTCATACGCGTGACCCACATGGGGCGCACCGTTCGGATACGCGATCGCGGTCGTGACGTAATAGGGCTTCATTGAGACACCACCCTATTGCTTGCCCTCGTCCTCTCGCGCGAACCTATTGTGAGCGCGTGAGCTCCAACCGATCCGGTCGACGAGAAGCGCCGCCCCCGCCGGAGCCGCTGGCACCCCTGATCGACGCCCACACCCACCTCGATGCGTGCGGTGCCCGCACCGGCGCCGACGTCACGGCCATCGCTGACCGCGCCGAGGCGGTCGGCGTGCTTGCGATGGTCACCATCGCCGACGATCTGGACTCGGCGCGCTGGGTGGCCCGGGCCGCCGAGTGGGATCCACGGGTCTACGCGGCGGTGGCGTTGCACCCGACCCGCGCGGACGCGCTCACCGATGCCGCCCGCGCCGAGATCGAGGAACTGGCCGCCCACCCGCGGGTGGTGGCGGTCGGTGAGACCGGAATGGATATGTATTGGCCGGGCCGCCTGGACGGCTGCGCCGAGCCCGACGTGCAGCGCGAAGCGTTCGCCTGGCATATCGACCTGGCCAAGCGCTGCGACAAGCCGCTGATGATCCACAACCGGGAAGCCGACGCCGAGGTGCTCGACGTGCTGCGGGCCGAGGGCGCCCCCGAGACGGTGATCTTTCACTGCTTTTCGTCGGACAGTGCGATGGCCCGCCAATGCGTCGACGCCGGGTGGTTGCTCAGCCTGTCCGGGACGGCGAGCTTTCGTAACGCTCATGCTCTGCGGGAAGCCGTGCCGCTGATACCTGCAGAGCAGCTTCTGGTGGAAACCGATGCACCATTTTTGACCCCACACCCTTACCGGGGCGCAGCGAACGAGCCGTATTGCCTGCCTTACACCGTTCGGGCCATCGCTGAACTGGTAGGTCGGGCTGCCGAAGAGATTGCACGAACCACCACGAGCAATGCCCGTCGGGTCTATGGGCTGGCCTGAAAACCTGTGTGAATACGGCGTGATTTCCCTGACAAACGTCGCGCGCGGGTTGCTAGACAATGGAGGGTTCGTTACCGTCTTGTGATCAAACGAATGGGCCCTGCGGGCCCTTTATCGCCTATGTGAGTCGAAAAGGTCGTCGAAGTGGTTGCTGAGGTTCGAGGTCTGCGTCCATTGAATGTCCTGACGAAACTCCATGAAAACCCGTCACCGATGTTGCGGCTGGTAATCGGCGGCTTGCTGGTCGTCCTCGCGTTCGCCGGTGGCATGGCGGTTTCTGCCAGCAAGACGGTGACGCTGACTGTCGATGGCACCACGATGCGGGTGACGACCATGAAGTCGCGCGTGATCGACATCATCCGGGAGAACGGTTTCCGCATCGACGGGCGCGACGATGTGTTCCCCGCCGCCGATGCGCGGGTTCATAACGCCGACAACATCGTGCTGCGGCGCAGCCGGCCGTTGCAGGTCTCGCTGGACGGCCAGGATGTCAAGCAGGTTTGGACGACGGCGACCACCGTCGACGAGGCGCTGGCCCAGCTCGCGATGACCGACACCGCCCCGGCCGCGGCGTCTCGCGCCAGCCGGGTTCCGCTGGCGGGGATGGCTCTTCCGGTCGTCAGCGCCAAGACCGTCCAGCTCAACGATGGCGGCGCGATCCGCACCGTGCACCTGGCGGCGCCTAATGTCGCCGGGTTGCTCAACGTCGCCGGCGCGCCGCTGCTCGACAGCGACCGGGTGGAGCCGGGCGCTGCGGCGCCAATCGTCGACGGCATGCAAATCCAAGTGACCCGTAACCGCATCGAGCGGGTCACCGAGCGGATCCCCCTGCCGCCGACGTCGCGTCGCGTCGAGGATCCAGAGATGAACATGAGCCGGCAGGTCGTCGAAGACCCGGGCAACCCGGGTACGCAGGACGTGACGTTCGCGGTGGCCATGGTCAACGGTGTCGAAACCGGCCGGCTGCCGATGGCCAACATCGTGATTGCGCCGGCCCGTGACGCCGTACTGCGGGTGGGCGCCAAGCCCGGCACCGAGGTGCCCGCGGTGAGCAACGGATCGATCTGGGACGCCATCTCGAGTTGCGAGGCCGGCGGGAACTGGGCCATCAACACCGGTAACGGTTTCTATGGTGGTGTGCAATTCGACCAAGGCACTTGGGAGGCCAGCGGCGGTCTGCGGTTTGCGCCACGCGCCGACCTGGCTACCCGGGAAGAGCAGATCGCCGTCGCTTCAGTGACGCAATCGCGCCAGGGTTGGGGAGCATGGCCAGTGTGCGGCGGAAGAGCCGGTGCCCGCTGACAATCCGGCTGCTCGGGCGCACCGAAATCAGGCGGATAGCCAACGAACTCGACTTCCGGCCACGGAAATCACTCGGCCAAAACTTCGTCCACGACGCCAACACGGTGCGCCGCATCGTTTCGGCCTCCGGAATCAGCCGGTCTGACCTGGTCCTGGAAGTAGGTCCCGGCCTCGGGTCGCTCACGTTGGCTTTGCTCGACCGCGGCGCCACCGTGATCGCCGTCGAAATCGACCCGGTGCTCGCGGAGCGGCTGCCGCAGACCGTTGCCGAACACTCCAACAGCGAGATCCAGCAGCTGACCGTGCTGAACCGCGACATCTTGACAGTCCGCCGTGACGAGCTGGCAATAGCGCCAACAGCGGTAGTTGCCAATCTTCCGTACAACATTGCGGTGCCGGCGCTGCTGCATCTGCTGGCCGAATTCCCGTCGATTCAGACGCTGACGGTGATGGTGCAGGCCGAAGTCGCCGAACGGCTCGCCGCCGAGCCGGGCGGCAAGGAATATGGCGTGCCCAGCGTCAAGATGCGTTTCTACGGACGGGTTCGCCGCTGCGGCGTGGTGCCGCCGACCGTCTTCTGGCCGATTCCGCGCGTCTACTCGGGGCTGGTGCGCATCGATCGGTACGCGACGGCGCCGTGGCCCACCGACGAAGTCTTCCGCCAGCAGGTGTTCCAATTGGTCGACATCGCATTCGCGCAGCGGCGCAAGACATCTCGCAATGCTTTTCTGGAGTGGGCGGGCTCGGGCAACGAGTCGGCGAATCGATTGCTCGCCGCCAGCATCGACCCTTCCCGTCGCGGTGAGACGTTGTCCGTCGAGGACTTCGTGCGGTTGCTGCGACGTTCCGCCGATCCCGGCATCAGCCAGCTGACCGCGAATTAGCGATAGTCTGCTGCGGTGTCCGCGTCTGACGGCAGCACCGCCGCCCAGTGGGAGCCCACCGGGTCGGTCACCGTTCGGGTGCCTGGAAAGGTGAACCTCCATCTGGCGGTCGGTGATCGCCGCGAGGACGGCTATCACGAGCTGGCCACGGTGTTTCATGCCGTCTCGCTGCTGGACGAGGTGACGGTGCGCAACGCCGATGTGCTGTCGCTGGAACTCGTTGGCGAGGGCGCCGACAAGCTGCCCACCGACGAACACAACCTCGCCTGGCAGGCGGCCGAGCTGATGGCCGAACACGTTGGCCGCGCACCTGATGTTTCGATCATGATCGACAAATCCATTCCGGTGGCCGGTGGGATGGCCGGTGGCAGCGCGGATGCCGCGGCGGTGCTGGTCGCGATGAACTCGTTGTGGGAGCTCAACGTGCCCCGCCGTGATCTGCGCGTGCTCGCCGCGCGGTTGGGCAGCGACGTGCCGTTCGCGCTGCACGGTGGCACCGCGTTGGGCACCGGCCGCGGCGAGGAACTGGCCACCGTGTTGTCCCGGAACACCTTCCACTGGGTGCTGGCGTTCGCCGACAGCGGGCTGTCCACTAAGGCGGTGTTCAGCGAGCTGGACAGACTCAGGGCGGACGGAGATCCGCCCCAGCTAGCTGAAGCCGGGCCGGTGTTGGCGGCACTCGCGGCGGGCGATCCCGAGCAATTGGCGCCGCTGCTGGGCAATGAATTGCAAGCGGCCGCGCTGAGCCTGGAACCGACGCTGCGGCGTGCGCTGGGCGCCGGGGTGGACGCAGGTGCACTGGCGGGCATCGTGTCCGGCTCTGGCCCAACGTGCGCGTTTCTGTGCGCATCGGCGGCATCGGCCGTCGATGTCGGCATCCAGCTGTCGGGGGCTGGGGTCTGCCGCACGGTTCGGGTCGCCAGCGGACCGGTGCCCGGTGCCCGTGTCGTGCCTGCGCCCACTGAAGTGTGAAATCAAACTCACGCCCCGCAAGAGTTTGGCAGTTACTTAAGGGGAGTTTAAGATATCTCCCGGTGACGATTAGCGTTAAGCAACAGCGCATGGCTTCGTCGTCCGCCGGTCGCTCCGGTGGACGGCTCGGTCATGCCGGTGCTGATCGTGCAACCGAACGCGAGGTTGCTGGCTCATCGCTAATTCGAGACATAACTTTTCCCCAATTGTGCTCACGCGCCTGCTACACAGCGGCGCCCAGCAGGTGGAATATGAAATCCGGTGCCTTGGGGCAACTGCCGGAACCGAGGAGGTTTTCGTGAGCAGGTTTACCGAGACGATGTTCCGCAATGCCCGGGAAGGCTCCAAGGGCATGGTGACGGGTGAGCCGCAGGCCCCCGTTCGCCACACTTGGGGTGAGGTGCATCAGCGGGCGCGTCGGGTAGCCGGAGGGCTGCAAGCCGCCGGAGTGGGCCACGGCGACGCGATTGGCGTGCTGGCCGGAGCACCGGTAGAGATCGCCCCGACCGCTCAGGGTCTGTGGATGCGCGGCGCCAGCCTGACCATGCTGCACCAGCCCACCCCGCGCACCGACCTGGTGGTGTGGGCCGAGGACACCATGACCGTCATCGACATGATCGAGGCCAAGGCGGTCATCGTTTCCGAGCCCTTCCTGGTGGCGATCCCGGTGCTGGAGGAGAAGGGCATCAGAGTCCTCACCGTTGCCGACCTGCTGGCGGCGGACCCGATAGACCCCATCGAGGTCGGCGAGGACGATCTGGCGCTGATGCAGCTGACGAGCGGTTCGACGGGATCTCCGAAGGCTGTTCAGATCACCCACAGCAATATCTACTCGAATGCCGAGGCGATGTTCATCGGCGCCCAGTACGACGTCGAGAAGGACGTCATGGTCAGCTGGCTGCCCTGCTTCCACGACATGGGCATGGTGGGTTTCCTCACTATCCCGATGTACTTCGGTGCCGAACTGGTCAAAGTCACCCCGATGGACTTCCTGCGCGACACGTTGCTGTGGGCCAAGCTCATCGACAAGTACAAGGGCACCATGACCGCGGCGCCCAATTTCGCCTACGCGCTGCTCGCCAAGCGGCTGCGCCGGAACGCGAAGCCCGGTGACTTCGACCTGTCGACCCTGCGCTTCGCGCTGTCCGGCGCCGAACCCGTAGAACCCGCCGACGTCGAGGACCTGCTGGATGCGGGCAGGCCGTTCGGCCTGAGTCCATCGGCGATCCTGCCGGCCTACGGGATGGCGGAGACGACCCTGGCCGTGTCCTTCTCCGAATGCAATGCGGGCCTGGTGGTCGACGAGGTCGATGCGGACCTGCTGGCAGCGCTGCGCCGCGCGGTGCCCGCCACCAGAGGCAACACCCGTCGGCTGGCATCGCTGGGACCTCTGCTCAAGGACCTTGAGATACGCGTTGTGGCTGAGGACGGCACGGTCTTGCCCTACCGCGGTGTGGGCGTCATCGAGCTGCGGGGCGAGTCGCTGACCCCCGGCTACCTCACGATGGGCGGGTTCATGCCGGCTCAGGATGAGCATGGTTGGTACGACACGGGCGACCTCGGGTATCAGATGGAGAACGGCCACGTCGTGGTGTGTGGTCGCGTCAAGGACGTCATCATCATGGCCGGCCGCAACATCTACCCGACCGACATCGAGCGGGCGGCGGGCCGGGTCGACGGCGTGCGTCCGGGCTGCGCGGTGGCCGTGCGACTTGATGCGGGACATGCGCGGGAGACTTTCGCCGTCGCGGTCGAGTCGAACGCATTCGAAGACCCAACCGAGGTGCGCCGCATCGAACACCAGGTCGCGCACGAGGTGCTCAAAGAGGTCGACGTGCGGCCCCGCAACGTCGTGGTACTCGGTCCCGGGACCATCCCGAAGACCCCGTCAGGCAAGCTCCGCCGGGCCAACTCGGTGCCCTTAGTTACTTAGAAGCTTACCTAACAGCCGGCTGCTTTTCCGCGTAGAGGCGGGCCCATTCTTTCCGCGGCCGGATGGAGACGTCGACATCGGCGCCCTTGGCGCGTAGCGCCCCCACGTTGGCCCGCTCGCGCGGCGTGCGAGCGAACGGGTCCCAGGTGAAGAAGTTGCAGGCGTTCTGCCAGGTGATCTTGTTGATGTCGCTGTCGTCGGCGCCGGCCGCGTTGAGCTCGGCCAGTACCTGCTCGGGGGCGTCGGGCCAGAAGCAGTCGGAGTGCGGGTAATCGCACTCCCACGCGATGATGTCGATGCCGATTTCGTGCCGCAGCTTCAGCGACGTCTTGTCGGTCACGTAGCAGGCCAGCGAATGCTCGCGGAACACGTCGCTGGGCAGCTTGTTCCCGAAGTCGCGGCGCAGCCACTTCTGGTTGGTGTAGTGGCGGTCGCTGCGGTCCAGGTAAAACGGAATCCAGCCGATGCCACCCTCGGAAAAGGCGAACTTCAGGTCCGGGTAGTTGCGCATCGCCGGACCCCACAACAGGTCCTGTGCGCACATCGCCGAGATCTGGGTGGCCAGGATGATCATGTTGTCGATCGGTGCGTTGGGCGCCATGCTGATCGCCCCGAAACCGGTGCCGATGTGCAGACACATCACCACGTTCTCTTCGGACAACGTCCGGAACACGGGGCCCCAGTAGTCCTCGTCGTGGTAGCTGGGCAGGCCTTCGAGGTGCGGCAGTTCCGGCATAGTGACGGCCCGGCAGCCCTTCGCGGCGACACGGCGGATCTCGGCGCACATCCCCTCCGGAGTCCACGTCGGCAGGATTGCGATCGGGATGAACCGGTCGGGGTAAGACCCGGCCCATTCGTCGATGTGCCAGTCGTTGTAGGCCGACACCATGACCAGCGTGACCTCTTCGCGCGTCATGTTGAGGTGGCGAGCCGAGAAACCGGTGAAGGTCGGGAAGCACATCGAAGCGAGGATGCCGTTGCGGTTCATGTCGCGGACGCGCTCGTGGACGTCGTAGACGCCGGGACGCATCTCGGCGAAGCCGGCGGGGTCACGGCCCCACTCCTCGGCCGGCCAGGACACCACCGCATTCAGTCCGCTGACGCCCTGAGGCCTGCCCTGGTACATCCACTGGTCGACGCCTTTGTCGTCGGTGACGACGACCGGTGCCTCGTCGACGTATTTGGCCGGGACGTGGCGAACGAACATGTCCGGCGGCTCAACGACGTGGTCGTCGATGCTGACCAGGATCAGGTCGTCGGTGTTCACTATTCAAACTCCTCGATGCTTACTCGGCGTAAATCACCACGCGTGGACGTGGTTCTGGGCCGACTCTAGCCCCAGTTCGATGAGTAACTCGGTCGCGTCGGCGGCCTGCTCGCAGATCGTGGGAACCTCGGCGCGCTCGGTCGCGCTGAAGGTCTCCAGCACGAACGCCGCCGGGTCTTTGCGTCCGGGCGGGCGGCCGATACCGATGCGTACTCGCTGAAAGTCCTTGGTACCCAACGCGGCCGCTATCGAGCGCAGCCCATTGTGCCCGCCTTCGCCGCCACCGAGCTTGAGCCGGATGCGACCGAAGTCGATGTCGAGCTCGTCGTGGATGACGATGATGTCAGCCGGGGGCACCGAGTAGAACTTCGCCAGCGGCCAGACCTGGCGGCCGGACTCGTTCATGTAGCAGCGCGGCTTCGCCAACACCACCGCATGCCCCGCCAATCGCCCGGTGACGATTTCGGCACCGGAACGCTTGTGCGTCTTGAACTTCGAGCCCAGCCTGGCGGCAAGCACGTCGGCAACCATGAACCCCACGTTGTGCCGGGTACGGGCGTAGTTCTCTCCCGGGTTGCCCAGGCCGACCACTAGAAGCGGTTCGGCCACGTCGCGAGCCGTCTACTCGGACTCGTCCGCGCCAGACTCGTCCCCGCCAGCGTCGGCGCCCGCTTCGTCGGAGGCCGCGGGGCCACTGGCGCCCGAACCCTCCTCCTGCAGGTCCGCGGCGGTCGGCGCGTTCACCACATTGACCACCAGCAGATCCGGGTCGGAAATCAGGTTGACGCCTGAAGGCAGCGGGACATGTGCGGCTGTGAATTGGGTTCCCGGCGCAGCGCCCTCGACAGAGACCGTCAGCTGCTCGGGAATCGACATCGCCTCGGCCTCGATCTCGATGGTGTTGGTCTCCTGGGTGACCAGAGTGTCGGGTGCGGCGTCGCCCTCGACGACGACGGTGACCTCAACGACGACCTTCTCGCCGCGACGCACGACCAGCAGGTCGGCGTGCTGAATGCTGCGGCGGATCGGGTGGATGTCGAGCGCTTTGGTCAATGCCAGCTGTTCGGTACCGGCGATGTCGAGCACCAGCACTGCGTTGGTGCCCGAGTGCCGGAGCACGGTCGCGAAGTCGCGCCCAGGCAGTTCCAGGTGCTGCGGATCGGCGCCGTGACCGTAGAGGACGGCAGGAATCTTGCCGTCGCGACGGGCTCGCCGGGACGCGCCCTTGCCGGTCTCGGTTCGCACCGTGACTTTGAGTTGGTTGCCTGCTGCTTTAGCCATTGTGTTGCTCCTGTGTGCTCGGCACCTTAGTTATGGGGGCACGGCCAGGATCGCGACAGTCTGTCGGTCTCCGTCGATAACGGTGCTGGCTAGCCTGCCAATCACCCTCGCCGTGACGCTCGATCAGGGTAGCGCATCGAGGCCTGGGAGCAGAAATCTGGGCGCAGCCGTCACATCTGCCACTTGCGTCTC
The DNA here is from genome assembly GCA_003165155.1 of Mycobacterium sp. Lineage (GTDB taxonomy): Bacteria > Actinomycetota > Actinomycetes > Mycobacteriales > Mycobacteriaceae > Mycobacterium. The sequence goes on along the minus strand of PLSK01000277.1, from coordinate 21,921 downwards.
TGGCGGCGGCGATGCTCTGTGTGTCCAGCTACGCGCGACGGACCCGGTCGGTGCGCGAGCAGCGCCCCAGTTGTCGCGGAGAGCCGGGTAAGCACCCCACGGGCTTTTCGAGAGGCCAATGTGGGGGGAACCGCGTCAGAGCGGATATTTAGTGGCGGTGAGCTGCTCGGATAGCTCCCACAGCGCGACTGCGGTGGCTGCGTTTCGTGCCGCCCCGCTGCGTCCGACTGGCTGGGTGCGGCCGAGAAATTTGTACCGGGGGCCGACGTACGTATTACCCGGCAAGTCCTGCGACGCCGCGTACAGCGTTTGCCGGGCGCCGAAGTTGGCGTCGGTGGCCACCACCCCGGTTACGGCTGACATCACCTGATCACCGAACTTGTTTCCCGACTGCCCTTGCAGATTGGTGTGCGAATAACCGGGGTGGGCCGCCAGCGCGCGCAGTGGCGAACCGGAGGCCTCGAGGCGTCGCTGCAGCTCGCTGGTGAACAGCAGGTTGGCCAGCTTTGATTGACCGTACGCGGGCCAGGGGGAGTAGCGCCGGGTCTGCCAGTTCAGGTCGTCGAGGTTGATGCGGCCGATCCGGTGCATCTCCGAAGACACCGTCACGACGCGGTCGGTGAGCTTGGGCAGCAGCAAGTTGGTCAGCGCGAAATGACCGAGATGGTTGGTGCCGATCTGGCTCTCGAAGCCGTCCTTGGTGAGCGCGTACGGAGTGGCCATGATGCCGGCGTTATTGATCAGGACGTCGACCTTGTCGACTCCATCCGCGAACTCGCGCACCGATGACAGATCCTGCAGGTCGAGTTGACGCACCTCGACATCACCGGTCATCTGCTCGGCGGCGGTCTCACCTTTGGCCGTGTTGCGCACAGCCAGGATGACCTTTGCGCCCTTACCTGCCAACTCGCGGGCGGTCACCGCGCCCAGCCCACTATTGGCACCGGTGACGATGGCGGTGCGCCCGGCGAACGAGGGGAGATCTGCAGCAGTCCAATCAGTCATACCTCCCAGTGTCTCTTAGTGGCAGGGGTCGAACTCCAGCGGGATGGCTGAGTCTAAGCGCCGCGAGAGTGCAACTACCTGCGGTGTTACTCGAGAAATAGGTAGGTAGTTGCACTTTCGCGGTGATTACTTGGCAGCAGCAACCACGAATCCGCGGATGACTCCCTCGATGTCGGTCGACTGCGCGACGGCCTGGTCGGCCAGAGTGGTGATGGTCAGCTGAACGAGATAGCGCTGCTTGGCGGGCGGCGATCCGGTGGGAATCACGATCCGGTTCCAGCTGTGCAGACGCGTGTTGTCGAGGTCGTAGCTGCCCTGGATCATCGACGACGGAAATCCGTTAAAATCTGCCGTCGAATTGTCCAGTTGGGTGAAATTCTCGAAAAGCTGGGCATCGTCGTTGCCGTGCTTGACGACTTGGGCGGCGTCGAAGTCCCCACGCAGCATGAACACGACGAGTCTTGCGGTCGGATACTTGCCGCCCTTGGAGATGATCACCGTCTCGGGTGTGATATTCGGATTGGTGAACGGCGACCAGCCCGGTGGCGTCGGTATCGACACTCTCAGATCGGTCAGCGAACCCGGCGCCACCTGCTTTCCGGTGACGCCGATGCTTTCCAGATACTGCGACAGGGGGACCGGCTTTTCGGTCGCCGTAGTGGTGGTGGCGGCGGTTGTCGTACTCTTCGCCAAGATGGATTGGTAGTCGGGGGATTTCGGTGCGCAGGCGATTGCAGGCACCGCCAGTGCCACAAGCGCGAGCAGCTTGATTGCCCGTGCCGTCACAGAATTTCGCGGACCGCGTCGATCGGTCGGGCCAGCCGGGTCCCCTTCGGCGTGACGACAAACGGCCGTTCGATCAGGATCGGGTGTTCGGCCATGGCGTCGAGCAGCTGATCATCGGTTGCGCCGGCGAGGTCGAGTTCGGCGTAGAGCGATTCACGTTTACGCACTGCTGTGCGGACATCGATGGCCGCGTCGCGGATCAGCTTTACCAGCTCAGCCCGTGTCGGCGGGGTCTTCAAGTACTGCACAATGGTGGGCTCAATACCGTTTTCCCGCAACAAGTCCAGTGTCTTGCGCGAGGTGCTGCACTTCGGGTTGTGGTAGATGACCGCCTTGTCCGGCGTAGCGGCCATCTAGGCGTCTCCGTCGAATAGCCCTGTGACTGAGCCGTTTTCGAAGACGGCGCGAATGGTGCTGGCCAGCAGCGGCGCGATGGACAAAACCGTGAGCTGCGCGAATCGCTTCTCCTCGCCAATCGGGAGGGTGTTCGTGACGATCACCTCCCGTGCGCCGCACGCGGCCAGCCGCTCGGCGGCCGGCTCAGACAGCACGCCGTGGGTCGCCGCGACGATGACGTCAGTGGCGCCGTCTTCAAGCAACAGCTTCACCGCGCCGGCAATTGTGCCGCCGGTGTCGATCATGTCGTCGATCAGGACACAGGTGTGGCCCGCGACTTCGCCCACCACGCGATTGGAGACGACCTGGTTGGGCACCCGCGGGTCACGGGTCTTGTGAATGAAGGCCAGCGGAACGCCGTCCAATGCGTCGGCCCACTTCTCGGCAATGCGCACCCGGCCCGAGTCGGGGGAGACCACCACCATGTTGCCGTCGGGATAGTTGTCTTTGATATAGCCGGTCAGCAGGTTCTGCCCGCGCATGTGGTCGACGGGCCCGTCGAAGAAACCCTGGATCTGATCGGTGTGCAAGTCGACGGTCACGATCCGGTCGGCTCCCGCCGTCTTGAGTAGGTCGGCGACCAGCCGCGCCGAAATCGGTTCGCGGCCGCGGTGCTTCTTGTCCTGCCGAGCGTAGGGGTAGAACGGCATGACGGCGGTGATCCTCTTGGCGCTGCCCCGCTTGAGCGCGTCGATCATGATCAGCGATTCCATCAGCCAGCGGTTGACCGGTGCCGGGCACGACTGCAAGACGAAGGCGTCGCACCCGCGCACCGATTCGTCGAAACGCACGAAGATCTCGCCGTTGGCGAACTCCCGTGCTGTCTGCGCGGTGACGTGGACGTCGAGTTCTTTGGCCACCTGTTCGGCCAGCTCCGGATGCGCACGGCCGGAGAAGAGCATTAAGTTTTTGCGGTTATCGGTCCAGTCGTGGCTCAACGTGCCGCCCTCGCCGTATCGGGGGATTGGATGACTCATCGTAAGGCCTGGTTGCCAGACAGCGAATTCATGATGACTAATCGAGCTCGGATGTCGTAGCGGGGTTTTCGTGGGCGTGGCTGGCCTTCTCGGCAGCCTCGGCCGCCGCGCTACCCGGCCGCTTGCGCGCAACCCAGTCTTCGATATTGCGTTGTGGGCCCGCGGACACCGCCAGCGCCCCCGGTGGGACATCGTCGCGTACTACGGTGCCCGCGCCCGTGTACGCCCCATCGCCGATGGTAACCGGAGCCACGAACATGGTGTCCGAGCCGGTGCGCACGTGGGAGCCGACTGTGGTGCGCTGTTTGGACGTGCCGTCGTAGTTGACGAACACGCTGGACGCACCGATATTGCTGTGCTCGCCGATATCGGCGTCGCCGACGTAGGTCAGATGCGGGACCTTGCTGCCGGTGCCGATGGTGGAGTTTTTAGTCTCGACGAACGCGCCGAGCTTGCCGTCGGCACCCAGCGCGGTGCCGGGCCGCAGGTAGGTGAACGGGCCGACGGTGGCGCCGGCACCGATCGACGACGACGTGCCATGGCTGCGGACCACGGAAGCGCTGTCCCCGACGGTGACGTCGGTCAGCGTGGTGTCCGGGCCGACGACGCAGCGNNGGTGACGCCGGACATTTGGTGGGCGGCCACAATCCGGCGGTTGAGTTCGGCGCCCAGTTGGGCCAGCTGGACGCGGTTGTTGACGCCGGCCACCAATGCGCTGTCGTCGACGTTCTGCGCGCGCACGGTCTCGCTGTCCCGGCGGAGGATGGAGACGACGTCGGTGAGGTAGAGCTCCTGCTGGGCGTTGTTGGAGCTCAGCCGGCTCAGTGCCGACCGCAGCGCGGCGATGTCGAAGGCGTAGACGCCGGCGTTGACTTCGCGGATCTCGCGTTGCGAGGGCGTCGCGTCGGTGTGTTCCACGATCGCCATCACTTCGTTGTCCTGGGTCCGCAGGATGCGGCCGTACCCGGAGGGGTCGGTCAGCATCGTGGTCAGCACCGTCACCGCGGCCGATGCGGCGCTGTGGGTGGCGATCAGATCGGCCAGGGTGTCCGCGTCCAGCAGTGGGGTGTCGCCCGAGGTGACGACGACGATGCCGGCGTAGTCGTCGGGCAGCGCGGACAGGCCGCAAAGCACGGCGTGGCCGGTGCCGCGCGGTCGGTCCTGCAGCGCGACGTCGATGGTGCGTCCAAGGGCGTTGGACAGCTCGGCGACCAGCGGCGCGATGCGCTCGTGGTCATGGCCGAGCACAACGACCAGATGTTGTGGCGCCACCTTGGTGATCGCGTGCAGCGAATGGGACAACATGCTGCGGCCGGCAAGGGTGTGCAGCACCTTAGGGGTGTCTGAACGCATCCGGCTGCCCGGCCCGGCCGCCAGCACCAGGACTGCGGTGTCACCACGGAACGTCATGCCGTCAAGGGTGTCATTTCACCTGCACCAGACGCAAAAAACGGAAGCTCCGTCGCCAGGACTCGAACCTGAACTATCTGAACCAAAATCAGAAGTGCTGCCGATTACACCACGACGGATTGCCTGCCCTCGACCCGCTGACGGGCCGCGCCAACAAACCTAGATGGTACGCGGGCCGGTCGTCGTGCCCGGCAACCGGACATCACCGATACCCTGATTGACGTGGCCGCGCCGGATAAAGAGCCCGATAAGGAAGTGCGGGCACCGCGCGCCCGGATGACCGGCAGCGAGCGCCGACAGCAACTCATCGGCATCGCGCGCTCGTTGTTCGCCGAACGTGGCTATGAAGGCGCCTCCATCGAGGAGATCGCCCAGCGCGCAAACGTGTCCAAGCCGGTTGTCTACGAGCATTTCGGCGGCAAAGAAGGCCTGTACGCCGTCGTGGTCGACAGGGAGATGTCGGCGCTGCTGGATGGCATCACCTCGTCATTGACCATGAACCGCTCCCGGGTGCGCGTCGAGCGGGTGGCACTTGCGTTGCTCACTTACGTCGAGGAGCGCACCGACGGGTTCCGGATCATGATTCGCGACTCGCCGGCGTCGATCAGCTCGGGCACATACTCCAGCCTGCTCAACGACGCGGTCAGCCAGGTCAGCTCGATCCTGGCCGGCGACTTCGCTCGCCGCGGCCTGGATCCGGACCTGGCGCCGCTGTACGCCCAGGCACTGGTGGGCTCGGTNNTGGAAGCCGACCCCCGATTACAGGACGAGTAGGCCGCGCCTAAGCGCATTCTGGGATCGGTAGCGGCGCGGACGGTGTCCACTTCACACATGACCCGAACCAAAGCGGCGCTTCTGGGGTTGGCAGCGACCCTGTTGGTGTTCGGCGGACTCGGCGGAGGCGGCGGTCTCGGAGGTTTGGGGGGAGCCGGCGGGGCCGGCGGCGTCGGGGGACTTGCCGGAACGGGAGTGAACGGTAACGGTGTCGTGGGTGGGTCGGGCACAGCCGGCTAGAGGCCCCTCGGTTCCAGGCCGCTTACTCGGCTACAACCGACTGGGGGCGAGTCCGGAAGGTGGTCATGGGTGCACGGTTTGAGCTCTAACCGCAGTCGCGCGAAAGCAGGTCCGCGATGGTTTCGCGGCGTACCAGCTCGCGTGCCCGACCGTCCTTTACGGCCACCACCGGCGGTCGGCCGACCATGTTGTAGTTCGACGCCATGCTGTGGTGATAGGAGCCGGTGCAGGCCACGGCGAGTAGGTCGCCGGGGTACAGGTCCGCCGGGAGCTCGATATCGCGAGCGATCTCGTCGCCGGCCTCGCAGTGTCGGCCGGCCACGGTGACGCGCTGCTTGACTCCCAGTGGATGCCGGTTCGCCACCGCCACCGTGTATTGCGCGCCGTACAACGACACCCGCGGGTTGTCGCTCATTCCGCCGTCTACCGCAACGAAGGTGCGCCCGCCCGGTTGCGTCTTGACCGAGCACACCCGGTACAGGGTGACGCCGGCCCGGCCGCTGATGCCCCGACCGGGCTCGACCACGATGGTCGGCCGGGGGAAATGTTCTGCGGCGCAGGCTTCGTCCAATGCGTCCTCGATGACGTCGGCCAGCTGTTCGAGGTTGAATTCCGGATCACCGGGGATGTAGGGGATCGCGTGGCCACCGCCGATGTTGAGTTCGGTCAGGATGACTCCGTGCCTGGCGCGGATGTCGGCCATGGCGGCGATCATCCGGCGAATCGCTTCGCCGTACAGCGCCGNNGCGTGCCCCTGTGCGAGGGTGAAGCCGAACTTCTGGTCGCTGATACCGGTGGTGATCGCGGGGTGTCCGTGGATGTCGATGTCCGGGGTCACCCGGATGAGCACCGCCTGCCGCCGGCGGGCCAGACCCGCGACGTAGGCGACCTCGATGTTTGAGTCCAGCACGATGCGCCCAACCCCAACCCGCACCGCGTCGAGTATTTCGTCAGACGATTTCGCGTTGCCGTGCATGACGATGCGGGACGGTTCCACCCCGCCGGCCAGGGCAACGGCCAGCTCACCGGCTGAGCAGACGTCGACGCCCAGGCCCTCTTCGTGCGCCCAGCGCGCCACCGCGGTGGTCAGCAGCGATTTTCCGGCATAGACGATCTGGACACCGCGCAACGCGCGGCGGTAGCGGCGGGCGCGGGTTCGGAAGTCGGTTTCGTCGATCACGTAGGCCGGGGTGTGGAACTCGTCGGCGATGTCGCTGAGGGGCACGCCGCCCACGCAAAGCCGGCCGCTCTCGTCGGAATGCGTGGTGACGGGCCAGATCGCGGGATCGAACCGTTGGGGGGCCGCGCGACCAAGGGACGGCAGGATGTCGAGCAATGTCATGATCCCAACGTGCGCCCGGGCGGGTCCGGGCGCCGCATTCTTTACGATCCCTTGACGACCCCCTGCTCGATATTGACGAAGTTCGGCGCTGCTCGATGGCCCCTTAGAATGGCGGCATCATGACCGCACCGGGGCCGGCTCGCCCAGAAACCCCAATCGCGGGGCTCGTTGAATTGGCGCTCACGGCGCCGACCCTCCAGCAGCTCATCGAGTCCAGCTCGGGAGTGCCCGCCGAATTGAGCCTGGTCGGCCCCGCCAGTGCGCGGCTGTTCGTGGCCAGTGCGCTGGCGCAGCAGGGTTCCTTGCTGGTGGTCACCGCCACCGGGCGCGAAGCCGACGACCTCGCCGCTGAACTGAGCGGCGTTTTCGGCAGTGCGGTGGCCGTCTTCCCGTCGTGGGAAACCCTGCCGCACGAGCGGCTCTCTCCCGGCGTCGACACCGTCGGCACTCGCTTGATGGTGTTGCGCCGGCTGGTCTATCCCGACGACGCCCGGCTGGGGCCGCCTCTGCGGGTGGTGGTGACCGCGGCGCGCTCGTTGCTGCAGCCAATGGCGCCGCGGCTGGGCCATCAGGAACCGGTGACCTTGAGGGTCGGTCAAGAGATCGGCTTCGACGAAGTCATTGCCCGGCTGGTTGAGCTGGCATATACCCGGGTGGATATGGTCGGCCGGCGCGGAGAGTTCGCCGTCCGCGGCGGGATTCTCGATATTTTCGCCCCGACGGCCGAGCACCCGGTGCGTGTCGAGTTCTGGGGTGACGAGGTCACCGAAATGCGGATGTTCGCGGTCGCCGATCAGCGCTCCATCACCGAAATCGAGGTCGAGACGCTGATCGCGGTGGCGTGCCGCGAACTGCTGCTCACCGACGACGTGCGGGCCCGGGCCGCCGAACTGGTCACGCAAGCGGCCGCGCAGCGGCCGACAGGGGAAGCCGCCATCAGCGGCAGTGTCACCGAGATGCTGGCCAAGTTGGCCGAGGGCATCCCCGTCGACGGGATGGAGGCGCTCCTGCCGGTGCTGCGGCCCCCGAAAAATGGGGCCCACAGCCTCCTGGTCGAACAGCTGGCCGAGGGCACGCCCGTGTTGCTGTGCGACCCGGAAAAGGTGCGCACCCGGGCCGCTGACCTGATCAAGACCGGCCGTGAATTCCTGGAGGCGTCCTGGTCGGTGGCCGCGCTGGGCAGCGATGCGCCCGTCGACGTGGCGGAGTTGGGCGGATCGGGATTCGCCGAACTGGACGACGTCCGGGCCGCGGCGGCCCGGTCCGGCCATCCGTGGTGGACGCTGAGCCAGCTCAGCGACGAAGCGGCGACCGAGCTGGACATCCGGGCCGCGCCGTCGGCGCGCGGTCATGAGCACGATATTGAAGCCATCTTCGCGATGCTGCGCGCCCACGTCTCGACCGGCGGGTACGCCGTGATGGTGGCGCCGGGAACCGGCACCGCGCACCGGGTGGTGGAGCGGCTGGCCGAGTCCGACACCCCGGCCGCCATGCTGGATGCGGGCGCCGCTCCCCAAAGCGGTGTCGTCGGGGTGCTGAAGGGGCCGCTGCACGGCGGCGTTGTGATACCCGGCGCCAACCTGGTTGTCATCACCGAAGCGGATCTGACAGGCAGCCGGGCCACCGCCGTCGACGGCAAGCGGCTGGCGGCAAAGCGCCGCAACACCGTCGACCCGCTGGCGCTGACGGCCGGCGACCTGGTGGTACACGATCAGCACGGCATCGGGCGGTTCGTGGAGATGGTGGAACGCACGGTCGGTGGGGCGCGCCGCGAGTACCTGGTGCTGGAGTACTCATCCAATAAGCGGGGTCAGCAGGCCGACAAGCTGTATGTCCCGATGGATTCGCTGGATCAGCTGTCGCGGTACGTCGGCGGACAGGCTCCGGCGCTGAGCAGGCTGGGCGGCAGCGACTGGGCCAACACCAAGACCAAGGCCCGCCGCGCGGTCCGCGAGATCGCCGGCGAGCTGGTCTCGCTGTACGCCAAACGGCAGGCCAGCGCCGGATACGCGTTCGGGCCGGACACGCCCTGGCAGGCCGAGATGGAGGACGCGTTCGGCTTCACCGAAACCGTTGATCAGCTCACCGCGATCACCGAGGTCAAGGCCGATATGGAGAAGCCGGTACCGATGGACCGAGTGATCTGCGGCGACGTCGGCTACGGCAAGACGGAGATCGCGGTGCGCGCGGCGTTCAAGGCGGTTCAGGACGGCAAACAGGTCGCCGTGCTGGTGCCCACCACGCTGTTGGCCGACCAGCACCTGCAGACGTTCCGCGACCGGATGGCCGGGTTCCCGGTGACCGTCAAGGGGTTGTCCCGGTTCACCGACCCCGCGGAGTCCCGCGCCGTGATCGACGGGATGGCCGACGGGTCGGTGGACATCGTGATCGGCACGCATCGGCTGCTGCAGACGNNGAGCACATCAAGTCGCTGCGCACGCACGTCGACGTGCTGACCATGAGCGCCACCCCGATCCCGCGCACCCTGGAGATGAGCCTGGCCGGGATTCGCGAGATGTCGACGATCCTGACGCCGCCCGAGGAGCGCTACCCGGTGCTGACGTACGTCGGCCCGCACGAGGACAAGCAGATCGGCGCCGCACTGCGCCGGGAGCTGCTGCGCGATGGGCAGGCCTTCTACGTGCACAACCGGGTCAGCTCCATCGACGCGGCGGCGGCGCGGGTGCGCGGTCTGGTGCCCGAGGCGCGAGTCGTCGTCGCACACGGGCAGATGCCCGAGGATCTGCTGGAACGCACCGTAGAGGGGTTCTGGAACCGCGAGTACGACATCCTGGTGTGCACCACGATCGTGGAGACCGGCCTGGACATCTCGAACGCGAACACACTCATCGTGGAGCGCGCCGACACGTTCGGGCTGTCTCAGCTGCATCAGCTGCGTGGCCGGGTCGGCCGCAGCCGGGAGCGCGGCTATGCGTACTTCCTGTATCCGCCGGAGGTGCCGCTGACCGAGACGGCGTACGACCGGTTGGCGACCATCGCGCAGAACAACGAGCTGGGCGCGGGCATGGCGGTCGCCATGAAGGACCTCGAGATCCGCGGCGCGGGCAACGTGCTGGGCATCGAGCAGTCCGGGCACGTCGCGGGGGTCGGCTTCGATCTGTACGTGCGACTGGTGGGCGAGGCGGTGGAGGCCTATCGGGCCGCCGCCGATGGGAAAACCGTCACCACCGCCGAAGAGCCCAAGGATGTGCGCCTCGACCTGCCGGTGGACGCGAACCTGCCGCCGGACTACATCGCGAGCGACCGGCTCCGACTGGAGGGCTACCGGCGGCTGGCAGCGGCGGGTTCGGATAGCGATGTCGCGGCCGTGGTGGAGGAGCTCACCGACCGCTACGGGGCGCTGCCCGAACCGGCTCAGCGGCTGGTCGCGGTGGCGCGGCTGCGGCTGGTATGTCGCGCCGCGGGTATCACCGAGGTATCGGCCCCATCGTCGGCTTCAGTGCGACTGTCGCCGGTCGACCTGCCGGATTCCGCCCAGGTGCGACTCAAGCGGATGTACCCGAGCGCGCAGTACCGTGCTACCACGGCCACCGTGCAGGTCCCCATTCCGCGGGAGGGCGGTATCGGCGCACCGCGCATCCGCGATCTGGAGCTGGTTCAGATGGTGGCCAACTTGGTAACGGCACTGCAAGGAAAACCGCAGCACGATATTGGTATAACGAGTCCACCTGCAGCGACGCAAGGGCAATCAACTACGCCGTAATCAAATACGGGAAGTGAGGAGCGACAGGCACGATGATCGTTGTCTTGTTCGACCCGCGCCGCCCGTCACTGGTTCCGGTCGAGGCCATCGAGCACCTCACCGGCGAGGTGCAATACACGGAGGAAATGCCGGTCGCGGTGCCGTGGTCGCTGCCCGCGGCACGTCCCGTGCACTCCGGAGACGACGCACCGGTATTGCTGTCGTCAGACCCCGACCACCCCGCCGTCACCGCGCGATTGGCCGCCGGAGCCCGGTTGATTTCGGCGCCGGACACACCGCGCGGCGAACGACTGGTCGACGCGGTCGCGATGATGGACAAACTGCGCACCGCCGGACCGTGGGAAAGCGAGCAAACCCACGAGTCGTTGCGCAAGTTCCTGCTGGAAGAGACATATGAGGTGCTGGACGCGGTGCACAGCGGCAATGCCGATCAGCTGCGCGAAGAACTCGGCGACCTGTTGCTGCAGGTGCTCTTCCACGCACGCATCGCCGAGGACGCGCCACAGCTGCCCTTCACCATTGACGACGTTGCCACCACGCTGATGCGAAAGCTGGGTAACCGGGTACCTGGAGTGCTTGCCGGTCAGCCGATTTCGCTTGAGGATCAGTTGTCGCAGTGGGAAGAACGCAAGGCCGCGGAGAAATCACGGAACTCGGTGATGGACGACGTCCATACCGGTCAGCCCGCGTTGGCGCTGACGCAGAAGGTGATTGAGCGTGCCGGCAAAGCCGGGGTGCCGGCCGAGCTTATTCCGGTCGAGATAACCACTGTTTCTGTCTCTGCTGATATCGATGCGGAAAGCTCACTGCGCACAGCGGTTTTAGAGTTCGTGGACACGGTTCGTGGCGCGGAGCGAGCGATTGCCGCGACGCGCCGGGGGGACGGCGTCCCAGAGGAGTTCGATGTGGCCCAATTGGGCGAGGTCACCGAGGAGGAGTGGCGCACGCACTGGCCGACGGCGCAGTCCGCTGAATCCGTTGACGATGCGGTGTCTTTTGACGCCGCCGCCGCCGGGTTGGACTCTCCCGGCGCCCTCGACGGCGGCTCCCGCGACGGTGCCGGCGACCCCTTTATGTAATATTCGCCCGAGTCCGACCCCGCAACCGCACCCCTTGCGATCTGTCTCAACATGATCGAGGGCATCGATCGAGACCTTATTGCGGAGCTTGGCAAGCGGTCAGCCGATGCCGGACTGCGGACGGCCAGCCTCGACGGGGTGTTCTGCGTCACAGGATCGCCGTCGGAGGCGGCAACGACTTCGCCCTGAAGCTCTTAATCCAGGGTTGGACGGCCCTGAATGGGGGAATTGCCGTAACCGGCAAAGCTGACTTTCTGGGTCGAAGTACCGCGTCGAAGTCGAAGTTACCTCGTCGATAATTGACCGAATCCGGCGCCGTTTACGTGCGCTGGGGCCCTGGCGCGACCCCGGTGAGGCCGAAACCCATGGGACGATGATCGTGGCTGAAATTTGGATTGGGGAGTTACAGGGGAGTTGCTAGGGAACACCGTGGTATCGACGAGGCGCTGGTTGCGCGCGGTCGCCGTGATCGGGGCGACCGCGCTGCTGCTGGCCTCCAGTTGCACCTGGCAGCTCGGCATGTTCATTCCTGACGGCGTGCCGCCGCCCGCCGGTGCCCCGGTGCCCCCGGTGGACACGCATGCCAGCGGCCGCCCCGCGGATCAGCTGCGTAGTTGGGCGGAGCAACGCTCCGCTGCGTTGGAGATTCCGGTCGTCGCGCTGGAGGCCTATGCCTATGCCGCCCGCGTCGCCGAGGTCGAGAACCCGAAGTGTCACATCGCGTGGACGACGCTGGCCGGCATCGGGCAGGTGGAGAGCCACCACGGCACGTACCGGGGCGCGGTGCTGACGCCGAACGGAGACGTGACTCCACCCATTAGGGGTGTTCGTCTCGACGGCAGCGGCGGCACGGTACGCATCGTCGACAGCGCGGAAGACGTGGCCGACGACGGGGTGGCTCGCGCGATGGGGCCGATGCAGTTCATTCCCGAGACATGGCGGTTGTACGGGGTTGACGCCAACAACGACGGCATTATCAGTCCGGACAACATCGACGACGCCGCACTCTCGGCGGCAGGTTACTTGTGTTGGCGTGGAAAGGATCTCGCCACGCCCCGCGGGTGGATAACCGCGCTGCGGGCTTACAACAACTCCAGTGTTTACGCGCGGGCCGTACGGGACTGGGCAACCGCCTACGCGGCGGGCCACCCGCTGTAGCAGGATGGATCGCTGACTCAGGCCTTACGCTAGGTCTGTCTGGGGCCTGCCCGGCGCCCGCCATCAGCTACTAGATGAGTTCAAGCAAGGAGAACCCAGTGCCGATTATCGAGCAGGTTGGGGCCCGCGAGATCCTCGATTCCCGGGGTAACCCAACCGTCGAGGTCGAGATAGCTCTGATCGATGGAACATTTGCGCGTGCGGCAGTGCCGTCGGGCGCGTCGACCGGGGAGCATGAGGCCGTCGAATTACGCGACGGGGGCGAGCGCTACGGCGGCAAGGGCGTGCAGAAGGCTGTGCAGGCCGTCCTTGATGAGATCGGGCCCGCAGTGATCGGACTCAACGCCGACGACCAACGGCTAGTCGACCAGGCGCTGGTAGACCTCGACGGCACCCCCGACAAGTCCCGGCTGGGTGCCAACGCGATCCTGGGTGTCTCGCTAGCCGTCGCTAAAGCCGCCGCCGACTCGGCGGAGCTGCCGCTGTTCCGCTACATCGGTGGGCCGAACGCGCACATCCTGCCGGTGCCGATGATGAACATCCTCAACGGCGGTGCCCACGCCGACACGGGCGTTGACATCCAGGAGTTCATGGTGGCGCCCATCGGCGCGCCCAGCTTCGTCGAGGCGCTGCGCTGGGGTGCCGAGGTGTACCACGCGCTCAAATCCGTCCTGAAAAAGCAGGGGCTGAGCACCGGGCTGGGCGATGAGGGTGGCTTCGCCCCCGACGTGGCCGGCACTACCGCGGCATTGGACCTGATCAGCCATGCCATCGAATTGGCGGGCTTCAAACCCGGGGCCGACGTGGGGTTGGCGCTTGACGTGGCCGCCACCGAGTTCTACACCGACGGCACCGGTTACGCCTTCGAGGGCACCACCCGCACCGCACAGCAGATGACGGAGTTCTACGCGGGACTGCTCGGCTCCTATCCTCTGGTGTCGATCGAAGACCCGCTTTCCGAAGATGATTGGGATGGCTGGGCGGCCCTGACAACCGCGATAGGTGACCGGGTGCAAATCGTCGGCGACGATATTTTCGTCACCAACCCCGAGCGTCTCGAGGAAGGCATCGAAAAAGGCGTGGCGAACGCGTTGCTGGTCAAGGTGAACCAGATCGGCACGCTGACCGAGACGCTCGATGCCGTCGCGCTCGCTCATCACAGCGGATATCGCACGATGATGAGCCACCGCAGCGGCGAGACGGAAGACACGATGATCGCCGACCTGGCGGTGGCGGTCGGCAGTGGCCAGATCAAGACCGGCGCGCCCGCCCGCAGCGAGCGCGTCGCCAAATACAACCAGTTGCTGCGCATCGAGGAGGCGCTCGGCGACGCCGCCCGCTACGCCGGCGATCTGGCGTTTCCGCGCTACGCGCTGGACCCAAAATAACGTCGAACATGAAACGCGCCTGAGTCCGAATGCCCGAAGCGAAACGGCCAGATCCCAAACGCCGCTCCCCGGCGTCGCGTCCGGGTTCGGCGCGTGGCCGTCGCGGTACCAGGGCTTCTGGGGCAGCTGGGATCGCCCGGCCCACGAAGGCCTCGGGGGCCTCAGGTCCGTCACAGACCGCGCCGCAGGCCACCCGAAACGCCGCCCGAACCCTGCAAGAGCACGTCGTCGAACCCATCGAGCGACAGATCGCCGAATCCGCCGAGCAGCGGTCCGATCAGCGCCTGGGCTTCACCGCGCGCCGGGCGGCGATCTTGGCTGTGCTCGCCTGTGTGCTGACCCTGACCATCGCCGGTCCGGTACGCACCTACTTTGCCCAGCGCACCGAGATGGATCAATTGGCTGCAAGCGAGGCGGCGCTGCGCCGTCAGATCGCCGACCTCGAGCAGAAGAAGGGCAAGCTCGCGGACCCGGCCTATATTGCGGCCCAGGCGCGCGAGCGCCTGGGCTTTGTGATGCCGGGAGACATCCCGTTCCAGGTGCAGCTTCCGCCGACGGCGGGGGTGTCTCCGCAGCCCGGGAGCGACACGGCCAAGCCCGCCAACAGCGATCCCTGGTACACCTCGCTGTGGCATACCATCGCCGATTCGCCGCACCTGGCGCCAGCCAACGCGCCCGCGCCGCCCACACCTCCCACGCCTCCCACGCCTCCGGCAGTTCCGGAACCGCCCGGCCCGATCCCGCCGGCCTCGCCGAATCCCACCGCTCCCGGTGGTTGATCACGCCGACCTGGAAGCGGTGGCGCGCCAGCTTGGTCGAGAGCCTCGCGGCTTGCTCGAGATCGCCTACCGCTGCCCCAACGGTGATCCCGGAGTCGTGAAGACTAGGCCGAAACTTCCTGACGGCACACCTTTTCCTACGCTGTACTACCTGACCCATCCGGTGCTCACCGCGGCCGCAAGCAGACTGGAGACGACGGGACTGATGCGCGAGATGACAGAGCGGCTGCTCCAGGACTCCGAATTGGCCGCCGCGTATCGGCGCGCCCACGAGTCCTATCTGGCCGAGCGCGACGCGATCGAGTCGCTGGGTACCAGGTTCTCAGCCGGAGGCATGCCGGATCGGGTCAAGTGCCTGCATGTGCTGATCGCGCATTCGCTGGCCAAGGGACCCGGGCTGAACCCGCTCGGTGACGAGGCGGTTGCGTTGCTGGCCGCGGATCCGGCTATGGCTCCGGTATTGGCGGCCGGACCTTGGTGAGCAGGCCAGTGAGCAGGCTGGCCGGTATCGATTGTGGTACCAACTCGATTCGGTTGCTGATCGCCGACTTGCAAGAGGGGTTGGCAGAGGGGTTTGCAGCCGGGAAGCTGCGCGATGTGCACCGCGAGACGCGGATCGTGCGGCTCGGTCAGGGCGTCGACGCGACGGGTCAATTTGCGCCTGATGCGATTGCCCGGACCCGGGCCGCGCTTTCCGACTACGCCGCTCTGCTGAGGGTCCACGGTGCCGAGCGGGTGCGGATGGTCGCCACATCGGCAGCCCGCGATGTCAGCAATCGAGATGTCTTCTTCGCGATGACGGCCGACGTGCTGGGCGCCGTGCTGCCCGGCTCGATCGCGGAGGTCATCACCGGAGCCGAGGAAGCCGAACTGTCATTCCGCGGTGCCGTGGGTGAATTAGACAGCGCAGGTGCGCCTTTCGTTGTCGTGGATTTGGGTGGCGGCTCCACCGAGATCGTGCTCGGTGGGGATGACGTAATGGCGAGCTACTCGGCGGACATCGGCTGTGTCCGGCTCACCGAACGGTGCTTGCACTCCGACCCGCCGACCGCGGAGGAAATCGAGGCGGCTCGTCAGGTGGTACGTGAGCGGCTGCAGGTTGCGCTGGGCGTGGTGCCTGTCGAAGGAGCGCGAACCTGGATCGGGCTGGCCGGGACCATGACCACGTTATCGGCGCTGGCCCACAATATGACGGCATATGACGCTGCGGCCATTCATCTTTCGCGAGTCGCCGGTGAAGATCTGCTGGCGGTCTGCGAGCGGCTGATCGGCATGACGCGAGCTCAGCGTGCCGCGTTGGCACCGATGCACGAAGGCCGTGCCGACGTGATCGGTGGCGGCGCGATCCTGGTTCAGGAATTGGCGCGCGAGTTGCGTACCCGGGCGGGCATCGATGAGCTGATCGTCAGCGAACACGACATCCTCGACGGCATCGTGCTGTCGATCGCCGGTTGAGCCGAGTCGTCATTTGCTTGGGCCGCCTCCGATGTTTCCGTGGATATTGTGTCTTCTGGCCCAAGTGGCGTAGTCCATAGCAATTGGCTTCGCCGGCTGTGGGCTGGCCTTAGTCGAGCTCAACAGTGCTCTCAACTTCGTCACGTTCTGCTTCCATCGGTTCTGGCGGAACCGAACGCGACGCTCTGCCGACGTCCGATGTCCGGCAACGGACTTACTGCGTATTGGTTCTGCGGACAATAGGGTCACGATCGCTTCGTCGTCGATGTCGATGGGTGGGACGCCGCGGCCACCGATTTTCGCTGCGCTTGAGTTGCGCGGGCGATCCGGGCTTCCACGTCGTAGACGACGATCTGTGGAGTGGCGCCCGGGATCCGACTGATGAGCCGGGCGAGCTTGTCCGCGGTGCGATCATGAAGCAATCGCCCCACCAGGGGCGCGTACGTTCGTCGTGCCAACAGCACGGTCACCCTGGTGTCTGGATGATCGTCCACCGCCCGCCGGACGAGCTCTTGCGCTGCCAGACTCAGCCGGCGGTCAGGGCACACAACCATTTGCAGCTTGGTGTCGTGCTCGAAGCGATCCCAGTAATCCTGTAGCCACGCCGCCCGATCTGGGTCCAGCACGAAATGCACCGCGGTCAGGTCGTCAGCGTGGAGGCATTGCCCGTATCGCAGTGCTTGGATATCGGCGAGGTCGACCGAGTCTACGAAGACGAACACCCGATGTTTCACACGCATGGCCAACTCGGGACGCTCGGTGCGCGACACCTCCACAACGGAGGTCACGGCGCGGTACTGAGGGTTGGGCCGCATCAGCATAAGCACCAAAGCGGGGAAGGCAGTGACGAGCAACCAACCGCACTCGGCTGATTTGGTCACCGCGAAAATCCCCACTGCGAGGGCGGAAAAGACCCCGGCGGACACGTTGACCATCAGCCTGAATCGCCGATTGGGCTCGCGGTGTGCGAAATCGTATTTGGTCATGCCGTAGCCGGCCAGGGTGAATACGGATCGGTCACAATTTATTCTTAAACGACCGGAAAACGCAGTGATAGGTCCCTTAACGGGATCTTGACACCTGGCGGCCAGATATTGATGGTTCCGGAGATCCGACCAACTTCATGGCTGGAACAGCGTCAAGAACGACGTGTGTGTCAACGCTGAGACCGGGCAGGTGGGGTGCGAGTCGCGTGATCACTAAAAATCACTCACTCGCAACGGTTCACACCTCGAAGCGGTAGCCCATACCCGATTCGGTCAACAGATGTTTGGGATGCGATGGATCATCCTCGAGTTTGCGGCGCAGCTGCGCGAGATACACACGCAGGTAATGGGTCTCGGTGGCATACGCCGGTCCCCACACTTCTTTGAGGAGTTCCTCACGGCCAATCAGTTTGCCCCGATTGCGGACGAGCACCTCGAGCATGCCCCATTCGGTCGGGGTGAGATGAACTTCGGCACCGTCTTTGGTGACCTTCTTGGCGGCCAGATCAACGGTGAATGCGTCGGTTTCTACAACAGGCTCGTCTGTTTCGGACGCCGCGGCGTTGCGGCGAACCGCCGCGCGTAACCGGGCTAGAAACTCGTCCATACCAAACGGTTTCGTGACATAGTCGTCGGCACCCGCGTCCAGTGCCTCGACTTTGTCGGAGGAATCGGTACGCGCGGACAACACGATCACCGGTGCGTTCAGCCAACCGCGCAGCCCGCCAAGCACCTCGATTCCGGAAATGTCGGGCAGGCCGAGATCGAGGATCACCACGTCGGGCTTATGCTCGGCGGCGGCCCGCAGCGCGCCGGCACCAGTGGATGCGGTGACGACTTCGTATCCGCGTACGGACAGATTGATTCGCAATGCGCGCAGGATTTGCGGCTCGTCGTCGATCACCAGCACCCTGGTCATTCGCGCCGCTCCTCGGCATCGCTTCGTCCCCCGCAAGCGGGAGGTGCCCCCACTGCATCGTCGCTGGCGCGGGTCATCGTTGACCTTCCGGCGCGGCCAGATCCAGTGCGACGGTGAGTCCGCCCCCAGGCGTATCACTGGCCTGAATCGTGCCGCCCATCGCCTCGACGAAGCCGCGCGCCACGGACATCCCCAGACCGACACCGATGGTGTTGTCGTGGTCGCCCAGCCGCTGGAAAGCGTCGAAGAGCTGCTCCTCGGCGCCGTGCGGAATCCCTGGTCCCTCGTCGATCACATTGATCAGAACTCGGTCACCTACCCGCCCCGCATTTACCCGGATCACGGAGTTAGGCGCATATCGCAAGGCGTTGTCGATCAGGTTGGCGAAGACCCGTTCGAGCAGGCCGGCATCGGCCATCACCACGGCGTCACCAACGTCGACCTTCACGCGGTCGATCGCGGATCGGTAAAAGCCGGTGGCGCCTTTGCCGATGCTGACCAGCGCGCGCTGCACGCTTTCCTCGAGATACACCCGGCTCAGATCCGGGTGAACCACGCCGGCGGCCAGCCGTGACGAGTCGAGCAGGTTTCCGACCAGCGCGGTGAGCTGGTCGATGGACTCCTCGATGGTGGCCAGCAATTCGGCGGTGTCCTCGGGGGAGAAGGCGATGTCTTCGGCGCGCAGGCTGGACACCGCGACTTTTGCCGCCGCCAGCGGTGTGCGCAGGTCGTGACTGACCGCCGAGAGCAGGGAGCGTCGCAGGTCATCGGCCCGCACGATCGCGTCGGCCCGGCCGGCTTCTTCGGCCAGCTCGCGCTGTTTGACCAGGCCCGCGGCCTGTCTGGCCACCGCGCTGAGCACCCGGCGGTCACGCGCGGAGAGCTTTCTGCCGGCCATCAACATCCAGAACTCTTCGTCACCGACCTCGATCGCGGTATCAGCGGACTCAACCGTCACACAAGGATCATCACCCACGCAGGCGATCAGGTAGCTCTTGTGCCTGCCATTGCCGCGATCCTCCTCGCTGGGCTCCCGCAACATGCTGACCGCACGCTGCGAATAGGTTTCCCGCACGCGTTCCAGCAGCGTCTCGAGGTCCGCGCCGCGCAGCACCGACCCGGCGAACAGCGTCAGCAGCTCGGCCTCCTGAGAGGCCAGTCGGGCTTCCCGGGTGCGTTTGGCCGCGCCGTCGACGACGACCGCGACCGCGACCGCGATCAGCAGCAGCACCAGCTCGGTGATGGCGCTGTTGGGTTCGGCGATGGTGAAGCTGTGGCGCGGGGCTATCAGGTAGTAGTTCAGCAACAGCCCGGACAGCACCGCCGAAAGGGCGGCCGGGGCAACGCCTCCCAGCAGGCCCACCACCAGCACACCGACGAAGAACAATGCGCTTTCCCCGCCGGTGTCGAGATAGCGGTCCAGCAGTGTCACCGTGACGGCGCAGATGGCCGAAGGGACGATGAACGCCGCCAGCCAGGATGTGACACGCCGGTCGCGCGGTGCGAGCGACGCTATCCGAAAGCCGCGTTTGGACTCCTCGTGGGTGACGATGTGCACATCGATCTTGCCGGACCGCTGCACAATGGTCGGGCCGATGCCCTCCTCGAATATGCGCGCCCACCGGGACCGGCGGGAGGTGCCGATCACCAGCTGCGTGGCATTGATCTCGCGAGCGAAATCGAGCAGCGCGGTGGGTACGTCGTCACCGACGACGGTATGCACTGAGGCGTCCAGACTGCTTGCCAGCTCACGAATCTTGCTCATCCGGGGTTCGGAAAGGCCGGCCAGCCCGTCGCCGCGGATGACGTGCACCACCATCAGCTCGGCACTGGACTTCGACGCGATCCGGGATGCGCGCCGCACCAGCGTTTCCGACTCCGGACCACCGGTGACCGCTACGGCGACTCGCTCACGCGCCTCCCACGTGTCGGTGATTCTGTTTTCGGCACGGTATTTGGCCAGCGCGGTATCCACCTGGTCGGCCAGCCACAGCAGTGCCAATTCTCTTAGTGCGGTGAGGTTTCCGCGGCGAAAGTAATTGGACAGCGCGGCGTCGACTTTTTGCGAGGCATACACATTGCCGTGGGATAGCCTGCGCTGCAGTGCTTCCGGTGTGATGTCGATGAGTTCGACTTGCGCAGCCGCTCGCACTATGGAATCCGGGATCGTCTCTTTCTGTTCGATGCCGGTGATCTGGGCTACGACGTCGTTGAGGCTTTCCAGGTGCTGGATATTGACCGTGGAGATCACGGCGATCCCCGCGTCGAGCAGCTCTTCGACGTCCTGCCAACGTTTTTCGTTCTTGCTGCCCGGCGTATTGGTGTGCGCGAGCTCGTCGACCAGGACCACCTGCGGATGCCGTGCCAACACGGCCGACACGTCGAGTTCGGGAAAACTGCCGCCGCGGTACTCGATGTAGCGGGGCGGAATGATCTCGATGCCCTCGAGCATCTCAGCGGTTTTCCGGCGTCCGTGCGTCTCGACCACGGCGGCCACCAGGTCGGTGCCGCGTTCCAAGCGCCGATGTGCTTCGCCGAGCATCGCAAATGTCTTACCGACACCCGGCGCCGCACCGAGGTAGATGCGTAACTCCCCGCGCTTGGGATGCTGGTCCTGGACGTTCACGTGAACCATCATCCACCCGTGGGGCTAGCCGGTGACCGGATACCGGTGGTTGAGTTCCAGGTTGAGCTGCAGGACATTCACCGTGGGCTCGCCGAAGAATCCCAGGTCGCGGCCGCTACGGTACTGCGCCAGGACCGCACGTATCTGATCCGGGCTGACGTGTCGGGCCTTGGCCACCCGGTCGACCTGGATGTCCGCGTAGGCAGGTGAGATGTCCGGGTCCAGGCCGCTGCCGCTGGCAGTGACAGCATCGGCCGGGACTTGCGGGTTGGCTGGGGCGGCACCGCGAATGGGAACGATCTGGCCGCTTGAGTAGTCTTCACCGAACTTTGCGCACTCGACCCGGATGCTTTCGTAGAAGTTCAGGAAGGGTTGTTGTGTCGTCGTGCATGGCTCGTTGACGCTGACCACCCTGGTCGGGTGGATGACTCCTGCTTCTGGCGCCCGCGGGTCGCGGGGGCCCACCACCGCCAGCACAGACCCGACCCCGCCACCCGTGCAGAACGGACGCGATCCGTCGACAGCTTCCAGGGTCGCGATTGCGGAACTGCGCGAACACACCTGGGTGAGCAGGCTCGCTTTGAATCCGGCGTCAGCAGGACTGGAGCCGGTGCCCAGTTTGGCCGGATCGGCCGGGGTATCGACGACGCTTTCGGGTCCAAGGCTGCTGCCGCCGCTCGCCGTGGGGTCATATCCGTTGCTGCCCGCCGCCGATGGCCGGCTCTGGAAGTACTGTGGCAGCGGGTTGCCGGAGGCGTCGGTGAACGACTGGCCGATCAGCTTGCTGCCAATCGGATTGCCGTTGGCGGTCAGGATCGAGCCCTCGGCCTTGTCGTGTAGCCCGGGAATGAAGGCCACCAGCCAAATGAGCAGCGGG
>PLSK01000331.1:10679-10815 GCA_003165155.1 Mycobacterium sp. | reverse complement strand
TCATGTTCTTGATGTAGTCCGCGTGGCCAGGAGCGTCGACGTGGGCATAGTGCCGCTTCTCCGTCTGGTACTCCACGTGGGAGATGTTGATCGTGATACCGCGCTGACGCTCCTCGGGGGCGTTGTCGATCTGGTC
>PLSK01000331.1:0-10669 GCA_003165155.1 Mycobacterium sp. | reverse complement strand
TGACCGATGGTCCCGATGTTGACGTGCGGCTTCGTCCGCTCGAACTTCGCCTTCGCCACTTCTGTGTCCTCCTGGACTGTTGGTGCTTAAAAAAGCAGTGTGTTGATGTTTTCAGTTATGCCGCGGTGTTGACCGCGTCAGCTTACTCGTGNNCACTCACTCGCCCGTCGCCTTCGCGATGATCTCCTTCGACACGTTCGCCGGTACTTCGGCGTACGAGTCGAACACCATGGAGTAGTTCGCCCGGCCTTGAGTCTTGGACCGCAGGTCGCCGACGTAGCCGAACATCTCTGACAGCGGCACATGTGCACGAACGATGCGCGCACCTGACCGCTCCTCCATAGCCTGGATCTGGCCACGGCGGGAGTTCAGGTCCCCGATCACATCGCCCATGTAGTCCTCGGGCGTGGTGACCTCGACGGCCATGATCGGTTCCAGGATGACTGGCTGCGCTTGCGCCGCAGCCTTTTTCAGCACCTGTGAACCGGCGATCTTGAAGGCCATTTCCGACGAGTCGACCTCGTGGAAGGCACCGTCGAGCAGGGTGACCTTCAGGTTGACCAGCGGGTAGCCCGCCAAAATGCCGTACTGCATGGCGTCCTGCGCACCGGCGTCCACCGAAGGGATGTACTCGCGCGGGATGCGTCCACCGGTGACCTTGTTCTCGAACTCGTAGGTCGCACCGTCTTCGCCGGTGAACGGCTCGATGGAGATGAGCACCTTCGCGAATTGGCCGGAGCCGCCGGTCTGCTTCTTGTGCGTGAACTCGACCTTCTCGACCTTGCGCTTGATGGTCTCCTTGTAGGCCACCTGGGGCTTGCCGACATTGGCCTCGACCTTGAACTCACGGCGCATGCGATCCACCAGGATGTCCAGGTGCAGCTCGCCCATGCCGCCGATCACGGTCTGGCCGGTCTCGTTGTCCTGGTGCACCTTGAAGGTCGGATCCTCTTCGGCGAGCTTCTGGATCGACAGGCTCAGCTTCTCCTGGTCGCTCTTGGTCTTGGGCTCGATGGCCACCTCGATCACCGGATCGGGGAAGGTCATCGACTCCAGCACGACCTGGTTGTTAGGGTCGCACAGGGTGTCACCCGTCGTGGTGTCCTTCAGCCCGATCACCGCGTAGATGTGGCCGGCACTGGCCGTCTCGACTGGGTTTTCTTTGTTGGCGTGCATCTGGAACAGCTTGCCCAGCCGCTCCTTTTTGCCCTTGGTCGAGTTGATGACCCCTGACCCGGAATCGACCTTGCCCGAATACACCCGCACGTAAGTGAGCTTGCCGAAGAACGGGTGCGTGGCGACCTTGAACGCCAGGGCTGAGAACGGCTCGTCCGTCGACGGCTTGCGGATGACCTCCACGTCCTCCTTGTTGGGGGCGTGGCCCACAGCAGGCGGAACATCAAGGGGTGAAGGCAGGTAGTCGATCACGGCGTCGAGCATGGGCTGCACGCCTTTGTTTTTGAAGGCGCTACCGCACAACACCAGGTATGCCTCGGAATTGACGGTCAGCTTGCGCAGCGCACCCTTGATCTCCTCGACCGACAATGTGTCGCCACCGAAATACTTCTCCAGAAGCGACTCGTCGGTCTCGGCGACCGCCTCGAGCAGCTTGGTGCGGTACTCGTCGGCCTTCTCCTGAAGTTCGGCCGGGATGTCGATGGTCTCGTAGGTCTCGCCGAGCTGGGTTTCGCCGCGCCACACCTTGGCATTCATCTCGACCAGGTCGATGACACCCTCGAAGTCACCCTCAGAGCCGACTGGCAGCTGGATCGGGATGACGTTGGCGCCGAGGCGCTCCTCCATCGTGCGCACCGAGAAATAGAAGTCGGCGCCGATCTTGTCCATCTTGTTGACGAAGCAGATACGCGGGACGTCGTACTTGTCGGCCTGCCGCCAAACCTGCTCAGACTGCGGCTCGACACCCTCTTTGCCGTCGAACACTGCGACGGCGCCATCAAGGACGCGCAGCGAGCGCTCCACCTCGACCGTGAAGTCCACGTGCCCCGGTGTGTCGATGATGTTGATCTGGTTGTCGTTCCAGAAGCAGGTGGTAGCCGCGGAGGTGATGGTGATCCCCCGCTCTTGCTCCTGCTCCATCCAGTCCATGGTGGCCGCGCCGTCGTGCACCTCACCGATCTTGTAGCTGATACCGGTGTAGTAGAGGATGCGCTCCGTGGTCGTGGTCTTGCCTGCATCGATGTGCGCCATGATGCCGATGTTTCGGACCTTCGTCAGGTCGGTCAGAACGTCCTTCTGTGCCACAGAAGTCTTCCCACTCTTTCGATTGCTTAGTTAGCTGTCGTTCTTTCGTCCGGCAACGCTGCCAAATGTCGCCCTAGCGGCTCCTACCAGCGGTAATGCGCGAAGGCGCGGTTTGCCTCGGCCATCTTGTGCGTGTCTTCACGTCGCTTGACGGCAGCCCCGAGGCCATTGCTGGCATCCAGGATCTCGTTGGCCAGGCGTTCGGTCATCGTCTTCTCCCGGCGTTGCCGCGAGAAGCTGACCAGCCAGCGCAGCGCCAGCGTGGTGGACCGGTCCGGACGCACCTCGACGGGCACCTGGTAGGTGGCACCACCCACGCGGCGGCTGCGCACCTCCAGCGCCGGCTTCACGTTGTCCAGCGCCCGCTTGAGCGTGATCACCGGGTCGGTGCCGGTTTTGTCGCGAGCCTGTTCAAGCGCTGCATAAACAATGCGCTCGGCGAGGGATTTCTTCCCCGCCATCAAAACCTTGTTCACCAGCTGGGTGACCAGTTGCGATCCGTAGACAGGGTCGTTGACCAACGGACGCTTGGGCGCGGGCCCCTTGCGCGGCATTAGCTCTTCTCCTTCTTGGCGCCGTAACGGCTNNGGCAGGTCCTTGACTCGGCCACCACGCACCAGCACCATCGAGTGCTCCTGCAGGTTGTGGCCCTCACCGGGAATGTAGGCGGTGACCTCGACCTGACTCGTCAGCTTCACGCGCGCAACCTTCCGAAGTGCCGAGTTCGGCTTCTTCGGAGTGGTGGTGTACACGCGGGTGCATACGCCACGGCGCTGCGGGCTGCCCTTCAGAGCCGCGGTTTTGACCTTCGCGATCTTGTCCCGACGACCCTTGCGGACCAGCTGCTGGATGGTTGGCATCTACCGTCTTTCTGTGTTGCTGATTACGTTCTGGCTAAGTATTGCAAGTCTCTGTACTGCTGTTATGCCCCGCCGCAGTACCCCGCGGCCGGGTGTGTCGCATGCGCTCAGCGCCGGATATTCTCCGTCGCGTCGAGGACATGCGAATTAGCCCGGCATCCACTTCCTTACGTCAGGCGCCGTAAGCCGCCAGGCACGAGCCACAACAATACCCGTCAGCGGTCTGGCAGGTCAAAGCGGCGCCTGGCGCTCGGGCCCAGGCCCTAATCGCACCTCTAATTCACACTCGCGCCACCGGCTGCCGTGCGCCTGTCCAAGCCGGCAGCCAGCCGCAGCACCATGTCGGAGAAGACCGCGTCAGTGTCGATGTCGTCCATCACGCCGGTCATCTCCAGCAACACGAAGCCGTGCAGCGCCGACCAGAACTCGAGCGCCGCATGGAAGGCCTCGTCACCGCCGAGGCCGTAAGAGCCGAGGACCGCAATCACCGGCGCGGCCGCACCCCTGGTCGCGGCGGTGTACTCGGGGTCATCGCCGCCCAGCGGCATCCGGGTGAACGCCGAGTACCGGCCGGGGTGGTGATGGGCATAGCTGCGGTACGCACCAGCCATGACCAGCACCGCGTCGTCTCGCGCGCGACCCTCGCCGACCCTGTTCAGCATCGTGATGATGTCGTCGATGACCCGGATCCGCACCGCCCGCCGCAGGTCTTCGAGGCTGTTGACGTGGTTGTACAGCGACGGCCCCTTGGTCCCGAGCTGCATCGCGAGCGCATTGATGGTCAGCGAGTCCCAGCCCTCCCGGTCCAGAAACGCCAATGCCCCATCGACGATGCCGTCGCGGCTCAGCTTGGCCGGACGCGCGCCGGATCTCGGAGCGCGCTGGCGCGCACCCGCTGGCGGCGGTTCCGGCTGAGCTGCCATGGCGACCGCCCTTCAATAGCGATGACCGGGATGGGTTACCCCCGCTTCTCGGTCGACTTAACGGTTAACTAATGACTCTAGTTGACCAGCCGCGAAACGAACGCGCCGTACGGCCCGATAAATGCGCCATTAGCCTGCCGTTGAGCAGGTAAGTACACGTAGTCTTGTCCCTGGCTTATCACAGGCCTATTCACCGCTCATTCAAGGCTGAGTCCAGCGAGATTCACCCGTCTTCAGGGAGGCCCGAAGTGAACTGGACTTCCGTCGCCGGGTCGCTTGCCACCTGTGTCATAACTATCGCCACCACACCAGCCGCTCCGGCACCGGCCGCGCACGCCAAGAACGGCGACACTCATATCACCGGCCAAGGAATCGAGCAAACGCTGGACTGCAACGATTCCACCCTGATAGTCAATGGCACCCGGAACATCGTGAACGCGATGGGAAACTGCTGGGCGGTCACGGTGATGGGGTCGTCCAACACGGTGGTCGCCGACGGGGTCACGCACGACATCACCGTTTACGGCTGGGACGAGACGGTGTTCTATCACAACGGTGCGCCGTTCGTCTGGGACCGCGGCCGCGAACTGGGCATGACCAACCGGCTCCAGCAGGTACCCGGCTGAGGCACCGGGCAATCCCAGTGTCTCCTACCCATCTTTCGAACCACGCTCAACCCGAGGGAATCGAGAAACAATGCGCACCAGCATCACTGAGCATTCATCAAAACTGGTCGCGCTAGCCCTGGCGCCGGCCGCCGCAGCGGCTTTCGGGCTAACCGCCTGCAGTTCGACAGCCAACCCCCCGGGGGGCACGACGGTAACCACGACCCACGCGACCGCGACGACCAGCGCCGGCGCGGCACCGAGCACGGCGTCGACTGCCCCAAGCACCACCGCTTCGGTCGAGATTGGCAACACCCTTAACTACGGGTCGCTGGGGACGACAGCCACACTTGACTGCGCCGACGGCAAATCGCTAAACGTGGGCGGCTCGAGCAACACGCTGACCATTACCGGCACGTGCGAGACGGTGACCATCACGGGTATGACCAACAACGTCACCTTTGACAAGATCACCAGCCACCTCACGGTGCTGGGTCTCAACAACACGGTCACCTACAAAGACGGCAGCCCGAAGGTGGACAACCTCGGCTCGGGTAACACCGTCAATAAGAGCTGACTCGCTAACGTCGCTGTCCGTCGTGACCCGCGGCCGCGCCGTGCCGACCCGCACCCGCGGCAAATCGTCCCGCTCCCTCCACGGCCTCGGCGGCGACGCGGTGCATGCTGGCGAACTCGCCGTCGAGCGCCGCTGCTTCTGGCATCCCCCACTGGTGCAGCGACGACAGTCGATCTGATCGCATGCACTGCTGCGGCAGCGCGGCCAGTTGCGCCGCGAGTTCCTCGGCCGCTTGGCGCGCTTGCCCTTTGGGCACTACTCGATTGGCCAACCCGATCGCCAGCGCTTCGTCGGCTGCCACAGCGCGGCCCGTCAGGATCATGTCCATCGCGCGGCTTTGCCCGATCAGCCGGGGCAACCGCACGGTACCGCCGTCGATCAGCGGCACCCCCCACCGCCGGCAGAACACCCCAAAGACGGCGTCTTGCTCGGCTACCCGAAGGTCGCACCAGAGGGCCAACTCCAGACCGCCGGCAACGGCATAGCCGCTGACCGCGGCGATCACGGGTTTGGACAACACCATTCGCGTCGGCCCCATCGGGCCGGGGCCCGTCCGATGCACGGCATTGGCATCAGCCGTGCCAAATGCCTTCAAATCAGCGCCGGCGCAAAATGTTCCGTTATCACCCCACAATACGGCCACCGACGCGGTGTCGTCGCGATCGAAGTCCTCGAACGCCGCAAATAGCGCGGCTGCCGTCGGGCCGTTGACGGCATTGCGCGCCGCCGGCCGGTCGATGATCACCGTGGTCACCGGGCCATTGCGCTCCACTCGCACCGGATCGCTCATGTCGCCTCCACAAGTTGGGTCGGTTCGCGTCGCTGCGCCAGTTCAGTGGCGAAGTCGTGGTAAGCGGCACGCAGTCGGGATCCCGGCCAGTCGGCCGGCAACAGTTCGGCAGGCAGCATCGGGTCGGTGAGCAGGTGACGCACGATCGCCGCGGCAACCACAAACCGACTGGGAACGTCGGCGGCGGCTGCCATCTCGTCGAGCAGCCGCCGGCCGGCCGATGCCCAACCGGGCAAGTCCCACAGCTGACCGGCGAGCTGAACCGGAGCGTCGTCGCGCACCTTCAGGATCCGCAACCGGGCGTGCACATCGGCATCCAGGTCCAGATCGAGGTTGTCGGGGCGCATCCACACCCCCTCCCGCAGTTCGCCAAAGCGCTGCCCGTGCATGGTAGTTCGCAACGCGGCTCGGGTGCGCGCGTCGGTTCCTACGCCGATGACGACCAACATCATCCAGTCCCCGCGCCAAGCCCGCACCCGTGGGCGCATCGCACCGTCTTGGCGACGCTGCCGGGCGAGCAATCGATCAGCAAGCCGATATCCGTCAGCCGAGCGGACCAGGTCGCCGGCGCTGACCATGCGAGTCAGCGCCACTCGCAACGTCGCCTCCTTGATTCCGAACTCGGTTGTTAGCCGGACCAATTCGCTGGCACTGGCCCACGCCGGATGGGCACCGAGCAACACGCTGAGCACCACCGATCGGGCAGTCATGTTTGCCATGGTCTACATCCGCCTAGACCGACGATGTCTGGCGGCCGTAGTCGCCGAACGGCTCGTCACGGTGCCGCACCGCGTCGCGGAAGCCGTGCTCGACCGAGTCGGCAACGAATTCGTGCCCCTCGGGCGTGTGGCGGGCAACACCGTCGAACACCGTGCTGACCATCCTGCTGGTCGCGACACCCTGTTGCAGCAGAGCCGAATTGAGCGCGAGCTTTACCATTATCAACTGGTTGATCGGCATTGCCGCGATCCGCGCCACGAGTCGCTCGGTGCGCTCGTCGAGATCCTGCGGCTCCGGCGCTTCGATTGCAAGGCCCCACTCGGCAGCTTGCGCGCCGGTGATGCTGTCGCCAGTGAGCAGAAGACGTTTGGCGCGCTGATCACCCAGCCGATGCGCCCACAGGCCCGCAGCCGGTACCCCCCACACCCGCGTCGGCGGGTAGCCGATCTTGGCATCGGCGGCAGCGATCACCTGATCGGCATGCAAAGCGATGTCGGTACCGCCGGCCACGCAGTAGCCGTGGATCTTGACCACCGTCGGCTTGTCGGCGTGCATCAGGCTGGAGAACCCGCGCACGAAGCGACTCATCATCTGGTAGTCGATCATCGGGTCCCACGGCTGATTCGCAAAATGGTTGATGGCCTGAGTCTTACTGTCGAGCACGGTGCCGTGGTAAGCGCCGGTACCGCCGGCTGAGCCCGTCCGGTCGGCGTAGGCGGAAAGGTCGAAGCCGGCGCAAAAGCCCTCGCCACGACCGGACACCAGAATCACGTGCACATGGGGGTCGAGATCCGCACGCTCTACTAACGCCGACAGCTCCAGCGGAGTGTCCGCGACGATCGCGTTGCCCTTCTCAGGCCGATTGAAGGTAATCCTGGCAACCCGGTCGGTGACTTCGTAGGTCATCGTCTTCAGATTATCGAAGTCGACCGGCCTGATCGAGTGAGTCATATTGCGGCTCAGCCCTTTACCAGGGCCCGTTCGAGGATGGGACCGAGGTCCAGCCCGGCTGGCATGGTACCGAACGCACCGCCCCACCGCCTGTCCAGCCGCGTGGCCAGGAACGCTTCGGCCACCGCGGGGTGTCCGTGCCGCACCAGCAACGACCCCTGCAGGGCCAGGCAGATGTCCTCGGCGACCTTGCGGGCGCGGTACTGGATGG
Source organism: Mycobacterium sp. (assembly GCA_003165155.1). Classification (GTDB taxonomy): domain Bacteria; phylum Actinomycetota; class Actinomycetes; order Mycobacteriales; family Mycobacteriaceae; genus Mycobacterium. The sequence continues at coordinate 2,770 of PLSK01000331.1, read as the reverse complement.
TGTCAAGGTCGGCCAGCTGCGGACGCAGGTTCTCGACATGGCTGTCCAGCCGGGCATCGGAACCCGCGCTCGCGGCCAACTCGGCAAACAGCACCTCGACGCACTCAGGACGAGTTGCCATGGCGCGCAGGGTATCCAGCGCGCTGACGTTGCCCGAACCTTCCCAGATGCCCATCAGCGGCGCCTCACGGTACAGTCGCGGCATCCCGGATTCCTCGACATAGCCGTTGCCGCCTAGGCATTCCAGCGCTTCGGCGGCGTGCGGGGTGGCGCGCTTGCATACCCAGTACTTGCTGGCCGCCAAGCCAATGCGGCGGAGCAGTGCCTCTTTTTGGTCTCCGCGAACAACGCTGTCGGTGGCCCCGGCCATCCGCATCGCGACCATCGTGGCCGCCTCAGCCTCCACCGCGAGATCGGCCAACACGTTGCGCATCAATGGCTGGTCAATCAGGTAGGCGCCGAATGCCTTTCGGTGCTGGGCATGGTAGACGGCTCGGGTCAGGCCGGTGCGCATGCTGGTGGCACTGCCCAGAGTGCAGTCCAGGCGGGTCAGGTTGACCATCTCGATGATGGTGGGCACGCCGCGGCCCTCTTCGCCCACCAACCATGCGGTGGCATGGTCGTATTCGACCTCGCTCGAAGCGTTGGCGTGGTTGCCGAGTTTGTCCTTGAGCCGCTGCAGAAACATCCGGTTGTGGGTGCCATCGGGGAGCACCCGCGGCAACATGAAGCAGGACAACCCACTAGGGGCCTGCGCGAGCACCAGGAAAATGTCGCACATCGGCGCCGAGGTGAACCACTTGTGGCCGGTCAGGCTGTAAGTGCCGTCGGCGTTCGGGGTCGCTTGGGTAGTGCCGGCGCGCACGTCGGAACCGCCCTGTTTCTCGGTCATCGACATACCCGCGGTGATGCCGGGCTTGGTGGTGGCCAGCCTGAGGTCCGGGTCGTATTCGCGGCTGGTCAGCAGCGGCTCGTATACTGCCGCAAGCTCGGAGTTGTACCGCAGCGCGGGCACGACGGCGTACGTCATCGAGATCGGGCAGATGTGGCCCGGCTCTACCGTCCACACCGAGTTCTTGGCCGCCCGCACCACGTGAGCGCCCGGCCGCTCGTCGGCCCACGGTGCGGCATGCAGGCCGTGGCGGACCGCTACACGCATCAGCTCGTGGTACGCAGGGTCGTATTCCACCTCGTCGAGTCGGTACCCGTTCCGGTCATGGGTATGCAGGACGGGCCGGTTGCGGTCGGCGAGTTCACCCCAACGGTTGGCCTCGCGGCTCGCGGAGATCGCGCCAAGGTCGTTCACTTCTTCCAGGCCCCACTGGCCGCCCTCGCGGATCAGAGCCTCGATGAGTACCGGCGAGGTCGCGGGGTTGTAGTTCTCCAGCGGAGGAACCTGGTTGGTGACGACATGCGTATCTGACATGCCTCAATGTTACAGTTTTTCGACAACCGCACAAGAGTCGTAATACTAGTGTGGATGCGCGGCGAAGAATTGCCACAGCGCTTGGGTGGCGAGGTCAGGCCATTCGTGGCCGCCGCCGTCGATGGTGATGAGCGCCACTGCGCGGTTGTCGGCGCATCCCGCGGTCGATGTGGTGACCGCACCATCGGTCGTGACGGACGGGGCGCCGCACTGATTGACCGTGCGCCAGAACGCATTCACGTCCGGTGCCGAGGGGCCGTTGATGATGTTCGAGCCCTGCCCGCCCCCGTAGGGGACGAGCTTGTCCGAGGTGCCGTGAATCTCCATAACGGAGACTGGATGTGGCGACCGGCACGAGTCCAGCTGCGTCCCCGCAACCGGGCCGATTGCGGCGAAGATGCCGGTGTTGCACGCCAGGGTGTACGACATGATGCCGCCGTTACTCATCCCGGTGGCATAGATCCGCGAATCGTTGACGCTGACGTTGCGCAGGATGTCAGCTGCGGCCGCGCGGATGAAGGCGACGTCGTCGATGCCTTCGCGTTGAGGCCGCCCGCAGCAGCCGCCACCGTTGACGTTCCAAGCCCGGCCGACGCCGTCCGGGTAGGCAACGACGAAGCGGCCCGAATCAGCCAATTCATCCCAGCCGTACGAATTTTCGGCCTGCTCTGCGCTGCCAGTCACACCGTGCAACATGACGACCAGAGGAGCCGACGCGGGCAATCCAGCAGGTTCATAAAGCCGATAGACGCGATCGCGCCCCCCGACGTTGATGGTATGGATACTGGTGCCGCTTATGAACCCCGTCGGCAGCGACTCGTCGTCGGACAGCGAGCAACCCGCGACCATCAGCACTAATGCGGTAAGAGCGGCGACTCGACGGAGCACGGTGTCAATGATGTCACCAGCAGGTACCGCGAGCCCGGAGGCCACGGCGGGGACGGCGGCAACGGCGCGCGAGCGTGACGGCACGGTCACGGTCGCGGTCGCGGTCGCGGTCGCGGCGAGAATGGCTGCAGCGTCACGCTCGGCGCACGAAAAAGCCCCCGCGACATTGCGGGGGCTTTTCGTTGCTAACTACCGGTAGTCCGAGTAGCCGTAGTCGTCCAGCGGAACCGCAGCTCCGGTGGCCTGGCCGAAGTCCGGGCTGTAGTACTGATCCTCGTAGGACGGGATCGTGTACGCCGCAGCGCGGGCTTCCTCGGTGGGTTGCACCTGGATGTTGCGGTACCGGTTGATTCCGGTACCCGCCGGGATCAACTTTCCGATGATCACGTTCTCCTTCAGACCCTGCAGCTTGTCGCTGCGGCAGTTGATCGCCGCATCGGTCAGCACACGCGTGGT
>PLSK01000044.1:19918-21169 GCA_003165155.1 Mycobacterium sp. | reverse complement strand
GCATGCCCGCCGCCGACCCCGAAGCCAACCTGCGTGGTTCCAACTGCACGTAGACGCCGCCGGCCAGGGCGAGGTCACTTTCGCCGTCGTTCAGGCTGCGGCAGGCCTGGTGGATAGCAAACAAGCTAGAAGAGCAGGCGGTGTCGACGGTGACCGCCGGACCGTGCACCCCGAGTGCGTAGGCCACCCGCCCGGACGCCATGCACGAATTGGTGCCGGTGTTTCCGTACGGCCCCTCGAGGGCGCGGGCATCGGTGTGCACGAATTCGTAGTCGCAATGCGTCGAGCCCACGAACACGCCGGTAGCTTCGGCAATCGTGTCCCGAGAGAGCCCGCCGTGCTCCATGGCTTCCCAGGAGGTTTCCAGCAGCAGGCGCTGCTGCGGATCCATCGCCGTGGCTTCTGCTTCACCGATCCCGAAGAAATCGGCATCGAAGTCGGCGATGTCGTCCAGGAAAGCGCCCCACTTGCATGACGACATGCCAGGCACACCCGGCTCGGGGTCGTAAAACTCTTCGGCGTTCCAGCGATCTTCCGGAATCTCGGTGACCAGATCGTCCCCACGGAGCAACGCGTCCCAGAACAGATCGGGGGAGTTGATGCCCCCCGGCAGCCGGCACGCCATCCCTATGACAGCTACCGGGGTAACGCCTGCCCTACCCACTAGATCCCTCACCTCTCCACGCTCATCCTCAACGTCCTATCACTGCTCCAAAGTCTCATCAGTGCTTCGAGAAACATCGATGAATTTTCGTGCGAGCCGCGAACTTCGCAGCCGCACATGAAACCCATCGACCCCCGCAATCGAAGCCACTTAATTAGAGCTTTGGCGCCGATCAGAAGAGTAGTCGCTCGGTTCGTCCCTCGTGGAAAAATCGTGCGGACGTACAAAAAATTAACAACGGTCAGATGGCCTACAAGTGGATGCCGGAGTGACTGACTGATCAACCAACAACTCCGGGTGGCTGCGCCCGCGTCTTGGGGACGTCTTGGGGGCGTTAAAAGCAGTGGCAGAGGAGCTTTCTCCCAGGTCACCTGCAGTTTTGCGATTATTGGGCGCCAAGCGCGGCGGCGGTACGTGGGCTTGGGACCGGTTGTGACCCGGCCACGCGTGATGGGTGAATGCAACAGCGAGTTGTCGGTAATGCCGCCCGGAATGTTACAGAAATCACATAACCAAAGTGCCTATCCTGGACGAGTCCAGGTAGGTGCTATTAAACGCGCGCCTAACTACGCGGCGCCGGTTATGCG
>PLSK01000044.1:12593-19913 GCA_003165155.1 Mycobacterium sp. | reverse complement strand
ACGCGCGACGCTGCGGCCCTCGGCGACGCGCAGGTAGACGGATTTCATCGCTGCCAAGTACTGCGTCACGGAGTCGTGCGCGACCGGGTTGTTCGGCAGAAACACCGTCACCGAGGTCTCGTCCGGCAGCCGATTCACCCACAGGCACACGCGTGCCGGGATCCCGCCGTCCTCATATACACCAGCGTTCAACCGATCCAATTCCATTGTGACGAAAGCGGATAGCGGAGCGACACCGGCATCAAGGAACGACAGAACGGGAAAACCCGCTTGAATCTGCGGTTTCTCCAGCCATGGGGCCAGCTCCAAGACCCGTTCGAACGGGATATTCGCCAACTCGGTGCCCGCGTCATACGACGCCTGCGCGGCGCTGACCGTCTCACCGAAGGACGGGCGAATCGGGATGGTGAGCGGAACGTGGCCGACGAACCAGCCGGTGGTCATGAACTCCGCCGGAGTCGTGCGGGTATCAATCGGCGTGATCCCGTAATACGTGTCGGTGCCCGTCAACTCGTGCTCCGTGAGGGCACTGCAGGCGAACACCCCGCCGGAAAATCGCGCACCGGCGTGGGTACAAGCGGCCTCGAACTGCGCGGTTTGCGCGGCGTTCAGCAGCTGCACCGTGCGCAGCTCGCCACCACATGGCTGCGACCCCATGTCACCAAGCGGCAACGCGAAGGGGGGAAGCGCTCCTGTGTTGTTCTCGAAGAACTCGATCCAGGCCTCAATCGGTGCCGACTCCAATGTCAACGAAGACGTGTACTCGCGCTCCCGCACGCAATGAGCGTCGTAGCTGCCCGCGTCGGGCAGCGCGATGGGAGCGCCACCGTCCATCAGCGCGTCGTACATCGCCTGAATCTCGCCGAACACCCCGTAGATGAACATCGCGTCGACGTGCAGATGGTCAACGCTCACACAGAAGGTGAAGTGGTCATCACGCGCAATGATGGCGAACCTGAAGCAGTCCCATTCCAGCGGACTTGGCGTGGCCAAGATATAGTCCTGCCACTCTTTCGGTTTCATTTCGCCAACATCAACGGGAATCAGTTCGATATCTTGGGGATCCTGAATGGCGCGGCGGATGACATCGCCTCGATCGTCAAACTCAAACCGGCTGCGGTAGGTATCGTGCCGGCGAATGTAGGAGTTGATGACATAGGTCAACGCACGAACATCGCACTGGCCCTGGATGTCCCAGGCGGCAACGCATAGGCGTGACATATTCAAACCGCGGGCCAAGTGATCGCGATAGCTGCGCACGTGCCGGGCTTGGATATAGCTCGGTGGCACAGCGCTTATCGGAGCCTGCTGGGCACTTTCGAGCGCCGCCGATGAGAAACGCCACTGGACCACAAAGCCCGGGGTCGGAACCCAACTGTCGACGGTTGCCAGCGCGACCTTCCCGACTGCGACCATCATGCTCCTTCGGGTGGCTTCCAGGAGGTCCTGAAATGCCTATTTAGGACCCGCGTCTCTATCGGTGACGCTTCAGCGCGTCGCCGACGCTCCCTCAACGGGCGCCAGTTTCTGGCACAAGTGATCCGCCAAGCCCCGCACAGTGGTGATGTCGGTGGAGCCGCAGCGTATCCCGGTTTCTGTTTCGATTCGCGTACGTAGCTCGAGATTACCTAATGAATCGATTCCATACTCGGAAAGCGGCCGATCAGGGTCCACAGTTCTACGCAGAATCAAGCTGACCTGTTCGGAAATCAGACGCCGCAGCTGGGAAGGCCACTCGTCGACGGGAAGCTCCATGAGTTCGGTACGGAATTTGCTGTTGTCCGGCCGATTTTGTCCGGTGGACCGGAACGCCTCGGCGAATTGGCTTCGTTGTGCCAATGAGGTCAGCCACGGTGAACCGATGATCGGGGCATAACCACTGTAGGCACGGTTGTGGCGCAGCATGGCCTCGAACGCGTAGGCACCCTCGTCGGGATCGATCATCGTGGTGTCGCCGCCATCCGCGAGGCCCGCGCCGCGGCCGATCTCCGCCCAGGCCCCCCAGGCGATCGCGGTGGCCGGCAGGCCCTGCGCCCGTCGCCAGTGGGTGAAGCCGTCCAGCCAGCTGTTGGCGGCGGCATAAGCACCCTGACCGGGCGAACCGAGCAGGGCGGCCGCCGAGGAGAACGAGCAGAACCAATCCAGCGGCTGGGTTTCGGTGGCCCGGTGAAGATTCCATGCACCGTGGACTTTGGGTGCCCAGTCCCGTTCGATCAACTCTTCGGTGATGTTGGTCAAGATGGCGTCCTCGACCACCGCGGCCGCATGCAGCACGCCCCGTACGGGAAGGCCGCCGGCGGTTGCCGCCGCGACCAACCGCTGTGCCGTGTCCGGATGGGCGATGTCGCCGCATTCGACCACGATGTCGGCTCCGGCGGCCCGGACGAGTTCGATTGTTTCCAAAGCCCTTTGAGTTGGCTGGGAGCGGGAGCTGAGCACGATCCGGCCCGCGCCGGCCCCACCGTTCGCAGAAGCCATCTTCTCGGCCAGGAACAATCCGAGGCCACCGAGGCCACCGGTGATGATGTAGGAGCCGTCGGGGCGGAACACCTCGACCTGCTCGGGCGGCAGCACCACGCTGCTTCGTCCCGTATGCGGGATGTCGAGGATGAGCTTGCCGGTGTGCTCGGCAGCGCTCATCAGCCGAATCGCGTTGGCCGCCTCGGCAAGCGGGTAATGAGTGCTTTCGGGCATCGGCAACACGCCTTCGGCGGTCAGCCGGTAGACGGTGGTCAGCAATTCCCGCATTTCGGCGGGATGGGTCATTGACAGCAACCCCAGGTCGACGGCGTGGAACGTGAGATTGCGCCGGAACGGGAACAGCCCCATCCGGGTGTCGCCGTAGATGTCACGCTTGCCGATCTCGACGAACCGCCCGCCGAAGGACAACAGGTTGATGCCAGCGCTTTGGGCCGCGCCGGTCAGCGAGTTGAGCACGATATCGACGCCGTAACCGTCCGTGTCGTGGCGGATCTGATCGGCGAACTCGATGCTCCGCGAGTCGTAGACATGCTTGATGCCCATGTCGTGCAACAGCGTTCGACGCTTCGGGCTGCCGGCGGTGGCGTAGATGTCGGCGAACTCGACGCCGCTGGCGCGGGCGATCGCGATCGCGGCCTGGCCGACGCCGCCGGTTGCCGAGTGGATCAGCACCTTGTCACCGGCCTTGATGCGGGCCAGGTCATTGAGGCTGTACCAGGCGGTGGCGTGCGCGGTGGTCACCGCTGCGGCCTGGGCGTCGGTTAGGCCGGTTGGCAGCGTCGTCGCCAGCCGCGCGTCACAGGTGACAAACGAGCCCCAGCACCCGTCCGAAGACATGCCGCCGACGTGGTCGCCGACCTGGTGGTTGGTGACGTCGGGTCCCACGGCCGTCACCACGCCGGCGAAATCGGTGCCTAGGCGCGGCAGCCGCCCGTCGAATGAGGGATAGCGCCCGAAGGCGACCAAGACATCGGCGAAGTTGATGCTGGACGCGCTGACGGCGACCTCGATCTGCCCAGGGCCGGGCGAAACCCGCTCGGCTGCGGCCAGTTCCATGGTTTGCAGGTCCCCGGGCGTGCGGATCTGCAGACGCAGCGCGTCCTGCGTGTGGTCCACCACGGTGGTTTCGCGCTCTTCGGGTCGCAACGGACCCGGGCACAACCGGGCGGTGTACCACTGGTTGGCCCGCCAGGCGGTCTCGTCCTCTTCGGCGTCGGCCAGCAGCTGGCGCGCCAGCTGCTCGGCGTCGGTCTGTGCGTCGAGGTCGATGTGGGTGGTGCGCAAGTACGGGTGTTCGGCGCCGATCACCCGCAGCAGGCCGCGCAGCCCAACCTGTTCGAGGTTGGCGCAGTCGTCGGACAGTACCGTTTGCGCGTCCCTGGTTACGGTGTACAGCCGGGGCGCCTCGCCCGAGACTTCCGGTAGTTCGCGCGCGATGCGTACCACCTGCTGGACGTAATCACTGTCGAGACTGGCGCTTTCGGTATCGGGGGCGCTGTTGCTCGGCGCCGCCAGCAGCACCACGCCGGTAAACCCAACGTCGTCGAGGTGACTGCGCAGCCGCTCAGTATTCGCCGAATGCTTGGCACGCCGAGACCAGTGCATGGTTGTGCATTCCGCCCCGTGCAGCTTCAGCGCGTGGGTCAAATCCGTGAAGAGCGGGTCCGAAGGGTCTGGAAGGGCATCGGAGAAACCGATCAGCAGCCAGGTTCCTGCCCCGGCTTTAACCTTCTCGAGGTCAGGTTCGGGCAGCTCGCGTTGTTGCCATTCGATGGTCAGCAGCCGCTCGCCCAGCTGACGATCGCGGTCGGCGTTCTCGGAGAACCCGGTACCCATCAACAGCCCGCGCACCACCAGCACCACGGTGCCGTGCTCGTCCATGACGTCGATGTCGGCCTCGACGTTGGTGCCGCCCGCGGTCACCCGGGTGTAGCAGTAGTGGGCATTGCGGGTGGAACCGTAGGCGCGGAGCAGCTGCACGCCCAACGGCAGCAGCAGGCCGCCGTTACCCGCCATCTGGACCGCGGGGTGGGCCGCAACGGACTGGAAGCAGGCATCCAACAGCGCCGGATGCACGCTGTAGCTGGCTTGCTGCGTCCGGATCGAACTCGGCAGGCCGACCTCGGCCAGCACCGCGCTGATCGTGCCCTCCGCGACATGCGCGGCGGCCAGGCCGGTGAAGGCTGGACCGAACTGAATTCCGCGCTGGTCGAACCAGTCCCGCAGCTCATCGCCCTCGCGGCGACACGGATGCGCCGACAGTAGGGCGGCGATGTCCCGCACCGGCGCGGCTTGGTCGGTTGGTAAGTCGGGTGCTACGGCGTGCAGCACCGCCGAGGCCCGTCGCACCTTTTCGCCTTGCTGGTCAGTCTCCACGACGAACGGGGCGACGCCGGGAGCCGCTACCGACGCGACAGCGCCGACGGTGGTCTCGTCGTCCAGCAGTAGTAACTCCTCGAAGCGGATATCGCGCACTTCGGAGGCTTCGCCGAGGACGGTCCGAGCCGCCGACAATGCCATCTCGCAGTAGGCGGCACCGGGAAGCGCGGCCACGTTGTGGATTTGGTGGTCGGCCAACCACGGCAGCGTCGCGGTGCCGACCTCGGCCTGCCAGGCGTGCCGCTCCGGCTCCTCCATGAGCCGCACGTGCGAGCCCAATAACGGATGCACCGCAACGGTATTGCCGGCGTGTGAGTTGCGGCCGGTGCTGTCCGGTTCGAGCAGCAGCCGGCGTTTGGTCCAGGCCGGTAGTGGGGCGTCCACCAGGCGGCCGGTGGGGTAGAGCGCCGAAAAGTCCACCGCGGCACCCGCGTTGTGCAGATCGGCCACCAGCTGGCGCAGCCCGTGCGGCAACGGTTGCTCGCGCCGCATGGCCGGCACCGCGGCTACGGGTATGTCGAGGCTCGTGGCGGTCTGCTCGACGGCGCGAGTCAGCAGCGGGTGCGGTGACAGCTCGCCGAATACCCGGAACCCGTCTTCGAGGGCCGCCTGGACCGCCGCGGAGAACCGCACGGTGTGCCGCAGGTTGTCCCCCCAGTACCGGGCATCGCACACCGGACGCTCGCGAGGGTTGAACACTGTCGCGGAGTAGTAAGGGATCTCGGGCACCATCGGTGTGAGGTCGGACAGCGTCCGGGACAGTTCATCCAGGATCGGATCCACCTGCGAGGTGTGCGAGGCCACGTCGACGGCCACTTCGCGGGCCATGACGTCGCGCGCTTCCCACGCCTGCACCAGGTCGCGCACCGTCTGGGCCGCGCCGCCGATCACGGTGGACTGCGGCGAGGTCACCACGGCCACCACGACGTCCTTGACGCCGCGACTCGTCAGTTCCTCGCGGACCCGCTGGGCGGGCAGTTCTACCGACGCCATCGCCCCGGAACCGGCGATGGTCGACATCAGCCGCGAACGGCGGCAGACCACGCGCACCCCGTCTTCCAGGGACAGCGCTCCGGCGACAACGGCCGCTGCCACCTCGCCGAGTGAGTGGCCGATGACCGCGCCAGGGTGCACGCCGGAGGACTTCATCGTGGCCGCCAACGCGACCTGCATGGCGAACAGGGTCGGCTGTATCCGGTCGATACCGGTCACCACCTCGGGCGCCGTCATCGCTTCGGTCACCGAAAACCCTGATTCCCGGGCGATCAGCGGTTCCACCTCGGCGATGGTCGCGGCGAACACCGGTTCATTGGCCAGCAGATCCGCGCCCATCGACACCCACTGCGAACCTTGGCCGGAGAACACCCACACCGGCCCGCGGTCGTCTTGGCCCACGGTGGGTTGACATGGGGTGTCGCCGTCGGCGATCGCGCGCAGGGCCCCGACCAGCTCGGCGTTGTCGGCGGCAAGCACGCCGGTGCGCACCGGGCGGTGCCCACGCCGGCAGGCCAGCGTGTACGCGAGGTCCGAGGTCACCACCGGATCGGAACCGGCGCGGCCGTCGATCCAGTCGGCCAACCGGCTCGAGGTCTGCCGCAGCGCCTCGGCCGAGGTGGCCGACAGCGCAAACAACAGCGGGGGGCTCGACTCGAATGGGGCGACCCCGTTGCGCCGCGTAGTGGTCTGCGGGGCCTGCTCGAGCACGGCGTGCACATTGGTGCCCGACATGCCGTACGACGAGACCGTTGCCCGCCGAGGCGCCCCGTCTTCCTGGTCTGGCCACGGCGTAACCTCGTGCGGCACAAAGAGCCCGGTCTTGATCCGGGCAAGCTCGTCGGGCAGTCGGGTGTGGTGCAACATCGGTGGCACGACGCCATGCTGCAGCGACAGGACCGCCTTGATCATCCCCACGACGCCGGCAGCGGCTTCCGTGTGGCCCAGGTTGCTCTTGGCCGACCCGAGTGCGCAGGCCCGGTCGATGCCGTAAACCTCTGCCAGGCTGGCGAATTCGATCGGGTCACCGACCGGGGTACCAGTTCCGTGCGCCTCGATCATGCCGACGGTGGCGGGGTCTACACCGGCGACATCCAATGTCGCTCGGTACGACGCCACCTGCGCAGCCACGGACGGGGTCGAGATGGTTTCGGTGCGGCCGTCTTGATTCGTTGCCGTGCCGCGCAGCACCGCAAGAACCCGGTCGCCGTCGCGCAGGGCGTCGGGCAGCCGCTTGAGCATGATGACCGCGCAGCCCTCGGAACGGACGAACCCGTCGGCGCCGACATCGAATGTGTGGCAACGCCCCGTGGGGGAGAGCATGCCCTGCGCCGAAGCTGACACGAATACCCGCGGCTCCAGGATGACCATGGCGCCACCCACCAAGGCAAGATTGCTTTCGCCCTCGTGCAGACTGCGGCAAGCCAGATGCGCCGCAAGCAGACCCGAGGAACACCCCGTGTCCAT
>PLSK01000044.1:2473-12566 GCA_003165155.1 Mycobacterium sp. | reverse complement strand
GAGCCGGCCAGCGACTTTGGTGCCAGGCCGGCATGCTCCACGGCTTCCCATGACGTCTCCAGCAGCAACCGGTGCTGTGGATCGATCGCGATGGCTTCCCGCTCGTTGATGGCAAAAAACTCGGGATCGAAGTCCGCGACGCCGTCGATGAAGCCACCCCAACGGGAGTTTGACCGGCCCGGCACGCCCGGTTCGGGGTCGTAGTACTCGTCGGCATCCCAGCGGTCGGCGGGGATTTCGGTGATCAGATCTTCGCCATGGAGCAGGGCGTTCCACAGGCGGTCGGGGGAGTCGATGCCTTTGGGCAGCCGACACGCCATGCCGATGACAGCAACCGGCGTGACCTGCGTCGTCTTGTCCATGCTTCCCACCTCCTCGTGCTGGTACTTACCGCGGCGATACCGCGATATCGCACCCACGTAATCTGAGCGAAATATTCAAACTGATCTCGGTAAAACCGACAATGAACAGCTGCGAAGCCTAGCTCGGATCGACTGCCCGCATGGGCAAAACCGTGCGGACGTACGCAAAGTCACTGGTGCCCCAGGACCGGGTTCTGCTGGGGACTTTCGTTGCATCTGCTAGCGCTCACAGCTAGCGTCGGGAAAATGCGAACCAGGGTCGCCGAGATGCTCGGCGTCGAGTTCCCCATCTGCGCTTTCAGCCACTGCCGCGACGTCGTGGCGGCCGTGTCCAACGCCGGCGGGTTCGGCGTCCTCGGCGCGGTGGCGCACAGTCCCGAACGGCTGCGGAAAGAGCTGACCTGGATCGACGAGGCGACGGGCGGAAAGCCGTACGGACTCGACCTGCTCTTGCCGCCCAAGTACGTCGGCGCGGAGGAGGGCGGGATCGACGCCAAGCGGGCCCGGTCGCTGCTGCCCCAAGAGCACCTGGCATTCGTCGACGACTTGCTCGCCCGCTACGGCATCGCAGCGCCCACCGACCCGCCGCGCAATTCGCCCGCGGGCGGGCTCAACATCTCGCCCAAAGGCTACGAGCCGCTGGTCGAAGTGGCCTTCGCACACAACATTCGGCTGATCGCCAGCGCGCTGGGGTCGCCGCCGGTAGACCTCGTCGAGCGTGCCCACGACCACGATGTACTGGTGGCCGCGCTGGCCGGCAAAACGGAACACGCGCGACGGCACGCGGCTGCGGGTGTCGATCTGATCGTCGCGCAGGGCACCGAGGCCGGCGGCCACACCGGCGAGGTGGCGACCATGGTCTTGGTGCCCGAAGTGGTGGACGCGGTTGCTCCGGTCCCGGTGCTGGCCGCCGGGGGTATCGCCCGCGGTCGCCAGATCGCCGCTGCCCTGGCGCTGGGTGCCGAGGGCGTGTGGTGCGGGTCGGTGTGGCTGACCACCGAAGAGGCCGAGACATCGCCCGCGGTCAAGGACAAGTTCCTGGCCGCCAGCTCCTCGGACACGGTGCGGTCCAGGTCGCTGACGGGCAAGCCGGCCCGGATGCTGCGCACCGCCTGGACCGACGAGTGGGACGGGCCCGACAGTCCAGGGCCCCTCGGAATGCCTCTGCAGACGGCGCTGGTCAGCGAATCGCAGGTACGCATCGCCCAGGCCGCCGGCCAACAGGGCTCCAAAGCCCGCGAGCTGGCCACCTACTTCGTCGGGCAGGTCGTCGGTTCACTCGATCGGGTCCGGCCGACGCGCGCGGTGGTGCTCGACATGGTCGAGGAGTTCATCGACACCATCGGGCGCCTCGAGGGATTGGTCGAGAAGTGATGGAAAGTTGACTTGCGCAAAGGGTTTCAGGCCCCAGCCATCGCGGATCCGAACAGGCGCCATGTAGCGAATATATAAATATTGGGAAACACGGCCCCGATCGGTTTGACCCCGGGCATACCTGTCGTGCATCATCGTGCGGGTAGGCACCTCGTTAGGTGAGGCGTCCACGCGAATATAGGCCACTGACCTCGAACGTCGAAAGACGCCCCGGGTCAGGACAGCTCCTCCCGGCTTAAGGGTTGAGCCAAAGTGGCTTCCGGTTTACCGGACACGTCGCGTGGTGCCAAAGCTCTGACGAGAGGGGTGTGGACTTCCGGCGTTCGCCGGGTTCTGTACTCCTTTGGTGCGTGTAGATGGTGCGGGTAGCCGCGCGCTTCGTGACCGTTGAGGAGGTGAGGGACGCATGAGTTCCAGCGATAGTCCGGGTCGAGAACCGGGCCTTGTTTCGTCCCAACCCGACCTCCGGAGCGACATTCTTCGTTAAGTCGCCACGCGCTAATTGGCTTACCGCCAGGCGTTTTCGGATCGGAACCCGTACGGGACGAGACACCCAGTCCATTTGGAAGTGCTCGTTTTAAATTCCGTTAGGAGTCGATCATGACAGCAGCTCTGCATGACGAAGTAGGAGCCGTAACGCCCGCCCGCAAGCTGCGGGTAGTGCGTGACACGGAACGCGCCGAGGCCCCCGTTGCGGCCACCGCGCCCATTACGATGATTCGCCGTGTCGGCAACCAGCTTGTCGGCGTCGGAGGCGACCCGCTGCTGGAAGGCACCGCCCGCTTGTTGAGCATTCCGGTGCGGCACGTGTACGCGGCGCTGTGGCGTGTCGGGGTCATCGAAGTCCAGGGGTAGTCTCCAAGTAACGGCATCGATCCGGCTATCACCGGGAAGCCTTCGGAAGAACAGCCAGTCGGCCCAGTAGAACCGAACGTGTGGGCCACGTCACAGCCTCGAAGAGCGGTCGCGCGGTCAGTGCGGCAAGCGGGGTGGTACCGCGGCGCTCGCGCAGATTGCGCGTCGTCGTCCCCGGCCTGACAGGACCGCCGCACAGGAGACGACGCGCAAGTGACCGACCAAGCCGATCCGAAGGCCTATCCGAAGTTGGCCGGAGGGGCACCCGACTTCCCGGCGCTCGAGCTTGAGGTTCTCAATTACTGGGCCGCCGATGACACCTTCCGGGCCAGCATCGTGCACCGCGACGGTGCCCCGGAATACGTGTTCTACGATGGGCCGCCGTTCGCCAACGGCCTCCCACACTATGGCCACCTGCTCACCGGCTATGTGAAGGACATCGTCCCGCGGTACCGCACGATGCGCGGCTACAAGGTGGAGCGCCGCTTCGGCTGGGATACCCACGGTTTGCCGGCCGAACTGGAAGTCGAGCGTCAGCTGGGCATCACCGACAAATCCCAGATCGACGACATGGGGATCGCCGCGTTCAACGACGCCTGTCGCGCGTCGGTGTTGCGCTATACCGACGAGTGGCGGGCCTATGTGACCCGTCAGGCGCGCTGGGTCGACTTCGAAAACGATTACAAGACTCTGGATCTCAGCTACATGGAGTCGGTGATCTGGGCGTTCAAACAACTGTGGGACAAGGGCCTGGCGTACGAGGGCTACCGGGTGTTGCCGTATTGCTGGCGCGACGAAACCCCGCTGTCCAACCATGAACTGCGGATGGACGACGACGTCTACCGAAGCCGCCAAGACCCGGCGGTAACGGTGGGCTTCCAAGTAGTGGGCGGAAAGTTGGACGGTGCCCACCTGCTGGTGTGGACGACGACGCCCTGGACCCTGCCGTCGAACCTTGCGGTGGCCGTCAATCCCGATGTGGTGTATGTCCAGGTCAGGTGGGGCGATCATCGTTTCGTGCTGGCCGAGGCGCGGCTGGCTGCCTACGCGCGCGAGTTAGGTGAAGAGCCTGAGGTGCTCGGGTCCTACCGCGGCGCCGATCTGCTGGGCACGAGCTACGTGCCGCCGTTCCCGTATTTCATGGACACTGCCAATGCATTCCAGGTGCTGCCTGCCGACTTCGTGACCACCGACGACGGAACGGGCATCGTCCACATGGCGCCGGCCTACGGCGAGGACGACATGGCCACCACCGACCCGTTCGGCATCGTGCCGGTGACCCCGGTCGACGCCAGGGGCCGCTTCGATGCCACCGTGCCGGATTACCGGGGGCAGCACGTCTTCGACGCCAACGCACAGATCATCCGCGATCTGAAGAACCAGAGCGGCCCGGTCGCGGCCAACGGCGCGGTGTTGCTCCGTCACGAAACCTACGAGCACCCGTACCCGCACTGCTGGCGCTGCCGCAATCCGCTGATCTATCGGGCGGTGTCGTCGTGGTTCATCACGGTCACCGAATTCCGCGACCGGATGGTCGAACTCAACCAGCAGATCACCTGGTATCCCGAACATGTCAAGGACGGCCAGTTCGGCAAGTGGCTGCAGGGCGCCCGCGATTGGTCGATCTCGCGAAACCGCTACTGGGGCACCCCGATACCGGTGTGGAGGTCCGATGACCCCGCCTACCCGCGCATCGACGCCTATGGCAGTCTCGACGAACTCGAGCGCGACTTCGGTTCGCGCCCAACCAATTTGCACCGCCCCTATATCGACGAGCTGACCCGGCCCAACCCCGACGACCCGACCGGGCGCAGCACGATGCGGCGCATCCCCGACGTGTTCGACGTGTGGTTCGACTCCGGCTCCATGCCCTACGCGCAGGTGCACTACCCGTTTGAGAATGGCGACTGGTTCGACAGCCATTATCCCGGCGACTTCATCGTCGAGTACATCGGCCAGACCCGTGGCTGGTTCTACACACTGCATGTGCTGGCGACCGCATTGTTTGACCGGCCGGCGTTTAAAACCTGTGTGGCGCACGGGATCGTGCTCGGTTCCGACGGCCAGAAGATGAGCAAGTCGCTGCGCAACTACCCCGACGTCAACGAGGTGTTCGACCGCGATGGCTCCGATGCCATGCGGTGGTTCCTGATGGCGTCGCCGATCCTGCGCGGCGGCAACCTGATCGTCACCGAACAGGGCATCCGCGAAGGCGTGCGGCAGGTCCTGCTGCCGTTGTGGAACGCCTACACCTTCCTGGTGTTGTACGCGCCGAAAGTCGGCACCTGGCGTACCAATTCGGCGCACGTGCTGGACCGCTACATCCTGGCTAAGCTCGCAGTGCTGCGCGACGACCTCACCCAGTCGATGGAGGTCTGCGACATCTCCGGAGCGTGTGAACAGCTGCGGCAGTTTACCGATGCATTGACGAACTGGTATGTGCGACGGTCACGTTCGCGGTTCTGGGAGGAAGATGCCGATGCGATCGACACCCTGCACACCGTGCTGGAGGTTACCGCGAGGCTGGCCGCGCCACTGCTGCCGTTGATCACCGAGCTGATCTGGCGCGGCCTGACCGGTGAGCGTTCGGTGCACCTGACCGACTGGCCGCAAGCCGGGGAGTTGCCGGCGGACGTTGGTCTGGTTGCGGCGATGGATCAGGTCCGGGAGGTTTGCTCGGCGGCGTCGTCGCTGCGCAAGGCCAAGAAACTGCGGGTACGGCTGCCGCTGCCGAAACTGACGGTGGCGGTGGAGAACCCGCGGCTCCTGGAGCCATTCGCTGACCTGATTGCGGACGAGCTCAATGTCAAACGCGTCGAATTGACCGACGCGATCGACATTTACGGCCGGTTCGAGCTGACGGTCAACGCCCGGGTCGCCGGGCCGCGGCTGGGCAAGGATGTGCAGGCCGCGATCAAGGCCGTCAAGGCCGGGTCAGGGGTGGTCAATCCCGATGGCACCCTGACCGCGGGTCCCGCCGTGCTGCAGCCGGAGGAATACAGCTCACGGCTGGTGGCCGCCGACCCGGAATTCACCGCGGCGCTGCCCGCCGGGGCGGGCCTGGTGGTGTTGGACGGCTCTGTGACTCCGGAGTTGGAGGCCGAGGGGTGGGCCAAGGACCGCATCCGCGAATTGCAGGAATTGCGCAAGTCAAGCGGGCTCGACGTGTCGGATCGCATCAGCGTGGTGATGTCGGTGCCCGCCGAGCGGGCGGACTGGGCTGCCACCCATCGCGACCTCATCGCCGGTGAGATCCTGGCCACCAGCTTCGACTTCGGCGATCCAGCCGACTCCGTCGCCATCGGCGACGGCGTTCGCGTCGCCCTCTCCAAAACCTAATCTCCGCGAAACTGTATTCCACTACACGTTTCACGACTGAACCCGTCGGTAGCTACAGTCTCGCGGAGTGTCAGTGGGCAGTGGCACCCTGCGGCGGTGAGCACAACACCTTTTGTCGGCACGGATGCCGTCCGCGCCGGCTCATTGACCGAACGTGACTTGCGCCGATCCTGCACGCGGATCTATCGCGATGTGTACCAACGCCGTGGTAGCAACCTGACCGCCAAGGACCGGGCGATTGCTGCGTGGCTGTGGTCGGGCAAAGGAGCGGTGGTGGCCGGCACCTCCGCGGCCGCGCTATTGGGCGCTGAGTGGATCGACCCCCACACACCGGCCGAACTGGTAACCGATCGCACGCGTCCTCCGCCGCTGATCATCACCCGCAACGAGACGCTGCTGGCGGGCGAGAGAACACTTGTCGACGGGGTGCCCGTGACCTCGCCGGCCCGCACCGCCTTCGACCTGGGCCGGCGCCCGGGGTTTCAGACCGCGGTCATTCGGATCGATGCCTTAGCCCGCGCTACGGGTATTGCAGCTCCTGATGTCTACCCGCTCATCGATACTCACCGCGGCGCCCGCGGCATCAAGCAACTGCGGCGCGTGCTGCCCCTCATCGACCCGGGGGCGGAGTCGCCGCAGGAGACCAGAACGAGGCTCGTGCTGATTCGCGGCGGGCTGCCCAGGCCGCAGACCCAGATCGAGGTGCGCAATATGTGGGATGCGGTGGTGGCCCGCATCGACATGGGATGGGAGGAGTGGCTCGTCGGCGTCGAATACGACGGCGAGCAGCACTGGACCGACCCAAGCATCCGCGCAAACGACATCGACCGCACGGCCGAATTGGAGCGACGCGGATGGCGGCTGGTCCGAGTGAGTGCCGACCTGCTGCGTTACCGGCCAGACGTCATCGTCGAGCGGGCGCGGAGCGCTCTCGTGGCCGCGGGCTGCCCCTTGGACCGCGAGACTGTAACTGGCTACGCGTTTCGCGAGTGGAGCCGTCGGTAGCTACAGTTTCGCGCGGATGGGCGTGGGGTTAGACCACCCCTAGTGGCGCGAGACTGTAACTGGCAACGCGTTTCTCGAGTGGAGCCGTCGGTAGTTACAGTTTCGCGGTGAGAAGAAGAGAAGGTTAGGGCTTGAGTGCGCGCCAGCGCAGCCTGCCGCCGCGGACTTCGACGTCGACGTCATGAAATCCCTCCGCGTGCAACCGATCCGGCAGTGTCTCCGGCGGGACCGTGTTGCAGATGTCGCGGATGTGCAGCAGCCGGAACCGCAGCGACGCCACGCTGTCGCTGCCGGCGAAGACGCCGCCGGGCCGAAGCACCCGGAAAGCCTCGGCGAACAGCGCGTCCTGCAGCTCGACGGTCGGGACATGATGCAGCATCGTGAACGACACCACCGAGCTGAACTCGTTAGCCGGCAATCCGGTCTTGGTGGCGTCGCCGTTGATGATGCGGGCCCGGTCGCCGTACAAGTGTTCCAGCCGCTGCGCCATCGGAGTATCGAGCTCCACCGAGGTGAGCTGCGGCGTCTTGTCGACCAGCAGCCGCAGGATGGCGCCGTAGCCGGGCCCGATCTCCAGGGTGTTGTCACCCAGGTCCACGTCGCCGAGCGCCCACGGCAGCAGCTCGTCCTCCACCTGTTTGGCCCAGCGGTCCGAGCTGCAGCACAACTTGTGCGCAAGGTTCATCGCCATTTAAGCCACCCTAGCCACCGGCGCCGCCGGTGCCGCCAGTAGCGGCAGCGGTGTTGTCACCTGAGAAGACAATGGCGGAACCGCCACCACCGCCGCCGCCGGAATGGCCGCTACCGGGTGATCCGGCGACTGCGACGCCGTGATCGCGCACCTGGATCCCACCGGGGTTACCTACCGATAAGGGTCCGCCGACGGCGGTGGGAATCTCGGGAAATTCGCTGTTCCCGCCATTGCCGCCGCTACCGCCGGTAGTGCCAGCGCCACCGCCGCCACCGCCACCGCCTGCACCGCTAAAGCCCCCGCCGGAGCCAGCACCGTCGGCGGGGCCGCCGGCCGGCGTCACGACAGCTGTGGAGTCCCGCTGGGTGGTGGTGCTGCCGCCGCGAGAGTGCAACTGGCTACGCGTTTCGCGAGTGACAGCGTCGGTAGTTGCAGTCTCGCGGTGAAGGGTATGCCCCATAGCATCGACAGCTGTGGAGTCCCGCTGGGTGCTGCACCTGGACATGGATGCGTTCTTCGCCTCCGTTGAACAACTCACCCGACCGACCCTGAGGGGACGGCCGGTGCTGGTTGGCGGGCTGGGCGGCCGGGGAGTGGTGGCCGGCGCCAGCTATGAGGCGCGGGTGTACGGCGCCCGATCGGCCATGCCGATGCACCAGGCCCGCCGGCAGATCGGCCTGACCGCGGTGGTGCTGCCGCCGCGCGGCATGGTCTACGGGGTGGCTAGCCGGCGGGTGTTCGACACCGTCCGCGGCGTGCTGCCTATCCTCGAGCAACTGTCCTTCGACGAGGCTTTCGGGGAGCCGATCCAGCTTGCCGGGGCGTCGGCCCACGATGTCGAGGCGTTCTGCGAGGGATTGCGCCGACGGGTGCGGGACGAGACCGGCTTGATCGCCTCGGTCGGTGCGGGTTCGGGCAAGCAGATCGCCAAGATCGCCTCCGGCCTGGCCAAACCCGACGGAGTAAGGGTCGTCAGCCGCGCCGAAGAACAACTGCTGCTCGGCGGACTGCCGGTACGCAAGCTCTGGGGTATCGGCCCGGTCGCCGAGGAGAAACTGAATCGCTTGGGCATCGAGACCGTCGGACAGCTGGCCGCGCTCAGCGACGCGGAGGCGGCCAACATCCTGGGCGCGACGATCGGGCCGGCGCTGCACCGGCTGGCCCGCGGCATCGACGACCGCCCGGTGGCCGAGCGCGCCGAAGCCAAGCAGATCAGCGCCGAATCCACCTTCGCGGTCGATCTGACCACCCTGGACCAGTTACTTAAGGCCATCGACCCGATCGCCGAGCACGCACACCAACGGCTGCTAAGAGACGGCCGCGGCGCGCGCACCGTCACGGTGAAGCTGAAGAAGTCCGACATGAGCACGCTGACCCGCTCGGCGACGCTGCCCTACGCCACGACCGAGCCCGGCGCTTTGATCGCGGTGGCCCGGCGGCTGCTGCTCGATCCACTGCAGATCGGTCCCATTCGCCTTCTTGGCGTTGGGTTTTCGGGGCTGAGCGACGTGCGCCAGGAGTCGCTGTTCCCGGAGCTGGAGGCCCAAGATGCCCTGGCGACCGACCATTCAATGGAAACCTCGCTGGCCACGCTGCCGCCGCCGCAAGACGCCCCGGAGTGGCGGGTGGGTGACGACGTCGCCCATCCCGATCTCGGCCACGGCTGGGTGCAGGGCGCGGGCCACGGCGTGGTCACCATCAGGTTCGAGACCCGCGGCTCGGGCCCGGGTCACGCGAAAACGTTCCCCGCGGACACCGGCGACCTCACCCACGCGAACCCGACCGACAGCCTGGACTGGCCCGATTACGTCGACGCGCTGCGAGCCCAGGACGAGGCCGAGACGTCAACCCCAGCGGGCGACGACATCGGCGGCAGGTAGCCCCGCGGCCAGCGCCGCCATCAACAACACCCGGGCCTGCGGCGGCCGCAGCCGCGGCACCATCACCGCGCCGGCCTGCACCAGATCGTGCCCGGGACCGTAACCCGCGCTGACCCGCCCACCGGGGACTCGGGTGGACACCGCGACCACCACCCCGTCGCGGCAGTGCCGGCGCACGCCGTCGACCACCGCGTCCCCGGCATTGCCCGACCCAAGCGCCTCCAGCACCACACCGCGCGCGCCAGCGGCCACGCACGCGTCCAGGGCCACCGCGTCACTGCCCAGGTATGCGGCCACGATGTCAACGCGCGGCGCGTCGGCGGCGCTCAGCGAGCCCACGTAAGGCCGGATCTTGGCGCCGGTCAGCGTCACACCGCCCGCCACAGTGCCGAGCAACTCGCCGGCGAAGCCGCTCATGTCCTGGGTGGCTACTTTGTGTAATCCCAAGGGCTGCAACACCCGGCCCGCAAAGCACAGCAGCACACCGAGGCCGCGGGCGGCCGGGTTGGCGGCCACCGCCAGCGCGTCACGCAGATTGGCCGGGCCGTCGGCGTCGGGGGCGTCGGCGCTGCGCATGGCGCCGGTCA
>PLSK01000044.1:0-2422 GCA_003165155.1 Mycobacterium sp. | reverse complement strand
CGCGCCCCCATAGGTGGGACGGGCCACGCCGTCCGCGCCGGTGCTGGTCGAGATCGTCCCTCCGGTGGTGATGACGGCTAGGCGGCTCATGGTCCGATCATTCCGCACGCACGACTAGGGAATGATGGAGGAGTGCCTGACGAACCAACGGGATCCGCTGAGCCGGTGACTTCAGCTGAGGCAGCTGAGAACGCTGAGGAAACGACACCGCCCGCGCCGCGGCGGCTGCGGCTGTTGGTGTCGGTTGCGGCGGTCGTGCTGACAGTCGACATCGTCACCAAGATTGCGGCCGTCAAACTGCTGCCCCCCGGCCAGCCGGTGTCGATTATCGGCGACACGGTGACCTGGACTTTGGTCCGCAACTCCGGTGCCGCGTTCTCCATGGCGACCGGATACACCTGGCTGTTGACGCTGGTCGCGACCGGCGTGGCGGGCGGCATCTTCTGGATGGGAAGGCGGCTGGTGTCGCCCTGGTGGGCGGTCGGCCTCGGAATGATCCTCGGCGGGGCCACGGGCAACCTGGTTGACCGTTTCTTCCGGGCGCCCGGACCGCTTCGGGGACACGTCGTGGANNGCCATCCTGCTGGTCGTGCTGTCGATTTTCGGCTTCGATTTCGACGCGGTGGGCCGCCGTAAGGACCGCGAGTGACTGATCGCTCGATGTCCGTCCCGGAAGGGTTGGCGGGCATGCGCGTTGACGCCGGGCTGGCCCGCCTGCTGGGGCTGTCCCGCAGCGCCGCGGCCACCCTCGCCGAAGACGGCGGCGTCGAATTGGACGGCGTGCAGGCGGGAAAGTCCGACCGTCTGACGCCCGGTGCGTGGTTGGAGGTACGTCTGCCCGAGGCGCCGGCGCCGCTGGAGAACACCCCGGTCGACATCGAGGGCATGCGGATTCTCTACTCCGACGACGACATCGTGGCGGTCGACAAACCGGCGGCGGTCGCGGCGCACGCATCGGTGGGCTGGACCGGGCCCACGGTGCTTGGTGGCCTCGCCGCTGGCGGTTACCGGATCACCACTTCGGGTGTGCACGAGCGGCAGGGCATCGTGCACCGCCTCGACGTCGGTACCTCCGGTGTGATGGTGGTGGCGATCTCCGAGCGCGCATACACCGTGCTCAAGCGGGCGTTCAAGGAGCGCACCGTCGACAAGCGCTATCATGCACTGGTGCAAGGACATCCGGATCCTTCCAGCGGGACGATCGACGCGCCGATCGGCCGGCACCACGGCAACGAGTGGAAGTTTGCCGTCGCCAAAGACGGCCGGCCCAGCATCACCCACTACGATACGGTGGAAGCGTTCGTCGCGGCCAGCCTGCTCGACGTGCACCTGGAAACCGGCCGCACCCACCAGATCCGGGTGCATTTCTCCGCGCTGCACCACCCGTGCTGCGGTGACCTGGTCTACGGGGCCGATCCGAAACTCGCGAAAAAGCTTGGGCTGCAGCGGCAATGGTTGCATGCGCGGTCGCTGGCCTTCGCCCACCCGGCCGACGGCCGGCGGATCGAGATCGTCAGCCCGTACCCGCAGGATCTGCAGCACGCGTTGGACGTGCTGCGCGACGAGGGCTAACGGGGCCTGACGGGGCCTAACCGTCAGTCGGGTTTGCGGGCCTCGACGAGGACCCGCACCGCATGCGTGACGAACGGTCCGTCCGCCTCGATGCGTTCGTGCAGGGCACGCAGCTTGTCCCGGTAGCGATCCACAGTGAAGTCGGGCACCGCCCAAATCACCTTGCGCAGGAAGTAGATAACGGAGCCGACGTCGAAAAACTCGGCCTGTTGCCGCTCCATCTGCATGTCGACGATCCGCAGCCCGGCGGCTTGCGCGCCCGCGCGCTGCACATCCGGATGCAGCTCGGCCCATTTCTGTGGTTGCGGCCCGATGAAGTGTTCGACCAGCTCCGACATTGTCGCGGGCCCGATTTGCTGCGCAAGGTAGGTGCCGCCGGCCCGCAGCACCCGGGCAATCTCGTTCCACCGCACGTCGATGGGGTGACGGCTGCTCACCAAGTCGAACGCCTCGTCGGCGAACGGCAACCGTGGCTCATCGCCGGTCCGGACGACCACCACGCCGCGCGGATGCAGGAGTTTGGTGGCCAGCGCCGCGTTGGGCGCCCACGATTCCGTCGCGACCATGGTGGGCGGGAATTTGTCGACGCCCGCCAGCACCTCGCCGCCACCGGTGTCGACATCGCATGCGGCCGAGACGTCCGCCAGCCGGCGGCTCAGCAGCCGCTGGTAGCCCCACGACGGTCTTTCCTCCGTCGCGCGGCCGTCCAGCCAGGAGAAATCCCAACCGTCGACGGATACCGAATCGGCTTCTGTCACCAGGTCTTCAAATGAGCGACTCATGCTAGGTATCTTCACACCGAGATCGACGCCAGCGTGGCCGGTACTCGGGCGGATTCATACGGTCAGTG
>PLSK01000011.1 GCA_003165155.1 Mycobacterium sp. | reverse complement strand
ACACCGGCGAGCACCTCGAGTCGGCTACCGGGCACGGCGTCGTGGGCGGCGTACCCGTGGGCGACAGGGATGATGCGGTCCTGCTCACCCCAAATCAACAAGGTGGGTAACCCATGACTCAGATGTATCTTGTTGAGCGCACTAACCGCCTGTCCGCGGTAATCCACCACTGAGCGCAACGTACGCAGGAATGCCTGCCGCGTCGGCCGATCCGACAACGAGCAATAGGCGTTCCACATCTCGCCGGCGCGCGGCGACTGGATTCCGGCCGACGTGAGCCATGACCCCAATTTGTTGCCGAGGTTCAACACCGGTTGCGGAGCGACCACCGGCAGCACGAGCTCGGCTCCGGGTGCCGAGAGGATCCGCAATATCCAGTTCAGGTCTGGTCCGAGGCCACCGCTGCTGATGAGAACCAGTCGCTGGCAGTAGTCGCGATGTTGATAGGTGAACTGCATGGCCACACCGCCACCCAGTGATTGACCAACCACCGTTGCCCGGCTGATGCCCAGTTCATCGAGCAGATCACGTAGCGACGCCGCGAACGCCCCCAACGAATAGTCACCGCGCGGCTTGGCTGATTCGCCGTGCCCCAGCAGGTCCGGTGCCACCACCCGATACTTCTTCGACAACTCAGGGATGACCGCCCGCCAGGTCGCCGAACTTCCCGCCATGCCATGAATCAACAGCAGCGCCTCGCCGGCCCCTGCGTCCCGATAGGCAATGCGCTCACCGTGCAGATCGAGATAATTCATCTCGCTCACGTCAACCGGTCTCCATCCAACGGTGTTCCGGGATGCTGGCACAACGCCGTGAAATCACTCCCCCGACTTCTCGCCCACACTACCGTAACCTACGGTCCCGTAGGGTCTGTGTCTTCGCCGGCACGCGGATCCCGACGCCATTCGCGGACCGCTGCGATCGCTGTCTTGAGCCCGCGGCGACGCCCTGTCACTAGGTCCGTCCCGGCGAAACCGGGGCCCAGTTCAGCGAACATCAGCTCGCTGCGGGTCTCCGGAGCGTCGTCGACGGTGTCGCGTAAGTAGCGGTCCGGCAGCGACAGTTTGGCGATGGTGCGCCACGTCTTGCCGTACTGCATCAGGAATGAGCCTGTGGTGTAAGGCACATCGTACTTGTCGCAGACTTCGCGCACCAGCACCGAGATCTCGTGCAGCCGGTTGCTGGGCAGATCGGGGTAAAGGTGATGCTCAATCTGGTAGCACAGGTTGCCGCTCATGAACCGCATCACCGGCCCGGCTTCGAAGTTGGCGCTGCCCAGCATCTGGCGCAGATACCACTCGCCCTTCGTTTCACCGACCATGTCGGTCTTGGTGAATTTCTCTGCGCCATCGGGGAAATGCCCGCAGAAGATCACCGCGTTGGCCCACAAGTTACGGATCACGTTGGCAACTGCGTTGGCCTTCACCGTCGATTTGTAGGTCGCCGCCGGCGACAGCGAGGTGAGCGCCGGGAACGCGACGTAGTCCTTGAGCACCTGCCTTCCGGCCTTGGCGGAGAACTCGCGCACCTGCAGGAGGGTGGTTTCGCGGGCCGAGCCGCCCTTGAAGATCTTGCTGAACTCAATGGGCTGCAAGCCAATCCCCCACTCGAATCCAAGCGCGAGGATGGTGTTGAACAACAGGTTGCCGATGTTGTACGGCTCCCAGGGCTGGTCACGGGTGACTCGCAGGATGCTGTAGCCCACATCGTCATCCATGCCGAGGATGTTGGTGTACTTGTGGTGCTCGAAGTTGTGGGTGGAACGCCAGTGTTTTGACGCCGCACTCATGTCCCATTCCCATGTCGTGGAATGGATCTCGGGATCGTTCATCCAGTTCCACTGGCCGTGCATGACATTGTGGCCCATCTCCATGTTCTCGATGATCTTGGCCAGACCGAGGGTCACCGTTCCCGCCCACCATGCCGGACGTTTCGAGCTACCGGTCAGCATGAGCCGGCCGGCCACATCGAGGGCACGTTGCGCGGCGATGGTGCGGCGGATGTAGCGGGCGTCGCGCTCGCCACGGGAATCCTCGATGTTCAACCGGATCGCGTCCAGCTCAACGGCCAGACTCTCGATGTCGGCGTCAGTCAGGTGAGCGAAGGCCGGAATGTCAGTGATCGCCATTGTCTTCTCCCTTCCGAGCTTCTATGTCGGGTTGCCGGCGTGCATAAGCCACCGACGAGTGCCTAATCGACGGGCGAGGCTGCTCAGTCTGATGGCTTGATGCGGCAAAAGGCTGGGCAGCGGACTTGGCCGCAGATGGTTAACGGTTCTGCGGTTCTTTCCGAGCGGCGGAATCAGGTGTTTGCGATTCCTGCGGGTTGATCCGGTGTGTCTGCGCGCTCCCACTATTCGTTGATTTGGTCACCGGAGGCCGCTGCCTCGCGGGGTGCGCGACGGCTTGTCGCAGACCGGAGCCTCGGCTGGCCGAGCCGGGTAGCCGTTGGGTACATCTGGCCGGTCAGTAGTAGTGGCGGCGGCCGCCGACGGCGTGCCCCGTCCGTCCCACCAGCATCAGTATCAGGCCGACGACGAGGAGCAGAACCCCGATGACCAACAGAATATGGGCGTAGGCGAAGGCAGGGAGGAGGCTTGGGAGGAGGAGGCCGAGGACGATAAGGATGATTCCGAAAACGATCATGACGTTTACCTAGTTTCTGTGGAGATGTTTGGGAGAAGGATTGCCCGGGTCAGTGTTTGACGGCGTCATTTAGCCTGGCCCCGAGCTGGTTTGGCGTTGCCCTGCAGGATCGGCGCGTCCTTCGTTGCGGGACCGGGTGTTCCGGTATCGCCGACACGGTTGTTTCTCGCTCGATCGCCGGTCAAGAGTGAGCGCGGACTTGTCCCCCGAATTCCGGGTTAACGGGGGATGAGCGAGATTTGCATGCTGCCTCGGTCACAACGGGCAGATATCGGAATGTGCGGCGCGAGCAAACGCTCATCAAGTTCAGCGGCGTACAGCCAAACTCGGGTCCGGACTGGCTGAAGGACTCAGCAACTCTCAGACTACACCCGTCGGGGACCCCCCGCTACTTGCCCGCCGAGCGCGGTGTCGCCCGTAAAGGGCCAGCGCGTCGATGACCATCTCGCGAGCAATGATCAATACCTGTGAATGAGCTTGGGAGGGCGCACCTTCCCGAGGATGATCATCACAACACATCAAACGCCGAGCCGGAAACCGCTGGATCGGAGGTCGCCTGAAACCCGCTGATCCACAGGCCTTGACAATATCTCCAGACGTTTCTGATTATGTGCGTGACGGTGACTGGATGTATATTGCCAGCGTCCGAGCCGGACACCAAACGGGCCCAATGATGTTGTTCCGGGTGCCGCGGAATCGGATGTTTGATCAGGGTGCGTGCGTTTATTGGAATGGCCCTGGCTGGGGCACAATAGAAGGAGTTGTGCCCATATTACCGGGCACATTCGGCAAACCCTCGCCCAGAAGGCTGCACGATGGCACCAGGGCGTTAGCGACCGAGTACACCGGAGGGTCCACGATCGTCGCCCCATACGGCGGCTAGTGCTGAGGTAACTTGGAGTGAAGCCAACGTCCGGCGTTGTCGCCGAGCAGTTTAGGAGATGTCAATAAAGCAGATAGTTACCAAGTTTATCCGGGATCGAAACGGTAAAATCGTACTCTGGCAAATTCCCAACCTACCCCTAATTGGCTGGTTTGTTTGTTTAGTCATTTCTCATTTGATTTCCGCGGGTGTGATAAGAGCTGGCTTTGCCAGCCTAAGTACGGCCTTTCTTTTTACGTGGGCATATTTGGAAATAAAAGAGGGAGCTAGTTATTTTAGGCGTGTGCTCGGCGCGGTGGTACTAGCCAGCGTGCTGATGAGTTTTTTACGCTAAGCCCTCCTGTCAGCAAATATAATTTGCAACATACAACAAGTCATTGACCGAATGTTGACAAGATCTCCCATCTTGCGGGCCGCGCACTATCAGCTCACGTCTGACTTGTACCAATTCCCGGTGGTGGGTGAAGCGGTCATGGTGATTCCCGACATGTGCGGTGGTCACCGGCGTGTTCGGCGCAAGCTTGTGCTCAGCGAGGACAGCGGCGGCCAGCCAACCTGGTCCCAGACTGGCTGGTATTCAACATCGCTAACGCTACACGGCGCGGCACAGCAAGCCCCACCGCGCCGCGGCTTATTACGTGGGTAACACTGTCAGCGGACGTTGGGCTCCTGATCGGTGGGCTCGGCGTCGGCCGGGTCCTCTACGGTAAGCGTGTCGATAGATAGCGGTGGGCGGGGCGTCAGAGCTGGCTTCGGAATGACTCCAGTTCGTGGTGACGCGCGGGTGTGGTTGTGGG
>PLSK01000099.1:17154-18590 GCA_003165155.1 Mycobacterium sp. | reverse complement strand
ACCGCAAGGCCAGCGGCAACCGTCGTGAACGCAAGCGCAACGGCTACGTCCTTGATGCCGCGTACGACCTTGGCGAGGAATTGGCTGCCGCGCGCGGCGCCGACACCGACCGGGTGCGCTTCGCGCGCGCCGAGGTCGGCAGAATTCGCGCCGGGGTCCCGCCACCCTGGTAGCGGGCGATCCATGGCAAGCTCCAAAGCTGGCGGAGGTATCAAGAGAGAGGCCTTAGATGACCGACCCAGTGCGACGCGACCACCTGCCCATCCCCGACGTCAAACACATCGGACTGACGACGTACGACGCGAAAGACCCCAACACGAAGTACCCACCGATCACGATGCTGCGGCCGCCCGCCGGCGCCCCCAACGTGCTTATCGTCTTGATCGACGATGTCGGGTTTGGNNCATCACTCGGTCGGGATGGGCGCGATAACCGAGATGGCGACGTCGGCGCCCGGCAACAGCAGCGTTCGACCCAAAGAGAAGGCGCCGATCGCCGAAACGCTACGGCTGAACGGGTATTCGACGGCGCAGTTCGGCAAGTGCCACGAGGTGCCGGTGTGGGAGGTCTCTCCTGCCGGGCCATTTCACCAGTGGCCGACCGGATCGGGTTTCGAATACTTCTATGGGTTCGTCGGCGGTGAAGCGAATCAGTACTACCCCGGATTGTTCGAGGGCACAACGGCAATCGAGCCGCCCAAGTCACCCGAGGAGGGCTACACGCTGACCGCGGATCTTGCCGATCGGGCGATTACCTGGGTGCGGCAGCAGAAGGCCCTCGTACCGGATAAGCCGTTCTTCATGTATTTCGCGCCCGGCGCCACCCACGCCCCGCACCACGTGCCCAAGGAGTGGTCGGACAAGTACGCGGGAAAGTTCGACGACGGGTGGGATGCCTTGCGGGAGAGCATCATTGCTAAGCAGAAGAAGCTCGGTGTGGTGCCCGAAGATGCAGAGCTGACCCGCCGCCACGACGAGATCCCGAGTTGGCAAGAGATTCCGGACGAGCTGAAGCCGGTGCTGGCCCGCCAGATGGAGCTCTACGCCGGGTTCCTCGAGCAGACCGACTATGAAGTGGGTCGGGTTATCGACGCGATTGGTGATCTCGGTGTCCTCGATGACACGCTGATCTACTACATCATCGGTGACAACGGCGCCTCGGCGGAAGGCACAGTGAACGGCTGCTTCAACGAGATGACGACGTTGAACGGCATGGCGGGCATCGAGACAACCGAATTCCTGCTGTCCAAGATCGACGATTTCGGCACACCGAAGGCCTACAACCACTATGCGGTGGGTTGGGCACACGCACTATGTGCGCCATACCAATGGACCAAGCAGGTGGCCTCGCACTGGGGCGGCACCCGCAACGGCACCATCGTGCACTGGCCCAACGGCCTGAAGGCAAAGGGCGAGCTACGCAACCAGTTCCATCAC
>PLSK01000099.1:10515-17144 GCA_003165155.1 Mycobacterium sp. | reverse complement strand
ATCTACCACCAGGGCTGGACCGCTGTGACCAAACACCGCACTCCGTGGAAGGCCGACCAGCCCCCGCCCTTCGACGAGGATGTCTGGGAGCTGTACGGGCCCGACGACTGGACGCAGGCGCATGATCTGGCGGCCAAGAATCCCGAGAAACTAGCTGAACTGCAACGGCTCTGGCTGATCGAAGCGGTCAAGTACAACGTCGTTCCGCTCGACGACCGCGGCTTTGAGCGCATCAACGCCGACATGGCCGGGCGACCGCAGCTGATCCGCGGCAACACCCAGATACTGTTCGACCGGATGCGGGTCAGCGAGAACTGCGTCCTCATCTTGAAGAACAAGTCCTACATGGTGACCGCCAACATTGTGGTGCCCGAAACAGGTGCCAGCGGTGTCATCGTCACCCAGGGCGGCAGCGTCGGCGGCTGGTCGCTCTACGCACACGAAGGAAAGCTTAAGTACTGCTTCAACTTCTTCGGTATCGAGCACTACATCATCACCGCGACGAAACCGATCCCCCCGGGCAAGAGCCAGGTGCGGATGGAGTTCAAGTATGACGGTGGCGGGTTGGCCAAAGGCGGCGACGTGGCGCTGTACTACGACGGCAAACCCGTCGGCAGCGGCCGCGTCGAGCGGACACAGCCGATGGCCTACTCCGCCGACGAGGCTTGCGACGTCGGCTGCGACACCGGGTCGCCGGCCTCGCCGGATTACGGACCGACCGGCAACCGCTTCACCGGTGAGATTGAATGGGTGCAACTCGACATCGGCGAAGACAGCCACGACCACCTGATCACGCCTGAGCAACGGTTCAACCTTGCGATGGCCCGGCAATAGTGGCCCAGCCACAACCGCTCACCATCCCTGCACTCCTCGCGCATAGCGCCCACGCGTTCGGCGAGAAAACCTACGTGGTGACGCCAACCGGACGACTCACATACGAGGAGGCGGAGCAGCGCTCGGCACAGGTCGCGCGCTGGCTGCTCCATGAGGGCGTCGGCAAGGGCAGCCGTGTGGGGCTGTTCTTCACCAACGGCGTGGAGTGGATTACCTGGTGGCTTGCTGCGTCGCGAATCGGCGCCCTGGTTGTCCCGATGAGCACGATGTATACGCCGGCAGAGATCGCAAAAGTATTGCGATTGGCTGATATTGGGCTGCTGGTTGCGCCCAGCCAAGTCCTGAGCATCAATGTTGCCGAGCGATTCGAAGCCGCCCTTCCGCAGCTCGCCGGTCAGCGGGCGGGCTGCCTGGCACTGCCCGCCGTGCCGTATCTGCGTCGNNTGGCCATCATGGTGCACACCTCGGGATCCACCGCTGATCCCAAGGGGGTGCTGCACACCCATGGCACGCTCGTCCGCCAGACCTCGACATGGCCGGGCGCTATCCGATCGGTCACCGGATCGCAGGCCCCGGCCCGGATCTTGTGCGCGATGCCGTTCTTTTGGATCGGCGGGTTGTTGGCCGCGATGGGGGCACTGCACGAATCCACCACGCTATTGGTCATGCCGCGGCTCGACGCCGGCACGGCGCTGGATCTGGTCGAACGGGAGCGGGCCACCGGGATCGTCGGATGGCCCGCCTTCACCCAACGCCTGCGGGAGCACCCGACCTTCGCCAGTCGCGACCTCACCAGCGCACCGATGCTGCGCGACGGCCCGCTGGATCTCGCGATGACCGATGTACCCGACGGATTCCCGATCCACCGCACCATGTCTGAGACAGCGGGTGGTTTCGCCTTCACCGACATCGACATCGTGGACGAGCAGGGCACACCGGTCTCCACGGGAACCACCGGCGAGCTCCTTATCCGCGGGATTGGGGCAATGGTCGGCTATAACAAGCGCGAGCGTTGCGACACCTTCGACGCCGACGGCTGGTACCACACCGGGGACCGCGTCTACCGCCGGGAAAATGACCAACGCCTGTTTTATGTCGGACGGACCAGCGAACTCATTAAAACGGCCGGCGCCAACGTATCCCCGCTCGAGGTCGAGGCGGTTATCGAGAAATTTCCCGACGTCGCACAGTGCGTTGTCGTCGGGATCGACGACCCTCAGCGCGGCGAAGAGGTGTGCGCCGTCGTCGTCGCCGCGAAAGCGACGATCGACGTTTCTTCCCTCGCTTCGCGTGCGCGGGATCAGTTGTCCAGCTACAAAGTTCCCACCCGTTGGGCGATCGCAACAACCGACCAGATACCNNTACCTGGCCACAGGGCTAAAGTTGGCTCTAGCATCCGATGAAGGCTGACCGCCAACCGCGTGCCATACCTGCTGCCAACACAATTTGTCAGCGCCTCGACGGCCTCGACTAGGCATGCCAAGAACACAACGACGAACAGTGTCGACTGGCTCAATCCTCGTCCTATCTGATTTGGTGACAGCTCGCTTACCCAGTCGGATTAGTTTCGATCGCCTCTGCCCGAGGCGGATTGCTGCTCGGGGTGACGTCCCGCGCGCTGCGGCAGGAAAATCAGCAACACGACGATTACGCCAGCGATGACGGCCGAGGCCAGCGGGCGGCTCAGCGCTAAGCCGCCGTCGGCAACGGGTTTATCAACGAAGTCCCCTACCGTCGCACCGAGCGGCCGCGTCAGGATGAATGCGACCCAAAACAAAAAGACACGCGACACCCCGGTCCAGTAATACAAGGCCACGACTACGATGAGTGCAACGCCGAAGACCAATGCGCCCCGTTCGTACCCAAATCCGCGAGTGTCGGCAAGCCAATCACCAAGCGCGGTACCCAGCGTCTGCGAAAAAGTGATGGTCGCCCAGTAGAACGCCTCTACTTTCGGCGTCGAAACGGTGCTCACCGACACCGTTCCTTCCGACCAATGCCACAGCCCAAGGGTGGCCAACAGACAAAACAGCAGGAGAAGCGATCCGCCTGTGTAGCCGATCCCCAGCGATCGGTCGGCAAAGTCGGCCAACGTGGTACCGAATGTCGTCGAGGCCACAATCGTCGCCCAGTACAGCGTCGCTTGGAAGCGCTTGGCAAATATCTGCGCGACAACCAGCGCCACAAGCGCGACGCCGAAAAGCGCAACTCCGACCAGGTAGCCCCAGTTCAGCGTCATCGTCACGGTGTCGCCGCCCGTTTCGCCGAGTGTTGTCGCCAAGATCTTGATGACCCAAAAGCCCAGATTTACTGCCGGTACCTTGGTCAACGCCGGCTTCGTAAACTCATTCATCAGATAGTGGCCTTCCGGCTCGTCTGATCGGTTGACGGACAAGGCTAGCGCGCGGGACGTCGTTGGGCCGCCGTCGCACGGGCTCTCGCAGTGCCGGCACCTCCCCCGGCTTACAGCACGCCCAGTGGACCGGCACCGCAGCGAAGAAGATGGAATTCGCGTCCAAGAGTGCCTACCATCCAAGTATCGCGATCGGCGCGACATCTCGACTACATGTGCTTGCGGAGGTTCAGATGTCGTTTGCGATCGCACCGGAATTTGTGACAGGTGCTGCTTCGGACCTGGCGAATGTCGGTTCGGCGATCAACGCGGCCAATGCAGCGGCGGCCGCATTCACGTCCGACCGTGGTGGCCGCGGGTGCCGATGACGTGTCGGAGGCTGTCGCGTCGGTGTTCGGCGCGCACGGCCAGGCTTATCAGACGGTCAGCGCTCAAGCCGCGACATTTCATGAGCAGTTTGTCCAACTTCTGAGCACAAGTGCGGGCGCCTACGCCGGTGCCGAGGCCGCGAATGCCTCACCGCTGCAGAACCTGTCCGGGTTGGCCGCGAATGCGGCCGCGAACATCGGTTACGGCAACACCGGCAGCGGCAATATCGGCTTCGGGAATTACGGCACCGACAACATCGGGCTGTACAACTCCGGCATCAGCAACTTCGGCGTTGTCAACCGCGGCTACTACAACTTTGGCGGCTGGAACACCGGCCTCGTCAACTTGGGCCTGGGCAATTACGGCAGCCACAACATCGGCATCGCGGTCACGGGCGCCTACCGGATTGGTATTGGCCAGTTCAGCTTTGCCTACTAAACGCGGAGTGGCCGGGCGGACAAGCTCGGGTTCGCGGCGCCTGCGGACGTGGATAAATCCGCGTTGACGTATCGCTGAAATTGGTGGTACACCAGCGCCGGGTCGACGGCGGCGCGGGTCGCTGCCCACCTTTGGCCGCGAAATCTCGGCGGGCCGCCTGCAGTATCCGGGCCCGCCGTACACCGCGCTCATGACGCGGACCAGGCGGTTAAACACTGCTTCAGGATAAATTTCATCACATCGTGAAATTCCTCTTGCAACGGCGTTAGTCTCAACGTATGGTGAAACTAAGTTTCAACTAACCGTGAAAGTGAGGAGCCATTATGAGCACCGACAATCCCGATGTCCTGGTCGTCGGCGCCGGGCCGGTGGGCTTGGTCGCTGCCGCCGAACTGGCCCGCCACGGAGTGACCGTGCGCATCATCGACAAGCTGGCCCAACCGACCAATGAATCCCGCGCGATCGCCGTGCATGCTCGCAGCCTGGACATGCTGGAGCGGATGGGCGCGGTAGACGAGTTGATCGCCACCGGCGTCAAGGCCAAGGCGATGGAGCTCTACAGCGGCCACGACAAGTTGTTCCGCGTCCCGCTGGACAGCCTCGACACCGCGTATCCCTTCAGCCTTAACACTCCGCAGACCGAGACCGAACGCGTGCTGATTCGACACCTGAGCTCCCTGGGCGTCACCGTGGAGCGCGGTGTCGAACTGACCCAGCTGGCGCAGCACGGCGAGGCGGTCCAGGTCACCGTTCGCCACGCCTCTGGCAAGGTTGAGGACATCACGGTGCCATGGGTGATCGGTGCTGACGGCGCGCACAGCACCGTTCGCCACCTGGTCGGCGGCAAGTTGGCCGGCTCCTTCGTCGGCGAGCGGTTCCTTCTCGGTGACGTCGACGCGGAGCACAACCTGGATACCGACGCGATGTTCACGTTCTTCTCGCCGGGCGGCCCGGTACTGGCGATGCCAATGCGTGACGGGCGCGCCCGGGTGATGGCCCAGGTTCACGATGCGCCCGGAACGCCGCTGAACATGCATCCGACCCTGGAACAATTGCAAGAGGTCCTCGACGAGCGCGTCGGCGGGATCAAGCTACTGAAGGGGCATTGGCTGACCTCATTCGAGCTGCATCACGCGCAAGTCCCGCAATATCGTTGGGGCCGAGTATTTTTGGCGGGCGATTCCGCACATATTCACAGCCCGGCCGGCGGACAGGGAATGAACACCGGAATGCAGGACGCATTCAACTTGGCCTGGAAACTAGCCGCAGTCATCGGCGGGCAGGCGGGCGATCGGCTGTTAGACAGTTACCAAGCCGAGAGGTATCCAGTGGCCCAGAGCATGATCAAGTTCACCGAACGGCTCAGCATGGCCGGGACCCTCACCGGAGCACCCCAACGCATCCGTAATGCATTACTGAGAGGTCTGTCGCATGTCGGTGCGGTCGGCCACGCGATGGCCAGCACCACCGCGGAGCTCACCGTCCGCTACCCCCGCAGCCCAATCGTTGCCGGAAAGGCGCCTCGCGGCGCCAAAGTCGCTGCCGGCGATCACTTTCCCTTCCTGAACGACGAAGACGTGCAAAAACACGTCGCGGGCAGCTGGGACGTCGCACACACCACAGTGACGGTGGCCGCAGGTCACGGGACACCGGCCGCGGGCCAAGCCGGACGGCAGGTCCTCGTCACCGATGCCGACTCTGCGGTCGCCGGTTATGACGTCGTAATCGCCGATCCGAAGCGGGTCTTAGCGCGTCGACTTGGCCTGCCCAACGGCGGTCGCGTCGTGGTGCGCCCCGACACCTACATCGGTGCGATCGCCCCCCTTGACGATCCCAAGACGGTCGCCGACTATTTCGCGACGCTCGCGAGTTAGAAGGAACAGGAGCTTCCGTACCGTTCTTGTCGTGCGCCCGGAATCTCACGACGTTGACCGCAGTGAACGCCCGTTTTCCGAATTTCGTGACGGGTCGATCCGACGCGGGTAACGTCTCAGGGCTGACGTGAGGTTGTCGCGCCGCCGTGGAGGGGAACCCGCCGATGTCGTCGTATGTGATCGCAGCACCGGAGGCTTTGGCCGAAGCGTCCGGAGACTTGACCGAGATCGGGGAGGCGATCAGGGCGGCCACCGGGGCGGCGGCGCCGTCGACTACGGGGATCGTCGCGGCGGCCGGCGATGAGGTGTCGGCGGCTATCGCACGTGTTTTCGGCAGCTACGCCGAAGAGTTTCAGGCGCTGAGCGCGCAGACGACGCTGTTCCATGGCCAGTTTGTGCGCGCGCTCAGCGCGGCTGCGGCCACGTATACGGCCACTGAGGCTGCGAATGTGTCGCCGCTCCAGGCGCTCTTTGCGCCCATCGAGGGGCTGTTCGGGCGTCCTCAGTTCGTAGGACCCCGTATCGCAACCGTGGGAGCGGTGCTCAACTGGGCCACCAACGCGGTTGGCCTGGGTGGGTTCTTGAATTTCCCCTCGACCGTGGCCCTCACAGGCCCGGGCATCGATGGAGTGACCGGGGTCAGAATCGGGTTCTCCTTCGTGCAGATTCCGCTTGGTGAGGCCTCCATCCTGGGAATCCCGCTTGGCCAGATCAGCTACCCAGCCCCCGCGCTGTGGTACTTCCCGACGCAGGCGAACGGT
>PLSK01000099.1:2150-10489 GCA_003165155.1 Mycobacterium sp. | reverse complement strand
CAGGCCGGTTTCCAGGGTACGTTGCCGCAGCACTTCATCCTGTCGGGACACTCCGCAGGCGGTGGCCTCGCCACGATCGCCGCGGGCGATTACCTCGCGAGCCTCGGGACGGGCGCCGACAACCTGAAAGGTGTCGTGACGTTCGACGGGGTCGCCAACAGTTCCGCGGCTTACGCGGCTGCGATAGCCAACCTGCAGGCGGCGGGTACACCCGTCTATGTGGTGGCCGCGCCGCCCCAGGCGTGGAACGCTTTCGGTGCCACCACGAACGAACTGGTCAGTCTGTACCCGGGGCAGTTCGTCGGGGTCGAGCTGGCCGGCGGTTCGCACGTCGACTCGCTGCTGGGCAACAAACCCGTCATCGACTTCGTCGTCCAGCTGGTGACCCAGTTCTCCCCGCCCGGCAACACCCAGGCCGTGTACACCCTGTCCTCGGGCTGGATCAACGACATCTACACCGGGCACGGCCCGGCCGACCCGCTTTACGGCATCTACGGGCCCGGGTCCCCCGCCGTGTACGTACCCCCCGGCGGGCAGACGATTCCGCTGGGCCAGGCCACCGGGATCGTCCTGCCGTAATCGACCGCCGCGTCAGCGATGATCTCAGCCACCGTCTGGGGTCCTTGGCGCCGTAGACAGAGACAATCAGCGCCATGGAACCCGAACGACCACCCCCGGCCGCGCCGAAACCGTCGCGTGTGCACGTCACGCCCGGGGACGTGGAGAGGTTCGGCGACGAGGATCCGGTGCGGCGGGCGACGCTAAGCGTCGGCCAACCGTCAGCAAAAGAAATGGCCGCTCATCGGCGGCCATGTTCTCAGTGGAGCTGCCGGGATCGAAGCTGACGCCCGGCTCGGGCCATCACTACGTGGATATCTCAAGCCCGCTGACATGCTCGTTCTCTCGCAAACGGCCCGGCTTCCCGCCCAGCGCGCCCGCGTGTGCGGTGACGGCGTCACTAGTTACCGCGACGCGCTCCCTCCGCAGTGAGGTCAGCAACGCCTCGCGCAGCGCGCGGGCAGCCTCCGGCGCCGTCAGCGCCCCGGCGGCACCCACCATCAACTCCTTGGCCGACCCAAACTTGCTGGCTAACTGGCTGGACACGGCAAGGATGGCGGCCTCTGCCGCCCGCACTCCGCCAGGCGCCGCGAGACCCGGCGCGCCCGCACCCTCGACCCTCTGGCCGCCCATGGCGGCCCTGCACGACGTCTTGCCGACGTCTACGGAGAGGATCACCGACCCACTACCAATTGCTCGGCGAGTAATCCTTAAGGAAGCAGCCGTGCAAATCTTCGCCGGACTCCCCGCGGACAATTGGGTCATAGACACGGGCGGCTCCGTCGACGAGGTCGAGCGGAGCGTGGAAACCCTCGTCGGCAAGCCGCAGCTTTGTCGGGTGCGGACGCTCGTCGGTTATCCAGCCCGTATCGACGGCGGTCATGAGAATGCCGTCCTGCTCGAGCATTTCGGCGGCACTGGTGCGGGTAAGCATGTTCAGTGC
The DNA here is from genome assembly GCA_003165155.1 of Mycobacterium sp. Lineage (GTDB taxonomy): Bacteria > Actinomycetota > Actinomycetes > Mycobacteriales > Mycobacteriaceae > Mycobacterium. The sequence goes on along the minus strand of PLSK01000099.1, from coordinate 8,988 downwards.
GGCCTTCGCCATGTTGGTGTGCGGATGCCCCGGGCCTTTGTACATACGGCTGAACTGTCCCTCCATTGCAGACACATTCACGACGTACTTACGGCGGGAAGGTGAAGCGGCCATCGCCGGGCGCAGGCGGCTCACCAGAATGAACGGCGCGGTCTGGTTGCACAGCTGAACCTCGAGCAATTCCATCGCGTCGACCTCGTGTACGCGTTGGGTCCAGCTGTTGATGGACGCGGTATCGGGCAGGAGGCCACCGGCGTCTATGGCAGTGCCCGCGGCGATCCGGTCCGGAGACGCGCTTCGGGCGGCGAGGGCCAGTTCGGTCACCGCGTGCGGAGTGTGGTGCTCTGCGAGGCTTCCCGCAAGTGCCGCAGGATGGGCGTCGCTGACGCGGTCGAACGTGATCACGTCGACGAGTTCCGGCGGCGGCGTCCGCTCCGCCTCGACGAGCGCCGCGTAGGAGCCGGGAGCTCGGCGCACCGTCTGGGCGGCGTTGTTGATCAGGATGTCCAGCGGGCCCTGGGCGGCCACGGTGTCCGCGAGCGCGACGACTTGAGCTGGGTCGCGCAGGTCGATGCCGACGATGCGTAGCCGGTGCAGCCAGTCGGCACTGTCGGGCATCGCACTGAAGCGGCGCACGGCGTCGTTCGGAAAGCGGGTGGTGATGGTCGTGTGGGCGCCGTCGCGGAGCAGTCGCAGCGCGATGTACATACCGATCTTGGCGCGGCCACCGGTGAGCAGGGCGCTCCTGCCGGTGAGGTCGGTGCGAGCGTCCCGCTTGGCGTGGCTGAGTGCGGCGCACTCCGGACAGAGCTGGTGATAGAACGCGTCGACCATCGTGTAGTGGTTCTTGCACATGTAGCAGGCTCGCGACCGGAGCAGCGCGCCTGCGGTGGCCCCGACCGCAGTGGAAACCAAGGGCAGGCCCCGAGTCTCATCGTCGATACGGCCCGGCGCACCGGTGGCGGTGGCCGCGATGACGGCGTCGTCGGCGGCCGCCACCGCGTCCCGCTTGGCCTGGCGTCGAGCCTTCTTGACCGACTTGAAAATGCCTGCTGTGGCCCGACGTACGGCGACGGCATCGGGGTGTTCGGGCGGCAACGACTCGATGTCGGCCAGAACCTGTAGGCACATGTTGAGCTTGTCCGGGTCGATCGCGTTCACGTTGGAAGCGTACGGCGTCACTCACGCACTGGGTCGCGTCACATACCCTTGGCTCGTCCACGACCATGTCAACCGAGTCGACCTTGTCGAGCGGTCTTATCAGGACGGCAGCAAGCGGTGAAGACTCACCCCAATTGACCCCCTTCAAGCGGCGGCGTGCCGTGCTGGCGGAAATACTCTCAGCGGGAGTAATGCTGCTCGGGTGCACCGTTGTGCCGCCACCGCACGCCGCCGCACCATCACCGGCTGTCGCACCGTCACCGTCGGCCGCCGCGGCGCCCGCGCCTGCCGTTGGGACCGTGAAGCCTGTCACTGCCGCCGAACTCGGCGCGAGCTGGCGGCCGGGTTGCCCCGTCGAGCCAGAGCAGCTCCGGCGGGTCTACGTCGAACACGTCGGTCTCGACGGCCAGACCCACCGCGGCGAGCTGATCGTGCACGAAGACCTGGTGCCGGAGGTCATCGCGATCTTCGAACAGCTTTACCGGCTGGGCTACCCCGTCGAGAAGATCCGCACGGTCGACCACTACCGAGGCGCTGATGACGAGTTATCGATGGAGGACAACAACACTTCGGCGTTCAATTGCCGGGGCATTCCAGGAACCAACCGATGGTCTCAACACGCTTACGGTCGGGCTATCGACCTGAATCCGCTTCTCAACCCGTGCATCTACGCTGGCGGCGAATTCCAGCCCCAGAACGGGGCGGCCTACCTGAACCGCAGCCGCACCGACCCTGGACTCCTGCACGCCGCCGACCCAGCAGTGCACGCCTTCACGGATCGTGGCTGGCGGTGGGCCGGCTTCTGGAGGAGCCCCATCGACTACCAGCACTTCGAGCGGCCCTGAACCGTGACGCACCCCTCCGTGGCAGCGGCGATTCGCGCCGCGAGACTGTCACTGGCGACGCATCTCGCGAGTGAGGGTGCAGCCAGTTACAGTCTCGCGCCTAAAAGATTTAAAGACCCAGCGCCTGGGCCGTCGCCGTCGCAACCTCACCTCGCAGATGCGACATCGGTGGGCTGCCTCGCGTATGGATCGAGTTCGCGAGCAGAACTATGTAGGTATCAGAGCCCGGGTCCAGCCAAAGCGAGGTTCCGGTGAACCCGGTGTGGCCGAAGCTGCCGATGGGGAACAGCCTGCCTCGCGCCGTGGACTGGCCCGTATCGATGTCCCAGCCAAAACCGCGCAGGTTTTGCCCCGCGATCGCCGGATAACGCGGAGCCAGCAGTGGATCTTTTGCATTCGGTCTCTGTGCCATGGCTTCTCGGGCGGCATCGTTGGCCGCTTGGAGTTGTTGGGCGCTGTGTCCCGGCTGCTGCGGAGCCGTCATCAATTCCAGAGTCGTTTGCGCCAAAGGGAACTCGCTCGGTTTGCCCACGAGCCGGTCAAGCAAGGCCTGCGCAAAGACGCCGACATCGTGGGCCGTCGAGAACACGCCGGAATGCCCGGTCACGCCACCCATGCGCCGCGCCGTGGTGTCCTGCACGGTGCCGCGCAGCAGGTGGTCAAGATCGGGATTCTTGGCCGGATCGCCTCTGCTCTCTTCGTCACGGGCTGTGGGTGCAATGCGCGGCAAGAGGCCGACCGCCCACGTATCGGCAGGACAAGCATCCGGCTCTCGGTCCTTTGGCGCGGGAGCCCAGCCGATCGCAGATCCTGAAACCGTATGTGGACCACATGCTTTGGCCAAGGGAAGGTAGCGGGTGTCTTGCATACCAAGCGGCTCGAACACGTGGTGCTGAACGAAAACATCCAGGGCGTCGCCGGTGACCTTCTCGATCAGGGCGCCGAGCAGAATGAAGTTGATGTCGGAGTAGCTGAAACGCTCACCGGGGCCCGACTCCAGCGGCGTGGTGAGCGCACGATGAATGCCCTCTGCCTTGTCGGGTCCGTCGAGTCCCCACGGTTCTTTGAGGTCGACATCGCCCGGCTCGCCCGACGTGTGCGTGAGCAACATGCGCAGGGTCACCGTCGCACGTCGTGGATCGTTCGCCGTGTTGAAGTCCGGCAGATACCGCTGCACGGGATCGTCGAACTGGACCTTGCCTTGTTCGTAGAGCTGCATGACAGCAGTCGCGGTCGCGAGGCTCTTCGTCAACGACGCCAAGTCGAAGATCGTGTCCTCAGTCATCTGCTCCGCAGGCGCAGGCAAACCATCCAGCCCGGGTTCGCTTGCCAGCTTGCGCGAGCCATACGCCTGGTGGAAGACGATGTTGCCGCCGTGCCCGATCGCCACCACGGCACCCGGCAGCTCATTTGCCCCGATCGCATCGCCTATCAGCTTGGACACTTTGGCGAAATCAGGCGTGGGAGCCACAGCTGTCGTCTGCGTCGGCTGCGCGCTCTCGCTTACTGCCGGATGTTCTGCGTGGTCAAGATGGCAAGCAGCACTGAGCGCGAGCACAACAGCTCCAACAGCAATGGCCTTTCGCACTGACTTACTGATGGTGATCCCCCGCGGTCGGGTTTCGTGGAATTCGGCAGGTGGTCGCTCCGCCATGATGCCTGATCCGCGCTAGGGAATTGGGGTACCGGTAGAAGGTGAGCCCGCTTCGCCCGTCCAGTAACGAGATAAAGAGGACCGCGCCATGACGTCTACGTGGTCTCCGGAGCAATTGCAGCGACTTGGTGCGTCCGACGAACTCGAGATCGCCGTGCGGCGTGCCGATGGAACCCTGGGCCGTTGGGTGCCGATTTGGGTCGTCTGCGTCGGTGAAAACGTTTTCGTGCGAACCTGGCAGCGACGACCGAACGGATGGTTCGGAGACGTGCTGCGCTCACAGCGAGCGCGTATCCGTGTTGCCGATGTGTGCGCCGACGTCACCGTCACCGACGTTGGCGAGGACTCCACCGACCTGCGCGCGGCCGTCGACAACGCTTACCGCAGCAAGTACTCGCGTTACGGCGACACCACCGTTGAACGGATGGTGTCGGACCCGGCCGCAGCCACGACCTTGTGGCTGATACCGGAATGACAAGCCTTGCGCGACGCGCAATCAGGGCGCGATACCGAGTTCCTGGTCGATCTGCGGCCAGAGTTGGCTGCCCCACGGGGCAAGCAGAACCCAGTCGTGAATTTGGCCGCTAGCCACTACGAAACTCATCGGCGCCCCTTGGGCTATGGCTGCTTGCTCGAGGGCAATCGCCGACGGTTCGAGTGAGTCCGCCGTGCCCGTGTAGACGTACGTCTGCGGAAGTCCGCTAAGTGACCCAAACCCCGGACTCACCCGATAGTCGGTCAGAGAAAGACCACCCGCCCACTCCTTGCCGATCACCCCCCCGGTCGACTGCAGGTCCAGCCACGGGGACAGCAACACCATGGACCGCGGTACGGGGCCAAACGTTGCGGGCGACTGCGCAATTTCTTCGACGGCCGCCAATGCCAGGTTGCCGCCCGCGGAGTCGCCCATCACGCTGACGTGCGAGACCCCGTGTGCGGTGATTTGCGACGAGATGAGACCGGCCATCTGGTTTACGACTGGACCGGCAGTACCTCCTTGCTGCAGCAACGGGTAAATCGGCACCTCGAAGGTCGCGCCGGTCTGGTAGGCCGTCACCGCATAATTGACCCAATGGAAAATTGAGGGCGAAAAGATGAACGCGCCACCGTGGATGGCAACCACGTAATCGCCGGTTGGGTGCGCCGGCGTGATCTGCACGACGCTCATCCCGTCATATGTGGTGTGCTGGACCGTTTCTCCGAGCAGCAACGTCAACAACTTTGGCGGGGTGTTGCTGAGAAACAGCCCGAACAGCGGATTGTTGCCGGTGAACTGCGCTAAGAGCGGGGAACTTGGCGCGGTAAGCAGAAAATTGAGCTCGTTGCCGAATCCGGTGGCAAGTGTCGTGGGGATCTGCTGAATTTCTCGCTCGGCACCGAGCAACGCCGTCTCAATGGCCGCCAAAGGCGACGCGTTGGCCGCCTCAGCGGCGGTGTACGCACCGGCCGCTCCGGTCAATGCCTGCACAAACTCGGCATGAAAAGCCACCGCCTGCGCGCTAAGCGCTTGATAGCCCCGGCCGTGGGCGGAAAACAAAGCCGCGATCGCGCCTGACACCTCGTCCTCGGCAGCGGCCAGTACCCCCGTGGTGGCCCCCGCCACGCCCTGATTTGCCGTCGCGACCACCCAACCAATCGAAGCCACGTCGGTGGCGGCAGCCGACATCATCTCGGGCAACGCAACTACATATGACACCGCGCCACTCCCACCGCCTCAGGACAACCTTCTGGGTTGCCCGGCCAATACCGATCGCCGAAGTAGCCGGAGCCTATGCCCACGCCACGGAGTCACATGGCAGTTCGAAGAAACTCACCGCCAAACGTCTTGACACCGATGCCCGCCATCACGACCACCTCACGAGCGCGTCGCGTACGCGTCCCCGCGCCCGCCTGAGCCGGACCGCGGCCTCGGCGGCGTCGACCCCCGCAAGCAGCGCGACGATCGCGGTCTTGGCATGCCCGCCCGCGGCGGCGAGCGCGGCGGTTGCGGCTACCTCATCGACGCCGGCCGCGTCACGGACGATCCGCACTGTGCGGCGGCGCAGTTTCTCGTTGGTCGCGCGCACGTCGATCATCCGCGGTCCGTAGGTCTTTCCGAGCGCGATCATCACGCTGGTCGAAATCGCGTTAAGCACAACCTTCTGAGACGTCCCGGCGGTCAGCCGCGTGGAGCCAGCGAGCACCTCTGGTCCGGTCAGCAGCTCGATCACTATGTCGGCAGCCGCCTCGCTGCCGAAGTTGTTGACGATCGCGACGGTGAGAGCGCCCGCCGCGCGCGCATGGTTGAGCGCCCCTAGCACGTACGGCGTGCGGCCCGAAGCGGAGATCCCGACCAGCGCGTCGGCCGCGGTCAGGTCCGCGAGATCCGCTGGGTCGAAAGCGTCTTCGGCGCCATCGATTGCCTGGGTCAGCGCCGCCGGCCCGCCGGCGATCACGCCACGCACGATGTCGGTGTTAAACGTCGGCTCACATTCGGCCGCGTCGAGCACCCCGAGCCGACCGGGCGTCCCGGCGCCGGCGTAGATCAGCCGGCCACCGCGCTCGAGCCGCGCGGCGACCGCCTCGGCCGCCTCCGTAATCCGCGGAAGCGCCGCAACCACAGCGCCGTGCGCCTCACCCTCGGCTGCGACAAGCAGCGCGACGACCTCGCCAATGGGCCGCATATCAAGATCGTGCAGATCTGGCCGTACGGCCTCGGTGGTGAGCATGTCGAGCCCGTTTGGGGCAAGGGCTTCGGGGACCGCCTGCAAGCGGATCACATGCGGCTCGTGGATCGCCCCCAGCCGCAGCGTGCCATCGAGCGCATCACCGACGGGTTCGACAAGGTCGATCCGCTCGCGCAGCGCCTTGACACCAGCCAGCCCGCCGACCAACGCCACCGGGCCATCCCCGGCGGCGCGTGCGGTCGCGGCGAGTGACTCGGCGGCGGCACTAACAATCGCCAACGCCACGGCGTCGTCTTCCGCCGCGAGAACATCGGGCGCGAACGACGCGAGCGCGGCGGCGTCGGTGAGCTGCGCCGGCCACGTTTTCGGCGGGCCAAAGCGGGTGCCGGCGGCATCGATTAGCGCAGTGGACGGTCCACGCCCGTCGAGAGCGCGCAGGGCCGCGCGCAGCCCAGCTGTGCCGATCCACGCGCCGCCGCCCTCGTCTCCAAGCCATGGGCCCCAACCGTCGG
>PLSK01000099.1:0-2124 GCA_003165155.1 Mycobacterium sp. | reverse complement strand
GCCTCGCCCAGCGCGCGGGCAGCCTCCGGGGCCGTCAGCGCCCCGGCGGCACCCACGATCAAATCCTTGGCCGACCCAAACTGACTGGTTAACTGGCTCGCCAAGGCGAGGATCGCCGCCTCCGCCGCCCGCACTCCACCAGGCGCCGCGAGACCCGGCGCGCCTGCACCCTCGACCCTCCGGCCGCCCATGGCGGCCCGGCATGACGTCTTACCGACGTCTATGGAGAGGATCACTAGACCCATGTTTTCACGAACCGGTGCCGCGTGGATGAGCACCGCTGCCGCTGCGTGAGTGACCCGGCGGTATGCGGAGCACGCGCGCACCGGTGCCCAGTCCACGAATGGCCGGTGCCATGACCGCCGCGGTTTGCAGGCTCGATAGGCCTCAGTTCATGCGTTTGGCGTTGACGCGACCCTGCCCGCCCTACTCTGTCAGCATGAGGCGACTGTCGAGCGTAGATGCTGCGTTCTGGTACGCCGAGACGCACGCCTGGCACATGCATGGCGCCGGACTGACGATCTGCGACCCGTCCGACGTGCCGGATTTCTGCTTCCGCGCGGTCAAGGACCTTGTCGCTTCTCGCCTTCCGGAGATGCCTGAGCTGTGCTATCGAGTGGCGGGCGCGCCGCTGGGACTCGACAGGCCATGGTTCGTCGAGGACCGCGAGCTCGACATCGACTATCACATCCGGCGGATAGCAGTACCCGAGCCCGGAGGACGTCGCGAACTCGAGGACCTGGTCGGACGTCTCATGTCCTATCCGCTCGACCGCGACCGGCCGCTCTGGGAGATGTGGTTCATCGAGGGTCTGGAGCATGGTCGTGTCGCGATCCTGACGAAGATGCATCACGCTCTTGTCGACGGTGTGTCGGGCACCAATCTGAGCGAGATGATGCTCGACGTCAGCCCTCAACCGCGTCGCCCCGCCATTGAGGGCAGCCCCTCATCGACGCGTGGGATTCCCTCGTTCGAGCTGCGGGCGCTGGGCGGCATATTCAACGTGGCGGTCAGGACGCCATACCGCCTCTTGCGAATCGCTCAGCAAACGCTGTCTCAACAGCTGGCGGTGCGCGGGCTGGCCAACAAACCCCCTCGATTCTTCGAGGCACCGACAACGCGCTTCAACGCCCAAATCTCCACGCAGCGGCGAATCAGCAGCAGCAGAGTGCCACTGGATCGGGTGAAGGCGGTCAAGCGCGCCTTCGGCCTGAAGCTCAACGACGTGGTGCTGGCGGTCGTTTCCGGTGCGATGCGCCGTTACCTGCTAGACCGGGGTGAGCTCCCCGATCGACCGCTGGTCGCCCAGATTCCAATCTCAACCCATGGCGAGAGCAGGGAAATCGGTAACCAGATCAGCTCGATGACAATCAGCCTCGGCACCGAAATTGCCGACCCCGCCGAGCGAATGAAAAACATCTATGGCAACTCCCGAGGCGCCAAGGAGATGGCCAAAGCGCTTACCGCACACCAGATCATGGGTCTGACGGAGACCACCCCGCCCGGCTTGCTGGCGCTCGCCGCCAGGGCCTACACGGCCAGCCACATCGGCGGCCACGTCGCTCCTATCAACATGGTGATCTCCAACGTTCCCGGNNGGACCGGTCATGCTCGAGGTGGCATTGAACATCACCTGTTTGAGCTACAACGGGTTCGTGAATTTCGGCTTCGTCACCACACCCGAGATCGCCAATGACATCGACGAACTAGCGGACGCGATCGAGCCCGCGCTAAAGGAATTAGAGGAAGCCGCTGGTCTCCTTTCGGCGTCTTGACCTACAAGCGCCGCCGCGTCGGCCACAGTGCGTTAGGCGCTTCACTCGGTGCCTTTGGTCCTTCGGCTTGCATCTCTTCGGCCCTAACAGTCGCGGCCTCCCTGAGTGATGCTGCCGGTGGGTAGAGAGCCGATCAGAAAAGAACTGAAATGTGGCGACCACCACGTGGCGCGGTCTTGGTAGGCGTTGATGGCTCAGCAGCGGCACTGGGTGCCGTCCGGTGGGCGGCCCGTGATGCAGCGCTGCGGAATGTGCCGCTGAGTCTCGTCCATGTCGTCGCCGCCCCCTTACCGGAGTGGTTCGAGCTCGCCGCGCTGGCCGGCTTCAGGCAATGGCAGGAACAGCGGGC
>PLSK01000170.1:11442-15025 GCA_003165155.1 Mycobacterium sp. | reverse complement strand
GGCACCGGGGTCTCCTCGGATGTCGAGACCACCGTCGTCCCGCAGTTGCTCAGCGAGATCGACGGGGTGGAGGGACTCGAGAACGTCATCGTGATCGGCGCCTCCAACCGCGAGGACATGATCGACCCCGCGATCCTGCGGCCCGGCCGCCTGGACGTGAAGATCAAGATCGAGCGGCCCGATGCCGAAGCGGCACAAGACATCTTCTCCAAGTACTTGGTCGAGACGCTGCCGGTGCACGCCGACGACATCGCCGAGTTCGAAGGTGACCGTGGGGCGTGCATCAAGGGGATGATCGAAAAGGTCGTCGACCGGATGTACGCCGAGATCGACGACAACCGGTTCCTGGAGGTCACCTATGCCAACGGTGACAAGGAAGTCATGTACTTCAAGGACTTCAACTCCGGGGCGATGATCCAGAACGTCGTCGACCGGGCGAAGAAGAACGCCATCAAGTCGGTGCTGGAAACCGGCCAACATGGCTTGCGCATTCAGCACCTGCTCGACTCGATCGTCGACGAGTTCGCCGAGAACGAGGACCTGCCCAACACCACCAACCCCGATGACTGGGCGCGGATCTCGGGCAAGAAGGGGGAGCGGATCGTCTACATCCGTACTCTGGTCACCGGCAAGTCGTCGAGCGCGTCGCGGGCCATCGACACCGAATCGAACCTGGGCCAGTACCTGTAGGGCTCAGAACTCCAGCGAGTAGCTGTTGGCCAAGTCGTCCTGGGTGACGTGGGCGGGGCGGGTTGTGGTGTCTACGCGCAGCGTGTCGGTGAGCACGCGCGGCCGGTAGGTCCATCCGGACGGCAGGTTGAGCCGGCTGGCCAGGCCGGGGAGGTCGGCTCGCGACAAGTTGGGGTCTGCGACCTGGCTCCAGCTCTGCATGACCCAGCGCTGTCCGTCGGGATCGACGAGTTCGTAGACCTGTTCGCCGGCGTTGAAGACGAAAACCGTATGACGGCTCACTTCGTTGACGCTGTAGGGGGCGGGGCTCATCGAGGACAGCAGCACGGTGGCCTGCTGGATCATCTCGATCCCGCCGAAGGTCTTCGTCACCCGCGGGCCTTGGGGCGTTTTTTCGATGGCGTTCATCAGCCAGTAGCGGGGACCGTTGAGCAACGCTGCGGCCGCGGCGTTTTCGGTGGCGATCGCTTGCGGGTCGAGTGCGGACCAAAGCTCGGCGGGGCAATCGTTGAGCGGAAAGCTGTTGTAGACGGTCGCCTGGGGTCCCGCATCGCCGGTGGTCACGAGAAGCACTTCGCCGTAGCGCTTCCGCGACAGGTCGGCCGTTTGATTGGACACCGGGGTGAAATTAATCGCCGACCACGGCGGCGTCAACATCGGACGCGGCTGCCGCGACGGCGCCGCGTACGCCGCCACCGGGCCCTCCTGGTCAGCACTGACGGCAAACCGCGCGCCAAAACCAGCTTTCAGCAGGGGCGCCCGCCGATACTCGGCGGACTGCCGTGCGGCCGATGGGCCGCCTCCTCAACGGGCCGCAAACGGCCCGCATCGTCACCGGCCTACGCTTAAGGCATGCAACGGATTATCGGGACGGAGGTCGAGTACGGCATTTCGTCGCCGTCGGACCCGACGGCCAACCCGATTCTGACCTCGACGCAGGCGGTTTTGGCCTATGCCGCCGCCGCCGGCATTCAGCGCGCCAAACGCACCCGCTGGGACTACGAGGTGGAATCGCCGTTGCGGGACGCCCGCGGATTCGACCTGAGCCGGTCGGCCGGCCCGCCACCGGTGGTCGACGCCGACGAGGTCGGCGCCGCCAACATGATCCTGACCAACGGCGCGCGGCTCTACGTCGACCACGCTCACCCCGAATACGCTGCGCCTGAGTGCACCGACCCGCTGGACGCGGTGATCTGGGACAAAGCGGGCGAGCGTGTCATGGAGGCCGCGGCCCGGCACGTCGCCAGCGTTCCCGGNNCCGTTCCTGGTGTCCCGCCAGGTGGTCACGGGCTCGGGCCGGGTGGGCGTCGGGCCCTCCGGCGACGAGGCCGGCTTCCAGCTTTCGCAGCGCTCCGACTACATCGAGGTCGAGGTGGGGCTGGAGACAACGCTGAAACGCGGCATCATCAATACCCGCGACGAACCGCACGCCGATGCCGACAGATACCGGCGGCTGCACGTCATCATCGGCGATGCCAACCTTGCCGAGACGTCGACCTATCTGAAGGTTGGCACCACGGCATTGGTACTGGACCTGATCGAGGAAGGTCCCGCGCACGGGATCGACCTGTCCGATCTGATGTTGGCGCGGCCGGTGAGCGCGGTGCACGCGATCAGCCGCGATCCATCGCTGCGGGTCGCCGTTGCCTTGGTTGACGGTCGCGAACTGACGGCCCTTGCGCTGCAACGGATCTACCTCGACCGGGTGGCGAAGTTGGTCGACAGCCGAGACCCGGACCCGCGCGCCGCCGACGTTGTGGAGACCTGGGCACACGTGCTCGACCTGCTTGAGCGTGACCCGATGGAATGTGCTGAGCTGTTGGACTGGCCGGCCAAGTTGCGGCTGCTCGAAGGTTTCCGGCAGCGGGAGAACCTGGGCTGGTCGGCGCCGCGGCTGCACCTCGTCGACTTGCAGTATTCGGATGTCCGGCTGGACAAGGGTCTGTACAACCGGCTGGTCGCACGAGGCTCGATGAAGCGTCTGGTCACCGAACAGCAGGTGCTCAGCGCCGTCGACAATCCGCCGACGGACACCCGGGCGTACTTCCGCGGCGAATGTCTGCGCAGGTTCGGCGCCGACATCGCCGCCGCCAGCTGGGACTCGGTGATCTTCGACCTGGGTGGCGATTCGCTGGTTCGGATCCCCACGCTCGAGCCGCTGCGCGGCAGCAAGGCACACGTCGGAGCGTTACTGGACTCGGTAAACAGTGCTGTGGAGCTGGTAGAACAACTGACCCGCTGAGTAGCGTTCGCCGGGAAACGTCGGGGTTGACCGGTAGGGTAGACACACAGACCGGACGACGCAGGAGGCGGCGATGGCGCAGGAACAGACCAAGGGTGGCGGTGGCGGCGGCGACGAGGACGAATTCGCTGACGTCACGGCCGCGGGCCAGGAGCGTCGCGAGAAGCTAGCCGAGGAGACAGACGATCTGCTCGACGAGATCGATGACGTCCTTGAGGAGAACGCCGAAGACTTCGTCCGCGCGTATGTCCAAAAGGGCGGACAGTGACCTGGTCGTTCTCAGATCGCCTGCCCACCAACTCGGCATTTCCCGGAGCTTCCGCTGTAGACCTTTCTTCGTTTGCTGATCTCCTGCGCCGCCAGGCGCCGGAGTTACTGCCGGCAAGCTTTAGCGGTGGACAGGCCGGCAATGCCGGCGCTCAGTTGCCGCACGGAACCACGATCGTCGCGTTGAAATACCCCGGCGGTGTCCTGATCGCCGGTGACCGGCGTTCGACGCAGGGGCACATGATCGCCGGGCGCGATGTGCGCAAGGTGTACATCACCGACGACTACACCGCCACCGGCATCGCAGGCACTGCGGCCATAGCTGTCGAGTTCGCCCGCCTGTACGCGGTCGAGCTCGAGCACTACGAGAAGCTCGAAGGCCTG
>PLSK01000170.1:0-11433 GCA_003165155.1 Mycobacterium sp. | reverse complement strand
CGCATCGTCTCGTTCGACGCGGCCGGCGGCTGGAACATCGAGGAAGAGGGCTACCAGTCGGTGGGGTCGGGGTCGATTTTCGCCAAGTCGTCGATCAAGAAGTTGTATTCGCAAGTCAGCGATGTCGATTCCGCGGTGCGGGTCGCGGTGGAGGCGCTCTACGACGCCGCCGACGACGATTCGGCCACTGGCGGACCGGATCTGGTCCGCGGTATCTATCCGACGGCGGTCACCATCGGTCCTGAAGGCGCGGCTGAGGTGCCCGAAAGCCGGATCGCCGAACTCGCCCGTGAAGTCATCGAAAGCCGTAGGCGCGCCGACGCGTTCGGCTCCGAGGGCGAGTCGCGGGGTGAGAAGTGAGCTTCCCGTATTTCATTTCACCCGAGCAGGCCATGCGGGAGCGCAGCGAGCTCGCGCGCAAGGGCATCGCGCGGGGCCGCAGTGTGGTCGCGCTGGCCTATTCCGGTGGTGTGCTGTTCGTCGCCGAGAACCCGTCGCGGTCACTGCAGAAGATCAGCGAGCTGTACGACCGGGTGGGCTTTGCGGCCGCGGGCAGGTTCAACGAATTCGACAATCTGCGCCGTGGCGGCATCCAATTCGCCGACACGCGCGGCTATGCCTACGACCGCCGCGACGTCACCGGCCGGCAGCTGGCCTACGTCTACGCGCAGACGTTGGGTACCATCTTCACCGAGCAGGCCAAGCCGTATGAGGTCGAGCTGTGTGTCGCCGAGGTCGCACACTTTGGCGAGACGAAACCACCTGAGCTCTATCGAATCACCTACGACGGGTCGATCGCCGACGAGCCGCATTTCGTCGTGATGGGGGGCACCACTGAGCCCATCGCCACCGCGCTCAAGGACTCCTACGCCGAGAACGCCGATTTGCACGACGCTTTGCATATCGCGGTGGAAGCGCTGCGCGCGGGCAGTGCCGATACCGCGGGCAACGGTCAATCGTCGGTGGGGGTGGCCAGCCTCGAAGTCGCCATTCTGGAAGCTAGTCGGCCGCGGCGAGCGTTCCGGCGGATCAGCCGCGCCACCCTCGAAACGTTGCTGGAAGAACCGGAATCACCCGACTCGGGGCAGCCCGAATCTAACGGCGAATCGGCCGATTAGGCGCGGCTGCTCACCGTCCCCGTACGACAACCAGTACCCTCGATTACGTGCAGCGACGAATCATGGGCATCGAGACCGAGTTCGGTGTCACCTGCACATTTCACGGCCACCGACGGCTCAGCCCGGACGAGGTAGCCCGCTACCTGTTCCGCCGGGTGGTGTCATGGGGCCGCAGCTCGAATGTTTTCCTGCGTAACGGCGCGCGCCTTTACCTCGATGTGGGCAGCCATCCGGAGTACGCAACCGCCGAGTGCGACAGCCTGGTGCAGCTGGTCACCCACGACCGGGCCGGCGAATGGGTGCTGGAAGACCTGCTCGTTGACGCCGAGCAGCGGCTCGCCGACGAGGGCATCGGCGGCGATATCTACCTGTTCAAGAACAACACGGATTCGGCCGGCAACTCCTACGGCTGCCACGAGAACTACCTGATCGTGCGGGCCGGCGAGTTCTCCCGGATCTCTGACGTGCTGCTGCCCTTCCTGGTCACCCGCCAGCTGATCTGCGGGGCCGGCAAGGTGCTGCAGACGCCCAAGGCCGCGACGTTCTGCCTGTCCCAGCGCGCCGAGCACATCTGGGAGGGCGTCTCCTCGGCCACCACCCGCAGCCGTCCGATCATCAACACCCGCGACGAGCCGCACGCCGACGCCGAGAAGTATCGGCGGCTGCACGTCATCGTCGGCGACTCCAACATGTGCGAGACCACCACCATGCTCAAGGTGGGCACCGCCGCACTCGTGCTGGAGATGATCGAAGCCGGTGTCCCGTTCCGCGACTTCTCGCTGGACAACCCGATCCGCGCCATCCGCGAGGTCAGCCACGACGTCACCGGGCGCCGGCCAGTGCGGTTGGCGGGCGGGCGTCAGGCCAGCGCGCTGGACATTCAGCGCGAGTACTACACCCGCGCCGTCGAGCATATGCAGACCCGCGAGCCCGACGCACAGATCGAGCAGGTCATCGATCTGTGGGGCCGCCAGCTCGACGCCGTCGAAAGCCAGGACTTCGCCAAGGTGGACACCGAGATCGACTGGGTGATCAAACGCAAGCTGTTCCAGCGCTACCAGGACCGCTACAACATGGAGCTGTCCGACCCGAAGATCGCCCAGCTGGACCTGGCTTACCACGACATCAAACGGGGCCGCGGCGTCTTCGATCTCCTGCAGCGCAAGGGTCTGGCGACGCGCGTCACCACCGACGAGGACATCGCGGAGGCCGTGGACCATCCGCCGCAGACCACCCGCGCCAGGCTGCGCGGCGAGTTCATCAGCGCCGCGCAAGCGGCGGGGCGCGACTTCACCGTCGACTGGGTGCACCTCAAACTCAATGATCAGGCGCAGCGCACCGTGCTGTGCAAGGACCCGTTCCGATCGGTTGATGAGCGGGTCAAACGGTTGATCGCCAGCATGTAGCTTGTACGGGTGGCGACCTCGAAAGTCGAACGGCTGGTAAACCTGGTCATCGCTCTGTTGTCCACCCGCGGCTTCATCACAGCGGACAAAATCAGGTCCAGCGTCGCCGGTTATTCCGACAGCCCCAGCGCCGAGGCGTTCTCCCGGATGTTCGAGCGTGACAAGAACGAGCTGCGTGACCTCGGCATCCCCCTTGAGGTTGGCAGGGTGTCGGCCCTGGACCCCACGGAGGGCTACCGGATCAACCGCGATGCCTATGCACTGCCCCCGGTCGAGCTGACCCCGGATGAAGCGACCGCCGTGGCCGTCGCTACGCAATTGTGGGAGTCGCCCGAGTTGATCACCGCGACCCAGGGCGCGCTGCTCAAGCTGCGGGCCGCCGGAGTGGACGTCGATCCCCTCGAAACAGGGGCAGCCCCACTGGCCATTGCCTCTCCGGCCGGGGTGCCGGGCCTGCGCGGGTCGGAAGATGTTCTCGGGATCCTGTTGTCGGCCATCGATTCCCGGCAGGCGGTGCAGTTCCCGCACCGGCCATCACGGGCCGAGCCCTATACCAAACGCACCGTCGAGCCGTGGGGGGTGATAACCGAGAGGGGCCGCTGGTACCTGGTCGGCCACGACCGCGACCGCGACGACACCCGCGTCTTCCGGCTCTCCCGGATCGGTGCCGAGGTCACGGCCGTCGGGCCGAGGGGGGCAATCACGGTGCCCGACAACGTCGATCTGCGCCGGATCGTGGCCCAGACGGTCAGTGAAGTATTAGCGGCGCCGACGGGCGGCCCCGCCCGGGTGTGGGTCGCCGAGGGGCGCGCCACCGCGCTGCGACGTGATGGAAGGTCCCTAGAGCCCCCAGCTGCGCGGCAATTGGCCGGCCGCGACGGCGAGGTGATCGAGCTCGACATCGGATCCGTCGACCGGCTGGCGCGTGACATCGCCGGCTATGGGGCCGACGCCGTGGTGCTTGAGCCGGAGTCCCTGCGCAAGGATGTACTGGCCCGGTTGAGCGCCCACGCGGAGCGGCGCTCATGACCCCCGTATCGAGCCGCCTGGTCCGGCTGCTCAACATGGTGCCCTACTTCCAGGCCAACCCGCGGATCACCCGGGCCGAGGCCGCCACCGGGCTGGGGGTGTCGGTCAAGCAGCTGGAAGAGGATCTCAACCAGCTGTGGATGTGCGGGCTTCCCGGCTATTACCCGGGTGATCTGATCGACTTCGAGTTTTCCGGGGACACCATCGAGGTGACGTTTTCGGCGGGCATCGACCGGCCGCTCAAGCTCACATCGCCCGAGGCCACCGGGTTGCTGGTGGCGCTGCGCGCGCTGGCGGACATTCCGGGTGTGGTCGATCCGGCGGCGGCGCGCAGCGCGATCGCCAAGATCGAGTCCGCCGCCGGCGCCCTAGGGCAGGACGTCACGGGCTCGGGGGCGGCCGTCGACGAGCCGGCGCCTGTCGAAAGCCGGTCCGCGGCAGCGGTGCGCGCGGCCGTGCAGTACAAACACGCGCTGGCCATCGACTACTACGCCGCCTCGCACGACACTCTGACCAGCAGGATCGTCGACCCCATCCGGGTGCTGCTGATCGGCGGGCACAGCTATTTGGAGGCCTGGTCGCGCGAAGCCGAAGGGGTTCGGCTGTTTCGCTTCGACCGCATCGTGGATGCCACCGAGCTGGGTGAACCGGCAGCCCCGCCAGCACCGGCACTCAAGGCGCCACCGGACACGTCGTTGTTCGACGGCGATCCGGCACTGCCGGCGGCGACACTGCGCGTGGCGCCCTCGGCGTCGTGGATGTTCGAGTACTACCCGATGCGAGAGCTGCGCGAGCTGCCCGACGGGTCGTGCGAGGCGGTCATGACGTATGCCTCTGACGATTGGATGACTCGGCTGGTGCTGGGCTTCGGTTCTGACGTGCAGGTGGTTGAACCCGAGGCGCTCGCTCGGCGTGTACGGGATGCCGCGACGACGGCCATCGAGGCCTACCGGGCGGTGCAGGCCACGCCGTGACGCGCGCACACCGGCGTTCGGCTGTGCTGCGGTAACATTTGGGTGGAGATCTGGAGGTAATCAAAGTGGGCAGTCTTAGTCCCTGGCACTGGGCGATCCTCGCTGTCGTATTAGTCCTGATGTTCGGCGCCAAGAAGCTTCCCGACGCGGCACGCTCGTTGGGCAAGTCGATGCGCATCTTCAAGTCCGAAATCCGTGAAATGCAGACCGATAACAAGGCGGAGACGCCGTCCATTGAGACCGCCGCGGTCGCCCCCCAGCCCGTGCAGTCGCAGCCAGTCGACTCGCCGGCGGCCAGCGAGCAGGGTCACACCGAAGCACGCCCGGCTTAGGCCCGCGTTACTGTCGCGGTGCCCGAGTGCCCTGACCGAGCGTCGTGAACGTCGTTAAAACGCTGAAACGGCTCAATCCGCGCCAGCGGCGTAGCCGCACCAATCCCGACGCGACGATGTCGCTGGTCGACCACCTGACCGAGCTGCGGACCCGGCTGCTGATTTCGCTGGCAGCGATCCTGGTCACCACGATGGTCGGATTCGTCTGGTACTCACATCCGATCTTCGGGCTGGAGAGCCTCGGCGAGTGGCTTCGGCACCCGTACTGTTCCCTGCCCAAGTCGGCGCGAGCCGATATCACCGCCGACGGGCAGTGCCGGTTGCTGGCGACAGCGCCCTTCGACCAATTCATGTTGCGGCTCAAGGTCGGGATGACCGCCGGAATCGTGCTTGCCTGCCCGGTGTGGTTCTACGAGCTCTGGGGCTTCATCACTCCGGGCCTTTACCGCAAGGAGCGCCGCTTTGCCGTAGGGTTCGTCATCCCTGCGGCGCTGTTGTTTATCGGCGGTGCCCTGCTGGCCTACTATGTGCTGGCCAAGGCGCTGGACTTCTTGCTGACCGTCGGCAGCGACGTGCAGGTCACCGCCCTGTCGGGGGACCGCTATTTCGGCTTTTTGATCAATCTGCTGGTGGTGTTCGGGGTCAGCTTCGAGTTCCCCTTGCTGATCGTCATGCTCAACATGACGGGGATGCTGACCTATGAACGGCTCAAGTCCTGGCGGCGCGGTCTGATCTTCGCGATGTTCCTGTTCGCGGCCATATTC
The DNA here is from genome assembly GCA_003165155.1 of Mycobacterium sp. GTDB lineage: Bacteria > Actinomycetota > Actinomycetes > Mycobacteriales > Mycobacteriaceae > Mycobacterium. The sequence continues at coordinate 5,810 of PLSK01000170.1, read as the reverse complement.
ACGCCCGGGTCGGATCCGTTCTCGATGACAGCACTGGGGATAGCGCTGTCCGTGCTCCTCGAGTTCGCCATCCAGATCGCCCGATTCCACGACAAACGAAAAGCCAAGCGCGAAGCCCAAACCGAGATCCCCGACGACCAGGCGTCGGTCATCGAAGAGCCCGAGCCGATACCGCAACCGTCGTTTATCGCCGGGTCTCATGACGACGTCACATAGTCCGCTGGCCGAGCTGGCCCGGTTCGCCACCGAAATGCCCTTTGCGCTAGACGATTTCCAACAGCGGGCCTGTGCGGCGCTCGAACGGGGCCACGGGGTATTGGTCTGTGCGCCGACCGGCGCGGGCAAGACCGTGGTAGGTGAATTCGCCGTGCATCTGGCGCTGGCGGCGGGCGGCAAGTGCTTCTACACCACGCCCATGAAGGCCCTGAGCAATCAGAAGCACAACGACCTGACGGCGCGCTACGGCCGCGACCGGATCGGACTACTGACGGGGGATATGTCCGTCAACGCCGATGCACCCGTGGTGGTGATGACCACCGAAGTGCTGCGCAACATGCTCTACGCTGATTCGCCTGCACTGCAAGGGCTTTCCCACGTGGTGATGGATGAGGTGCATTTCCTCGCCGACCGGATGCGGGGCGCGGTGTGGGAGGAAGTCATCCTGCACCTGCCCGACGAGGTAAGGGTCGTGAGCCTGTCGGCGACGGTGAGCAACGCCGAGGAGTTCGGCGGCTGGATCCAGACCGTGCGAGGCGACACGACGGTAGTGGTCGACGAACATCGGCCGGTGCCGCTGTGGCAACACGTGTTGGTGGGCAAGCGGCTCTTTGACTTGTTCGACTACCGGAACAAAGACGCGCCCGCCGCGGCAGCCCGCGAGTTGCGTGTGGACCCGGAGTTGGTGCGCCACATCGCGCATCGCCGCGAAGCGGACCGGATGTCGGACTGGCAGCCTCGCCGGAGCTCTGGGCGGTCCGGTCACGGACGACCCGGCCGGCCGAGGTTCTACCGGCCGCCGGCACGGCCGGACGTGATCGCGACCCTTGACTCCGAGGGCCTGTTGCCGGCGATCACGTTCGTGTTCTCTCGGGTCGGGTGTGACGCCGCGGTCCAGCAGTGCCTGCGTTCGCCGCTGCGGCTCACCAGCGAGGAGGACCGCGCTCAGATCGCCGAGGTGATTGACCACCGCTGCGGTGACCTCGAGGATTCCGACCTGGAGGTGCTGGGCTACTACGAGTGGCGGGAAGGGTTGCTGCGCGGTTTGGCCGCCCACCACGCCGGGATGTTGCCGGCCTTCCGGCACACCGTCGAGGAGCTGTTCACCGCCGGCCTGGTGAAAGCGGTGTTCGCCACCGAAACCTTGGCACTCGGCATCAACATGCCCGCACGCACCGTCGTGCTTGAGCGGTTGGTGAAGTTCAACGGCGAGCAGCACATGCCGCTGACGCCGGGGGAGTTCACGCAGCTGACCGGGCGCGCGGGCAGGCGCGGCATCGATGTCGAGGGTCACGCGGTGGTGCTCTGGCATCCCGGCGAGGAAACCAGCGAACCGGCCGCGGTGGCGGGCCTGGCGTCCACTCGGACCTTCCCGCTGCGCAGTTCGTTCGCGCCGTCGTACAACATGACGATCAACCTGGTCCAGCAAATGGGCCCTGAACAGGCACATCGACTGCTGGAGCAGTCGTTCGCCCAGTACCAGGCCGACCGCTCCGTCGTCGGGCTGGTCAGCGGAATCGAGCGCGGCAAGACGATCCTCGGCGAGATCGCTGCCGAACTTGGTGGGGCTGATGCGCCGATCCTCGAGTATGCGCGGATGCGCGCGCGGATTTCGGAGATGGAACGCGCGCAGTCACGTGCGTCTCGGCTGCAGCGGCGGCAGGCGGCCAGCGATGCGCTGTATGCGCTGCGCCGAGGCGACATCATCTCCATTACCCACGGCCGCCGCGGCGGGCTGGCGGTGGTGCTCGAGTCGGCCCGCGAGCGCGATGACCCGCGCCCGCTGGTCCTGACCGAAGACCGTTGGGCAGGGCGGATTTCGTCGGCGGACTATTCGGGTGCATCGGAGCCGGTCGGATCCATGGCCTTACCCAAACAGGTTGAACACCGCCAGCCGCGGGTGCGGCGCGACCTGGCCTCAGCGCTGCGATCGGCCGCGGCCGGGCTGGCTGTTCCGGGGGGCCGCCGCCGTGGCGCCGCGGATGACGATGACGCGTTCCACGATCCCGAGTTGACGTCGCTGCGGGCGGCATTGCGTCGGCATCCCGCCCACGAAAGCTCTGGGAGCGCCGGTCTGGAGTCGAAGATCCGTGATGCCGAGCGTTATCTGCGTCTGGAACGCGAGAACGCGCAGCTGGAGAAGAAGGTTGCGACCGCCACCAACTCGCTGGCCCGCACGTTCGACCGGATCCTCGGGCTGCTCACCGAGCGTGAGTTCATCAAAGGCTCGGACACCGGCCCCCAAGTCACCGACGACGGCCGGTTGCTGGCCCGCATCTACAGCGAGAGTGACCTGTTGGTCGCCGAATGCTTGCGCACCGGCGCGTGGGCGGGTTTGAACTCGGCCGAGTTGGCGGCGGTGGTTTCCACGGTGCTCTATGAGACTCGCGGTCGCGACGGCCCCAGCGCCCCATTCGCCGCCGAGGCGCCCACGCCGCGGCTACGGCAGGCGCTGCGTCAGACGTCGAAGCTGTCCACCGGGCTGCGCGCCGACGAGCAAACGCACCGGATCGCTGCGCACCGCGAACCCGACGACGGCTTTGTCGGCGTCATTTACCACTGGGCCCGGACCGGAAATCTGGCCGCGGCTCTGGACGCGGGGAATACTCAGGGCAGCGGTTCGCCTTTACTGGCCGGGGATTTCGTGCGTTGGTGCCGGCAGGTCCTCGACCTGTTGGACCAGGTTCGCAACGCCGCCCCGGATTCTGAGCTGCGAGCTACCGCCAAGCGCGCTATCACTGACGTTCGGCGCGGCGTCGTTGCAGTTGACGCCGGGTAGGCTGGGCCGCAGCTACGGTTACACAAGGGGATTGAGGAGAAACGATGAGCGGACCACACGGATCGGATTCGGGCCAGCAGTGGCAACCGCCCGGCCCCGGTGGCGAACAACCATCGTCGGAGCAGCCGACCCAGGTGGGATCGCCCTGGCAGCAGCAGCAACCACCCCAAGATGCGACGTGGCAGGCCCCGGCGTACACGCCGCCCGCTGATTACCCGCGGTACCAACAGCCGGCCGAGCAGCCCTACCCGCAGCAGTACCCGCCGGCCGCGCCCGGCTACGGGCAGCCTGCACCCGGCCANNCAGCCGGGCCAGTACGGCCAGCCAGGCCAGCCCGCGCAATACGGTCAGCCCGGCCAATACCCGCAGCAGTACCCGACCTATGAGCAGCCAGCTAAGAAGCGCCCGAGCGCGCTGATCGTCGGCATCATCGCCGCGGTCGCCCTGGTCCTGGTCGCGATCGTGCTGGTGACCGGTTTCTGGGCGCCCGGCTTTTTCGTCACCACCAAACTGGACGTGAACAAGGCCCAGTCGGGTGTGCAGCAGGTCCTCACCGACGAGACCAACGGCTACGGCGCGAAGAACGTCAAAGACGTCAAGTGCAACAACGGCACCGACCCCACCGTCAAGAAGGGGGCGACGTTCGACTGCAGCGTCAGTATCGACGGCGCCCCGAAGCACGTGACGGTGACCTTCCAGGACAGCAACGGTACCTACGAGGTCGGCCGGCCTCAGTAGGCGTCGAGCGCTTTCTGCAGACGGGCGATCGACGACCCGACGCCCAGCTCGGTCGCCAGTTCGGCAGTGCGCTTCGGATCGTCGGCCACCAGTGGCAAGACGTCGGTGGGTCTCGACAGCGTGACGGGCGCGTCGGTGGCCACCCGAACAACATGACCGGCGGCCTCGATGTAGTCGATGGAGCTCAGCAGTTTCGCCCGCAGCCCCTTGGCCATCTTGGATTTCGGGTNNAGCAGCGCGAGTTCGGCGTAGGCGGCTCCAGCCCGATCCGCCGGCACCCGGTAATGCTCGGCCACCTCAGCGGGACCGAACAAGGTGGCTTTGGCCAGCCCCCGGCCCAGGTAGAGCACCCGAACAGGGACGGGGTCGTCGGCCACCACCTGCAGCAGGTCGCGGTCGCCGCTGACCACGACGACCGGATCGCTCTTTTCCCGAGCCGCCAGCGTGCCCAGCACGTCGTCGGCCTCAAAACCCGGTGCACCCGCCGTCGAGATCCCGAATGCGTCCAGCAACTCCATGATCATGTCGACCTGCGGGGTCAGTTCGTCGGGCACTTCCTCGACGTCGGGCTGGCCGGCGGGTTCCGGTTCGGCGACCCTGTGCGCCTTGTACGACGGGATGAGATCGACCCGGAACTGCGGCCGCCAGTCCAGATCGAGGCAGACCGCGAGCCGGTGTGGCCGTTGTTGGGTGATCACCGTGGCCACCGAGTCGATGAACCCGCGCACGGCGTTGACGGGCCGCCCGTCGGGTGAGGTGATCGACGACGGCACCCCGAAGTACGAGCGGAACCACATGCTGGCACCGTCGAGCAGCAACAGGGGTGCGGGCATGCGGGCTATCCTGCCAGCGTCGCGCCCGCACGATTAGCCTGGCTGTCATGGACTCCGACCGATTCGACGCCGCGGTGTATGCGCGCCGGCTTGCAGCGGCGGCCGCCGCGACGGGTGACGCTGGGCTGACCGGCCTGGTGATCACCCCGGGCTATGACTTGCGCTACCTCACCGGCTCGCGCGCGCAGACATTCGAGCGGCTCACCGCGCTGGTGTTGCCGGCCGGCGGCGATGCGACGATCGTGGTCCCGCGGCTGGAGCTGGCCTCGCTCAAGGGGTCGGCGATCGCTGAGCTGGGTCTGACGGTGCGGGACTGGGTCGACGGCGATGATCCCTACCAGTTGGTGAGCGCCGCCTTGGGCGGCGCCCCTGCGGCGACGGCAGTCACGGATTCCATGCCGGCACTGCACCTTTTGCCACTGGCCGATGTGCTGGGGGTGCTGCCGGTTCTGGCCACCGACGTGCTGCGCAAGCTGCGGATGGTCAAGGAAGAGTGCGAGATCGACGCGCTGTGCAAGGCCGGTTCGGCCATCGACCGGGTGCACGCCCGAGTGCCGGAGTTTTTGGTTCCGGGCCGCACCGAGGCCGACGTCGCCGCCGACATCGCCGAAGCCATTATCGCCGAGGGCCATTCGCAGGTGGCATTCATTATCGTCGGCTCCGGCCCGCACGGTGCCGATCCGCACCACAGTTATTCGGATCGCGAACTGCAGGCCGGTGACATCGTCGTCGTCGACATCGGAGGCGCATACGAGCCCGGATACCATTCCGACTCGACGCGCACCTACAGCATCGGAGAGCCGGAACCCGATGTCGCTCAAAAGTATTCGGTGTTGCAGCGAGCCCAGCGTGCGGCTCTGGAAGCGGTCCGGCCGGGGGTGACTGCCGAGGAGGTCGATGCCGCCGCCCGTGATGTGCTGGCAGAGGCCGGGCTTGCGGAGTTTTTCGTGCACCGCACGGGGCACGGTATCGGGCTGTCGGTTCACGAAGAGCCCTACATCATTGCCGGCAATGACCTGCCGCTGGTGGCGGGCATGGCCTTTTCCATCGAACCCGGCATCTATTTCCCGGGCAGTTGGGGTGCCCGCGTGGAAGACATCGTCGTCGTGACCGAGAACGGCGCGCTGAGCGTCAACAACCGTCCGCACGATCTGACCGTGGTGCCCGTGTCCTGACGGAAGAGTATTCATGATCATCGTGAATCGTATTGCGCGGTCGACTTCCTTCGGGATCGATGTAGGCGG
>PLSK01000116.1 GCA_003165155.1 Mycobacterium sp. | reverse complement strand
GCCGAAATGGAATCTGCCTCCTAGCGAAATGGCTCAAAAGCCCATTCTTGCTGGCAGCTTTTCGTGCACTTTCCTGGTGTAATATCGCGTCTTCAAACACGGGCCGGTACGCAGACAAAGGAGCAGAAGCCATGGCCGCACAGAGGCGCAAAGGTCGATTTATGGGCACAGCGCTAGCAGGTGGCCCACTTCTCGTCGCCGGAATCGTCTGGGCCAGCCCGGCACACGCCGACGAGGCCAGCTACCTCAACGACCTGCACAACTCCGGCATCCGCGACTTCAACGGCGGCGACCCGGCGCTGCTGCAGGTGGGCTACAAACTGTGCCAACAGATGTCTTACGGCGCCCCTCCCGAGCAGCTAGTAGCTCTCGCACTGCAACGCTCCGACGGCAAAGAGGGGCCCAATGGGCTCACCCCGGATATGGCCAACAACCTCATCGCCTACACCTCGGCCGATCTGTGCCCGCCAGCTCATTAGTTGGTGTTGTCGCCCAAGCCCGAACTGACAGAGATCACGAACGATAATAGGAGCATGGCGAAAGCAAGCGTCGCGTCGCGGCGGCGCGCCGAGGCGCTGACGTGGCTGATCGGGTTGGGGGCGCGGCAGCCCGTCAACATAATCCGGGCGCGCGCCGATGCCTGGTTTCGCAACCGAAGGGGCCACTCGGGTCGGGGCATCGCCCTTGCTGATCGCGCCGCCCTGCGGGCGACCAATCCCGCTCTCGTGGCGCTGCGTCAGCGCTATGCGGGATTGCAGGATCTCATCGGCACAGCGCCCTTTTGGCGTGCCGGATACGTCGCCGAGCAGGATTTGCTTTATTTTAGGGGCGACAATTGTTACGTTTGGCAGTTCCAGGACAACAATACATCGGAAAAATATGTTCTGACGTACTTGTATTTGAAAAGCATCGACACGCTCGGGCTTTTTAACGTCCTCACTGAAGCCGGCGACTATGGCGTCTTTACGTTTCCAACTGGCGACACAGATAAGGAGGGGAATAACAAATTCGTCAGCCGCGACCTCCTGGACTCGGTCTGTGAGCTGTTATTTCTCGAACGGTCGCTGCAAATCTCGCGTCGGCCCGGGTTGAAGGTGCTCGATATCGGCGCGGGATACGGCAGGCTCGCGTACCGTGCTGTGACAGCGCTGAGCAATATTGATACCTACTTTTGCATCGATGCCATTCCGGAGTCGACCTTCGTCTCCCAGTACTACCTGGCTGAAAAGGCCGTGGAACGTACGCGCGTTATCGCGTTCGACGCTCAAGACGATCTCGTCCCGGGAACAATTGACCTGGCAGTCAACATCCATAGCTTTTCCGAATGCGCGATCGAGGCCGTCGATTACTGGCTTGCCCGATGCGCAGAGCTGAAGATCGAATACCTCTTCATCGTCCCTAATATGGGCGGGCAGGAGGGAAAGGACGTACGGCTGATGACCGGTACCGACATTAGTCCGCTACTGGCGCAACACGGCTACCATCTGTGTCATGCCGAGCCGAAATACCAAAACCCACAGGTGCAGAGATACGGAGTTTCTCCTAAGTGGTATTGCCTCTTTCGCGCCGCCGGGCATTCCGCGCCTTCGCCCACTCCTGGCTGAATTTGATCGTATCGAGGCGCACGACGGACATCGTAGGAATTCGATATAGTCACAGTCCACGGATTTCTCGCCGGCGCTTCCCCAATGGGGCCGCCACACTCAGCTCGAAGCGCTGAGGACCTTGATCGCGAAGATGAGCGAGTCGCCGGGCCGGATTCCAGCGCTGGGCTGACCGTCAGGGTAGCCATCCGCGGACGTCATTGCGACGGCGACCGTGGACCCGACCGTTTGCCCCGCGATGGCCTTCTGGAAGCCGGCCACGACTCCGGTAAGCGGGAAGTCGACCGCCTCGCCCCGTTGGTAGCTGCTGTCGAAAACGGACCCGTCACGTCCATTGACGCCCATGTAGCAGACCGAAACCTTTGCGATGCTCGAGACCACCGGCCCATTTCCGGCCTGCAGCGTATGCACCTGGGTCTGAGCCACACTGAACGGTGTCGTGACGTTCACGCGCGGAGCCGTCGTATCGGTGGATCCGGTGACCGCGACGCTGCCGGTGGTCCCGGCCAACGTCCACTCGGGCGTTCCAGCGTTCTGCGGTGCCGCGGTAGGGCACGAGCCGGCCGCCGTTGCCGTGCTCGATGTAGCGAACGTCAAAACGGTTGCCGCGACACAGACCGCAAGCGCGACGGAGGAAAACACCCGGGAGAACTTCACGGCCGTCACGCTACAGCCACGATGTTGCCCCCTTAACTGGCAGCCCTTCTTCTGGGCGTCAAATGGCCCGATGTCCCGGGGGAACCGCTCCTGCGGCTTGACCTGTGCGGCCGGGCCCGATTCGATAGTGCACACACCACTAGGGAGGCCCGTAGTGAACACATTCGTTCGCCATCTTGTTGCCGTCGTCATGATGGTATTGGCCTCGATGGCAGCCGTGACCATCGCGACACCGGCGGTGAGCTCAGCCGACTGCGCGGGCGGCGAATGGTGGGACCCGACGGGCAAGGTCTGCCGACCGCTCAATGTCGGCCCACAACCGTTGGCATGTNNGACAACGGCTGGTGGTGGGACCCGGCCGCCAACGTATGCCGTCCACCGGTGCTGCCGCCAGCCGGCTGATCCTGAGCACGCCGATGCCACGGACGCCGCGGCCGTCCAGTCGGCGGTGGACACAGTGATCTCGACCTACGGAAAGCTCGACATCCTCGTGAACAACGCTGGTACCGCCATTCCGAAGCCGTTCGAGGAGACGACGCTCAAGGAGATCGACCAGGTCATCGACCTAAACGTGCGCGGCCTCTTCATCGCCACTCAAGCAGCGCTGAAACACCTCCCGGAGGGCGGCCGCATCATTTCGACGGCTCCTGCGTCGGCGAAGAGGCTGGTTACATCACCGGCGCGAACCTCACCGACCAACGCGTGAATCGTCACGAACAACTGCTTCGGCCCGGAAAATATCTGCACTTTTGGCGTCGCGGAAGTAGAAGCACTCGTATTCGCACCACATGCGCATAACCAACTTACTACTGGTAGCCCGCCATATTCGATCCCGCCGTATTCCTCACAATGACAAGTCAACGATGCCGAGTCGCAGATCGACGATATATAGGGGAGTGGCGCTGGTTGCCGTCATGGCTTTGGCTGGGCGGGCTGGGCCTGTCGGCGAGGTGCTGGACATGATCTTTTGCTGTCGTGTGAGTTTGGCGCGGTAGCTTCCTGCGACGCGACCAACCTCTTCGACTCAAATCCGTCAATGCTTCACCTGCGCAACACCTTCGGATCTGTTGGTGAACTGGTTGACGAGCAGTTGGAGACGTTCCGAGTCGAAGCCAGGGCGTAGTCGGCCGGTGCGGGTAAGGGTGACCAGTCCGTGCAGTGCGGCCCAGAACACTTCGGTGAGCGCTTCTGCGTCCTGATCGTCAGTGACCCCTTCGACCGCTTGGTGCAGCTCGGCGAAGGCCGCCCTCAGCTGCGGTGGTGTGTCCTGGGCGGCGAAGCGCAAGGTGGTCGCACGGGTGAACATCGCGTCGTATACAGCCGGGTTGTCGCGGGCATAGTTCAGGTAGGCGTGCGCAATCCGGGACAGGGCGTCGCTGGCCGCGGCGCCGGCGTCCGAGCGGGCGGACCGGATCACCTCGGCAAGCTCGGCGAACCCGTCGATCGCGACAGCGTCGGCGATTTGTTCCATACCGGCGAAGTGTTTGTACAACACGGGCTGGCTGTATTCGATCTCGGTGGACAGCCGACGCGTGGTGACGGCCTCCCAACCTTCGGCCTCGGCCAGCGTGCGGGCCGTGGTGATGATCAGCCGCCGTCGGGCAGACCGCTCACGCTCACGGCGATTCTCGATGGCCACCCTCCGACGGTATCACAGCTAGAAACACTAGCGCCGCTATTGACACGGGAATACACCAGGGGTTAGCGTTGCTAGCAGTTACGACCGAAAGGAGCTACGACATGGACTTGGACCTGCTCACCCGTGTCGCCGCATTGATCGCGGTGCTGGGCACTGCGGTGGTCTACGGCACCGACGTGTTCTGCGCGATCGCGATGCGACCAGCTTTGGCGTCGGTCGACGACGCCGCCCTGGTCGCGGTCATGGGACGCGTGCACCGCTACGGAGACCGGCGCATGCCGGTGCCCGGGGTGCTCGGGGTCGTGGCCACTGCGGTGAGCGCGGTACTGGCCGCGGTGGCCGCGCACTGGGCGCAGGCGCTCGCAGCCGGTGCCGCGCTGGTCCTGCTGGTGATCTGGCTCGTGCTTTACACCCAGGTGAGCGCACCCATCAACAGGCAAATGACAGCAGCTGCCGACGCAGGCCAGTCGCTCTCGAACGGGCGTGCGCTCCAGGCGAAGTGGGACTCGATCATCTACGCCCGCGCGGTGTTGCAGGGTCTGGCAGTTGCCGCCCTCTGCGTGGTGCTGATGATCTGACCCGCCCCCGCCCACCGATGTACCCCAGCCGAATTCAAGTAAAGGAGCTCGACTTCGATGTTTCAGCTCAGGATCTACACCCTGCGCTCGCCGGAAGCTCTGCAGCAGTACGCGACGGTGCACTGGGCCCGCCACCTGGCGACCTTCACAACATTCGGGATCGCCACCCACGGTGTGTGGACCGAGCAAAGCGGCGGCGCGAATCGCCTCTTCGCGCTGATCGGCTACCCACCGGGCGCCGACCCCGAACACCTCACCCGCCAGATCATGACCAGCCCGGAATTCTCCGCCGACATGGCCGGCTTCGACGTCGACGACATCGTCGACGTTCAGACGGCACTGCTCGACCCGACCTCGTTCTCACCGATCCGCTGACAAAACCCTAGGAGTGTTCGACATGACCATCACCACCACCATCGGCTACGTGCTCGCCGGGCTGCTCGCCGCAGGCATCATCTTCATCGGCGCACGCTTCCTCGTCGCCCCCCGTGTCGCCGCCGCCGGCTACGGTGTGCTCCCAGATCTGGACCAACCCGGTGCAGGCGCTTACCTGAGCGTCAAGGGCGTCCGCGACATCGCCACGGGGCTATTCGTCATCATCCTGATGATCGCCGGCGCGACCCACCTGGTCGGCTGGGTGATGTTGGCCGCCACGATCATTCCGCTCGCCGACGCGACCATCGTGCTACGCAACGGTGGCTCCAAGTCCATCGCCTGGGGAGTCCATGGCGTCACCGCCGCCGTCATGCTCATCACGTCCGCGCTTCTGCTGATTTCCTGAGCAGTAAACCGTGACCGCGACATTCACCGACATCACACACCTCACCACATGGGACAGGACGAGATGACCGAGATGAGAGCCGATCTGTTGTCGCCGCCGGACAGCGTCGAATACCGGGCCGCGACCCACCCGCACAACGCCACGGTCGTGCAGCGTCCGGCCATGGTGGCTCACCCGCGCCGCGCCGAGGAGGTCGCGCAAGCCGTGCAGTGGGCCGCGCAGCGCAACCTAGGGGTCGCCGTACAGGCCAGCGGGCACGGCGCGGGTGCGCCGATCGAATCCGATCGGGTACTGGTGGACACTTCCGGATTGAACGCGGTCCACATCGACGCCCGGGCACGCATCGCCCACGTCGGTGCGGGCGCGACATGGTCGGCGGTCAACGCGGTGGCCGAACGAGACGGGCTGCTTGGACTGGCTGGCACCTCGCCAACGGTGGCCGTCGCCGGCTACACGTTCGGAGGTGGTGTCGGGTTCTTGACCCGCCCCTACGGGATGGCCAGTTCGGCGCTGCTGGCTGTTGACTACGTCGATGGCAACGGGCAGATACGGCGGGCGGAAGAGGACGCAGCTGACACCGTCGATCGCGAGGCGCTGTGGGCGTTTCGGGGCGGGGGCGGGGTCGGCGTGGCGACCGCTTTGACCGTTGAACTAGTGGCGCCCCAGGAGCTGTGGGCTGGCTATCGCCTGTGGAGCATCGATGCGCTTGGACCGGTCGTCGACGCATGGGTGAGCGCCATGGGGCAGATCGGTGATGCGCTGTCGACGAGTATCAGCGTGCTGCGCACGCCGCCGGGTGCCCCCATGTTTCCCCCGGCGCTGCAAGGTGTCCCGATCGTGCATCTGGCTTTCGCCTCACCGCAGGGCCCCGACGCGGCCAGCCCGCTGTTGCGCGCTTTGCGAATGGCGCCCGCGCCCGTGATCGACAGCAGCTGGGCGCCCGCCGACGCAGCCCGGCTTGCCCAAATTCACCTCGACCCGCCCAACCCGGTTCCCGCGCTGGGCATCGGCCGATGGCTGGGACCCGACGCGCTGGCCGTGGCAGCTGACGCGTTGGAAACCGCAACTGCAGTCGACTCGCCGCTGGCGATGATCGAGTTGCGCAACCTCGACAATGAAGCACACACCCGCGACGGTGCGACAACCGCGGTGCCCGGACCCTTCCTGCTGCACGCAGTGGGTACCGCCACCGACGTCGCCTCCCGCTCGCGTACCGAGGACGGGTTGTCCAAAGTGCGTGCCTCCGCGATGCCGGCCGACATCGGACGCTCCACGGCGTCGTTCGCCGACGGCCGTGTCACCGACGCCAGCGGGCTGGACCACTCAGGACTGCAGCGTCTCACCCGTATCAGCACTGCCCTCGACCCTGACCAGCGACTCGCCCCGTCGCGAGTGCTGGCCGCCCTGAACGGTGTGTGATGCCGAACCGTCCGCTCTCACCTGACCTTGATATCGGGGATTGGCATCCACCGCCTTGTTTGCTGGCCCGTATGACATCAGTCGCCTCCGCTGGTGTAGGACAGTCGGACGGTGGGTTGTCCGGTTATCGCGGTGACGGTGTCGAAGTCTTTATCGACGTGCAGGATGGTCAAACCGGAAAGTTCGGCGGTGGCCGCGATGATGAGGTCGGGGATCGAGGGGCCGCGGTGCTGGCCACGGTCAGCGAGGAGCAGCTGGACTTCCAGCGCGCGGTCCTCAATTTTTGGCGTTAGGTACTCGACTGGCATCGCCGCCAAGGGGGATTCGCGAAACTCGCGTCGAGCGACTTCACCAGACGGGGCCGAATAGCCGATTTCCAGGCGTGTCACGTTGCTGATGTGCACTAGTCCGCGCTCGATGCGGTTGCTCCACAGGTCCGGATCGCTGCTTTGTGCAAGACGGGCGAGGGCCGACTTGTCGATTAGCCAACTCGACTCGGTCACTGCCATGCTTGGCGCATCAGGTCATCGTCGGCAAGGCCGGCGATGGCCTGTCCAAAGCGATGTAAGTCGTCGCGAGTCACGGGAACTCGTGGGGCGCGCGAATCCTGGGCGAGCCGTCGACGAATGTACTCAACGCGCGACAAACCCAGCTCAGCAGCTCGCGCGTCGATTCCGGCTAGTACATCATCTGGTAGATCGCGGATCAGCACGTCGCTCATATCCTGATGATATCTGATGATATCGCCATCGTCGAGCACGGCAGTCGGCCGCTAAGAAAACTGGCGGTAAGCCGCCATGCCAAATAATGCCCCCTGTTGACCCGTACGCCTATCAGGCACACAATGGGTAGGTGGCTACCAAGTCTGAACGTTTCGCGGTGCGTCTGACGCCTGAGCAGGACGCATTGATTCGTCGTGCCGCCGAGGTCGAAGGGACCGACCTGACAACCTTTACGGTGTGTGCCACCGTCGCACACGCTCGCGACGTTCTCGCAGACCGACGGCACTTCTTACTTGATGAACCTGCGTGGGCCGAGTTCAGCGCCTTGCTCGACCGGCCTGTCCAGTACAAGCCGGCGTTGGCGAAGCTTTTCGACAAGCCGTCGTTGTTCGACCCCGACGCGTGAGTGGATACAGTCTCCCGCGACCGATTAGCGAGTCCGACGGCGTCGCGACTTTCGATAGTGGGGAACCCAGCCTGGACGATTACCTCCGCTCGCGTGCACTGACGAACCACGCCGGTGGCGCATCTCGCTGCTTCGTCACGTGCCGAAATGGTCGCGTTGTCGGTTACTACGCACTCGCGTCTGGAGGGGTGTCACATGTCGACTTGTCCGGCAAATTCCGCCGGAACATGCCCAACCCGGTACCGGTGATCCTGCTGTCACGCCTCGCGGTCGACCGCAAACACCAGGGCTGCGGGCTGGGGGAGAACCTGCTGCGCGACGCTATTGCCCGCAGCGTGCAAGTCGCAGAACAGATCGGTGTCCGCGCCATCCTTGTGCATGCCCTCCACGACGAAGCGCGCCGGTTCTACACCCGCTACCAGTTCGAACCGTCACCTACCGACGCACTCCACCTGCTGTTGCTAATCAAAGATGCCAAGGCGAGCGTGGCAGCGCTGCAAGGAGGCGGGGATGCCGAGCAACGCCGACGCGAGGCGATCGATGCAATGGCTGAGACTGGAGCAGACCGAGACCACCTCGAATCTCTGACCGACGAGCAACTCAGGCGGCTCATCGCGGTCGCGGCACTCACTCATGCCGAGCAGCTACGACAGCTCGACCCGGATGGCGCCGACGCGACGTTAGCGGCCGCCCGGGAGGCAACCGGCATCGTGGATCGCGAACTGCGAGTCGTTACCCTTACCGATGGATCTGGCGTCCTCGTTGACGGTGCCTGCGAGCACACCGACGAGGGCCGCGACGCCGCTGCAGGAAACGACGGCGAGTGATCCAGCCATCAGACATGACAGCGGCTGGCGCGCTGGCTAGTAGAAATGATCGACAACCATTGTCCAACAAGGTAAAACGACGTACCGGTAACCCCGCCATATTTCAACACGGGGCGTCCGCTCAACACGCGTGCATGCTTCGAGTCGGGGTGCGCGCTGTCGGTGTCGTCCGGTCCGCCAATGTACGTGCGATTTTGCTGGACCGAAATCGCACGACGAACACTCTGTGATGCTAGCATTGAGTGCAATGACAGCACAGGAGGCGAGGGACGAATGGCAACCCTGACGATTCGCGATTTTGACGACGATCTCAAGACGGCACTACGCGTGCGCGCCGCTGAGCACGGTCGCTCCATGGAATCTGAGGTGCGCGAGATCTTGCGTACCGTGTTGGAGCGCTCGTCGAGTGGTCCGGGGATGGCTACACGGATTCGACAGCGGTTCTCCGACGTCGCCGGCGTCGCGGACCTTGAACTGCCGGACCGAACTGAGCGCCCAAGAGCTGCGGAGTTTGGCGGGTGATTGTCCTCGACACCAACGTGGTGTCGGAGTTGATGCGGAAGGCGCCAGAGCCCCGCGTCGTTAGTTGGGTTGACCGATTTTCCGTCTCGGACGTACTGGTCACCGCCGTTACGGCGGCCGAGCTCAAGTATGGCGTTGCGCGGTTGCCGAAGGGGCGCCGCAAGCGGGAACTACAGGCCAAGATCGAGGGGCTGCTGACAGAGGATTTTGAGGACCAGATTCTGCCGTTTGATGCGCCGGCGGCGACGCACTACGCGGAAATCGTCGCCTCCCGAGAACGTGCTGGACGGCCAATCAGCATGGCGGACGCGCAAATAGCAGCAATCTGCCGTAACTGGAGCGCTGGACTTGCGACCCGCAACGTCGATGACTTCGTCGACGCTGGTGTCGATGCGGTGAATCCGTGGGATGCCATCACGCCCTGACAGACAGCACGACTACGACGACGGCCTCTGAGAGCCGTAAACCGTTGGAGAGCAGTATAAAACGGCGACGTTTACTGGTGACCCGCCATATTCGTTTCCGCCGTATTCCTTCTCTACTACGGGTTCGACGTGTCGACCCGTTGCTGACCCGGGTATAACCTCAGGGCTCGGGGCGGCGTTGACGATGCAGGTCGTTGTGGTGCTGAAGCCAGCGCTGGACAATGACGTTCTCCGATGTGCCGTCGTCATAGGCGGGGGAGATCACCGCCGCGGCGGCGGCCACGTCGATGACCACGATGGATCGGACGCGGTCGGGCGTAGCGGTCAAGCCTCGCTCTTGCAGGATCTTCAATCCGTGCTCGAATACGTCCCCGTCTTTGTAGACGGTGCCGGTCCCCTTGAAGCGAAAGCCTTTTCGCGTGATGGGGTCTATGACGTTGACTTCGATATGGGGGTTTGTTGCGAGGTTTTCGACGGTTCTTGGTGATGCCAGGTCGGCGAACATCAGATGCTCCTGGTCCCACACAGTGGTCGTTCCCTTGGGGGACAAGTTCGGCCGGCCGTCTGAGGTGACGGTAGCAACGAAGCCCAGACGCTGCTCGAGCACAAGCTGCTGCATTTCGGGCGACAACCTCACCGGCCAACTCCTATGCGGACAACGCGCAAGCGCAGTAACTCATCCCGACTTTTCGCCTTAATTGTAGAGTCGTAGATCGCGGATCCAGTCGGCTGAGACCGCCATGATGTAGAGGTCGACGATCATGACGAGGATGAGTGATGTCCATGCAATTTGTGGATGGCGGGTGTTAAGTCGCGAAACGAATGTCCACAATCTGTAGCGGATGGGGTGGCGGGAAAAGTTTTTGAGCCGGCCGCCGACAATGTGTCGGCAGGAGTGGCACGACAACGTGTAGAGCCACAGGCCGCAGGCGTTGAGCAGCAACAATAGTGATCCCAGTCCGACTCCGAAGCCGCCGCTTTCGGGCATGAAGGCCTGGCCGGCGTCGTAGGTGTCGATCAGTAGTAGTAGCGACGCCAGATACAGGAAGTATCGGTGGGAATTCTGCGCGATGAACGGGAAGGCGCTCTCACCGCGATAGGACCGTGCCGGCTCCCGAACTGCACATGCCGCCGGCGATAAAAGGAACGATCGGTACGTTGCTTTGCGGTAGTAATAACACGTTCCGCGGAATCCGAGTATGACGGCAAACGGCATTATCGCGAGCGGAATGGGAACCGGAAAGCTGCCCAGGAGTGCACCAAAATGCGTCGATCCAGGCGCGCAGGACTGGCTTAAACACGGTGAATACAGCGGGGTGAGATAGTGGTACTCGTTGACCCAATACCATCGCCGCATAAATACCCGAACGATCGTATAGAGCAAAAATGTGCCCAGGACGGCCGCTGTCGTCAGCGACGGAAGCCACCATCGATCGGTACGTAGCGTCCGGTCCGACGACGTGGGTGATCCGTCCGGGTCGTTTCGCAACGCGTGGCTCCGTGCACTGGGGATCGGTTGCGACCGAACATTTCTTGCCACCTGATTCTCCGTTTTGTTCGTGAGCTTCACGCTGCGCCATCCATATCCTGACCAACCCGCCGGTGATGTGTCAAAGACATAAATATGCTGATATTGATAGCTGATGGGCATGTGCTGCAGTACCGTCGTGAGTCATGCAATTGCACCAGCTCAGGTACTTCGTAGCTGTTGCTCAGGATCGCCACTTCAGCCGGGCAGCGGCGCGCATTCATGTTGCGCAGCCGTCGATCAGTCGTCAGATCCGTTTGCTTGAGCTCGAACTCGGCGTGGCGCTGTTTCACCGTGCGCCGGGTCACGTGGAGGTTGAGTTGACCAGCGAGGGTGCTGCCCTGCTGCCGTGGGCGCGCCACGTCCTCGACGACATCGAAGATCTCGCCGCCGAGGCACGTTCGCTGGTCGATATGACGACGGGCCGCCTAAGCGTCGGGGCGACGCCCAGCCTCAGTACCGCGGTGCTGCCAGAAATTCTCACGTCGTTTCACCGCAGCCATCCCGGCGTAACGCTGGAAATAGCGGAGGCAGGTTCACGCGTGCTCGTCCCGCGTGTCGCAGCTGGTGATATCGATGTCGCGCTTGTTGTTCTCCCCGTTGACGACGAGCGCCTTAGCAGTACCGAGCTTTTCACCGAGTCGTTGGTAGTCGCATTAGCCGATAGTCATCCGCTTGCCAGCCGCCGGACACTCCGGATAGCTGACCTAAACAACACGCCGATGGTGATGTTCCGAGAGGGTTACGACTTGCGTGTTGCAACGCTGAATGCGCTCACAAATGCCCGTGTTCGGCCTACCGTAGCGTGCGAGGGTGGCGAGATGGATTCGGTCCTCGCCCTTGTGCGTGCCGGTATCGGCGCGGCGATCGTCCCAGAACTGGTGGCGCGCAACACCGATGTCCACATCCTCGAAATCACCGATGTACCTCTCCGACGACAGATCGGCTTCGTCCACCGTAACGACCGCCCGCTACCTCGCCCGGCGCAAGCGTTCGTCTCACAATTGATAGAAGAGGGCGCTGATATGGCTGCTTCGGCGCGTAGTTTCCGCAGTGGATAGTCGGCGACTCGCCGACAGGTGCAATTCACTGCAGCACAGCGGGATAACGAATACCAGTGCATCGCCCGCACATGCGGCATGGCGTCAGTCCCCCGGGGGGGAGAGGCGCCTAGTGGGACCCAGTTGGGACCGTTACTGACGCACGAGCAGTAGTCGCTTCACCCAATGAATCAGACAGCGGTGTTGTCACACCCACCGCACCAACTCGAATACGTTTGGGAAACTGCACGATACACGTTTCAGCCGGAATTATCGGCAAGTGCTGGGCCAGTAAATGCGCTGAAGCACAACATATTTTGATGCATGGAGAGGTTTACCGGTAACCCGCCGTATTCATTTCTGCCGTATTCGGCTGGCCTGAAGGCCGGCTTCTGGAGATGCCGGTGGCTTGGCGAGGCCACTCTGGGTGGATGATCGTCGATGCGGGAGCGGGATTTGAGCTCTGCGTGTGCGGGGGAGCGAGGTTTGCTGTTCCGGTGCCGAGCGGTGCTGCTACCGTTCCACCGCGGCTTTGATCGCGAGCAGCGTCCGCTTCATGTCCTGCTTCAACCGCGGGCCCCGCACCCAGCCGAGGGCCCGCCAGTAGAGCCGCATTGCCGGGATGTCTCTCAACTCAAATGATTCGGTTACTTCGGTACCTCCGCCGCCGGTCGGGCTCAGGCTGAAGCGCCACGTGACCTGTACCGTGTTGCTCGGCGCGATGGGAAGCCCCAACGGTCGTGACCGCACGGCGAAGGCGAATACCCGACCCTGATCACACTCAGTCACGGTGCACGCAGTCCAGTAGATTGGGCCTTTCTCGTTGCGCTTCACGTGCCCGCGGAACTTCGCACCCACTGCAGGACCGACAGCGCCGTCAAGCCACTGCGCCTCGAACGTCTCCGGGCTAAACCGCCCAATCTGTGTCACATCACTGATCAACGACCACACCGCCTCCGGTGAAGCGTTCATATCGACCGTCGCAAAGCCGTGCATGGCTAGACCATACCCGCATCTCCTAGCACCCCGAAATGCGTTGGCCGAGTTAATAGTACGAAGTTTTCCGGTAACCCTCGAATATTCAGTTCGGCCGTATTTCTCCCATGTGGCGAGAGAGGGGAAGGGGTCGCCCGGTCGCCACGACCATCAGTCTGCGGATCGCTTTGCCCACAGGTGGCTCGCGGCGATCCGTGGGTGCACGTGGCCTTGCCCAAAGGGGACGATCAGATCGAGCAGGATGAGTTCGAGGTCGACCGCTTGTGCGGGGCGATTCATCGAGGCGCAGCAGCTCGGTTATCAATTGATCGTCGACGGTGTCGATGGTCTCGATGGACCGGATGGCGTCACGCTGGGTGGCATCACATTGCAGGCCGACTGCAGCCCACAGCGCGCGGGTGCACAGGTCACGTAGTTGTTTCGCAGGAGATGGCACGCGACCTCGGACCGCTAGAGAGTCCTCAACGCGTCCGATGACCGTAAATGCGGTGGTCAGCAGCTGTCTCTGACCGGTAGCATGGTAGTGCTGTCGATGGTTCGTGGGGTGCAGTCATGGAACGCCAGACGCCCAAGAAGGTGGTCGTTTCGAAGGCCGCCGTCAAGAAGGCGGCCATGCGCGCCACGAAGGCCTCGGCCAAGTTGGAGGGCCGGGTCGTTCCCGCTGGCCACAGGCGGTCGGCCGCCGTGAATGCCTACATCGCGAAGCAGCAGCCACCTAAGCACTGATGCCGCTTGCGCCCGGGTACGGTGAGACCCCGCTTCCACACGAAGAACTCACCGCGCTGCTGCCCGAGGTCGCCGACGTTCTCGACAAGCCCATCACTCGCGCCGATGTCTACGACCTCGAACAGGGCATCCAGGAATCGGTGTTCGATGAACTGATGCCGTTGGCGCTCGACGGCTCGCTAACGCTAGACGTTGCTGGACTTCAATAGACGATCCGCTATCGATCTTGTGTCTACATTTCGTCTACACTGGCTTCATGGCAGCAGAAACCACAACTGTCCGAGTCCGCCGCCCAGATTCCGAGCGGCTCCAATCGCTGGCCAAGGCTCGTCAAACCGCCGTTGTCGACGTCGTGCACGCGGCCATCGACGCGTTGGAGCGGCAGGAGTTCCTCCGGGGGCTAAACGGCGATTACCAGCGCCTGCGTGGTAATCGCGAACTGTGGGAGCAGTACCTGGCCGAGCGTCACGAGTGGGACGCCCTGGCTTGATCTGGCGGGGGGAGATCTACTACGTCGATCTCGGCCAGCCGGTCGGCCACGAGCCGGCCTTTCGACGCCCAGCGATAGTGGTGTCGGTCGGCATTCTCAACAACGGACCGGGCGGGCTGGTGGTCATCGTCCCGATTACGACCGCTGGCTACGGGCTGCGAAGTCATGTCGAGCTGGAGCCGGAGAGCGGCGGGCTCGACCACACCTCATACGCACGCTGCGATCAACTGCGCGTGGTCTCCGTCGAACGACTGTCATCTCGGCAGACAATAATCGGCCCAGACCAGATGCAGGCCATTGATCAAGCGCTGCGCTTTGTCCTCGATCTGTGACACACGGCCACCCGCGGCAAGAACAGTAGTGGATCTTCAAACCTGTTGGGCCAAAACCGGAAACGGCGTACTTTACTGGTAACCCCGCGTATTCGATATCCGCATATTCGTCGGATCAGGTCGTGAACTGGCTTGGTTAGTTCCTGCCGCTGCGGTTGATTTGGCCACGTCCAGTCGGCCGGCGACTAGGGTGGGGGCATCGAGTGATCTTCCGACGCTGGCTGGCCAGTCGGCGTCACCTCGCAGTTCTTGGATGTGCACCGATGGTCGAGGTCACCCAGCCAGGTACACCGCCATCGGAGGTCCCTCCGGAAGTGGTCCGGAGCTTTCGTTCGCAGTTGACATCCGGCGAGGATGTCGTCGACCCGTCCACCTGGGCGGGGTCGGTACCGCCCTCCAATGGTGTTGCGCCACGTGTGCGTATTGGTGAGAACCGGTGGTTCAACCTGTTGTGGTTGCTACCGATCGGGTTCGTGGTGTTGATCGTGGCGGTGGCGGCGGCAAAGGGTTTGCGCGGCACGGGTTCCGTGCAGCTATTCATCCAGCAGCATCCCGGCACCTCCGGGGCTGCGGTCGGTGAGACGGCCGCCCTTCCGGCGTGGGTAGGCGTGCAGCACTTTCTGAACCTGTTCTTGATGGTCTTCATCATCCGGTCGGGCGTTCAGATTCTCACCGACCACCCGCGGCTGTACTGGACGCGCCACAGCACGCCGGGCCGGGATTGGTTCCGCATTCAGAAACCCGTCCCCGCCGACCCGTTGTGGACGGCGAAGAATGACTCGATCAGCCTGCCAGGACAAGTCGGCCTGCCCGGGTTGCGGCACTCGATCGGGCTGGCGCGGTGGTGGCATCTGGGCACGAATGTGCTGTGGCTGCTCAACGGCCTCGTGTTCTACGTGTTGTTGTTTGCGACCGGGCAATGGCGGCATCTGATTCCGACCAGTTGGGACGTCTTCCCCAACGCGATGTCGGTGCTGATCCAATATCTGTCGCTGGACTGGCCCCTCGAAGGACATTGGGTGGCCTACAACGGTCTGCAACTGCTGGCGTACTTCGTCACCGTCTTCATCGCGGCACCGGCCGCGATGATCACGGGCCTGGGGATGTCGCCGGCGCTGTCTACCCGCTTCCGGCGGCTCAGCAAGATCTTGAGCATCCAGACCGCGCGGTCGCTGCATTTTTTAGTGCTGATCTGGTTCCTGATGTTCATCGTGATGCACGTGGCGATGGTCGTCACCACCGGATTGCTGCGCAACTCCAACCACATGTACGCCTCCCGCGATGACAACAGCTGGATCGGCGCGGCGATCTTCGCGGCCTCGATGGTCGTCGTGATCGGCGGTTGGGTGGCGGCCACCCCGCTCACGCTGCGTCATCCCCGGATGGTGCAGCGGGTTGGTTTCGCCCTTATCGGGCCGCTGCAGCGACTGTTCGAGCATCTGGACGCCAAGCCCGGCGAATACACCGAGGTCGACATCTCCCCGTACTTCTGGCACAACGGGCGCTATCCCGACTCCGAAGAGTACCGGGCTCTGCTCGATGGGAACTTCGTCGATTACCGGTTGCGGGTCAACGGGCTCGTCGACAACCCCCGAGATTTCGACCTCGAGCAGCTGCGTGCTCTGCCCGTCCAGGAGCAGATCACGCAGCACTTCTGCATCCAGGGATGGTCGGGTATCGCCAAGTGGGGTGGGGTGTCGATGCAAACCATCATGGATCAGGTTCACCCCCGACCGGAGGCGAAGTGGGTGGTGTTCTATTCCCTCGGTGACGGCCCCGATGGCGGCATCTACTACGACGCGCACCCGATCGAGCAGATGGGGTATCACCTGACGATGCTCGCCTATGACATGAACGGGGCCCCAGTGTCGTTCGGTCACGGCGCCCCGCTGCGGCTGCGCAACGAAACCCAACTCGGGTTCAAGCAGGTCAAATGGGTCAAGGGCGTGGAGTTCGTCGCGGACTACGCCGATGTCGGTGGCGGCTTCGGCGGCTACAACGAGGACCACGAATTTTTCGGCTACCGGCAATCCTTCTAACCATTGATCGACGACACAGGAAACGAGTTCACATGGAGAAGATGTCGTTGACGGCACTGGCCCGCGAGCACCTCGCGGGCGCCGAACGGGCCTCGAGCGGGCGCAGCGCCCACACCGTGTTCGGGGGTCACGAACACGTTCTGCGTCAAACGTTGATCGCGCTCATGGCGGGTCAGACGCTCGACGAGCACGAGAATCCCGGCGAAGCGACCCTCCAAGTTCTGCACGGACGCGTCCGGCTCACCGCTGGCAGCGACGCCTGGGAAGGATCTACCGGCGATCTGATCATCGTGCCCGGTTCACGCCATGCACTCGAAGCCATCGAGACATCCACGGTCTTGCTGACGGTGGCGAAACTTCCTGCACCGTAGGCGATATCGGCGGCGGCTCAAGATTGACGTCGTCGCGGCACCGCCAACTTTCGCGGTGGTCGCAAACACTAGGTCGCGTACTGCGACCATGGCTGGGCGGTGATCTCGGCGTGGCGGTGGGTGACTTGGTAGCTGTAGCCGAGGAGTTCAGCGACTAGGGGAGGGGGTACTTCTGCGACGAGGTTCTGGATGGCGGCGTTGCGGGCGCCGAGCAGGTTGATGCCGAGTTTGCGTGGCCGCAACATGATCGATTGGGGGTCGAGGTGTTTCCCGGCGCGGGCGCTCGTCAAGCCCACTGCGTTCATCGTCAACATGGCCAGGGGCGCGATTATCGATCACGACGCCCTAGCCGACGCGCTCGAAGCCGGCAGCATCGCCGGGGCCGGCGTCGATGTATTCGACCCAGAACCGCCGACCGCCGCACTACGGCTTCTGCGCGCGCCGAATGTCGTGCTGTCCCCGCACGTGGGCGGTGTTACGCGCGAAACCTTAATACGCATCGCCATGGCCGCCGCGTCGAACGTCCGCCGATTCCTCGAGGGCCAACCTCTCGCCGATGTGGTGTCTGGCGCCACGTCGTGAAGCGGGGCTTGGTGTAGTCGCACCCGCTGGCGGGCTGTCCGCAGCGGCAGCACCGACACATCGGTGAGCTTGAGCGGCGTCAGGAAAGCTTGACCCAAGAGCATCTAGCCCGGCCAGCGTCGGAGTAGTTCCTCGGACGTCCGCGCCGGCCAAGTCGGTGCGCCGATGACCGTGCCTGCCGTCAGTTGCGCGACAATTCGGGGCCCGTCGCGGCGTGAATTGTCGTATACCGTTGCGGTGTCGGCAATCTCGATCGCGTCGGCCACCAATTGCCATAATCGGCGGTGCCGTTCGCGGATCTTGCCCTCGGGGACATCGTGACCGCCGTGGCGGACGCGCCGCTTCACGCGTTCGACGGCGAGGTCCTCGGGGATCAGCACTACGTGCAGAGCGATGACGTAGCCCGCATCGCGGGCAGAGCGGATCAGTGCAAGCTTCGACGGATGGGAGAAGACGGTCTCGGCGATGAACGACACGCCGGCCTCGATCAGCTTGGCGCGGGTATCTGCAGCGATCCGCGCTGCATCGTAGGCGTGTGCAGTTGGATCATCGGGCCAACGCTGCTTTGCGATCTCGTCGGCGTTGACGAATACGCTGCGCGGCAACAACGGCGCCAACGTGAACGCGATGAACGTCGACTTGCCAGCTCCGTTCGGGCCGACGACGAGGTCGAGTCGCTTCACCGGCGCCCGGCGAAGTCATTACTCATCCGTCGACGTCGACCACCGAGGTCGTGCCGTCGGGCCGGTACTCGACGATCTCGCCGTCGTCGTTGAGCGCCACCGTCGTGATGCCCCGCGCTGACAACGCGTCACCGTAATGGGCGGCGGCCAAGGACTCCTCGATAGCGGCCGAGATCTCCGCGTTGAAGACGAGCCCCTCATCCTCGGACAGATGCTTCGTGTCCAGATAGCCTGCCAGCGCGGCCTCGACACGGCGGCGCGAGGCCGTCTGATGGCTCGACACCGCCCGGCCCACCCGGGCCCAATGATCGAGTTGCTGCTTGGCCGACCGACTCTGGCGAGCACCCTCGGCAGCGGCGCTGTCCACCAGGTCGGCGGCGACCCTGGTGACGCGATCGGCGACGTTCGTCATGTCTGCACCTCCTGTAGCAGAATGCTACACGGTGTAGGCGACTCGCGGCGGCAGCTCGCTGCTGCTAGTCCTGTTGACCGGCAAGTGCTCGGGTGGGCGGGTCGGGCTGTGCAACCTCGGCGCTATCGGGAGTACTCCCATAGCTCGCGAGGTGTTTGCCGAGCGTGTCGGCCAGCACCTGGGCACGGACGACGAGGTCGTCTCGGTAGGTGATGACGTTGTTCCAGTACAGGCAGAGCGCGCCACGCCGGGTGTCGCCGTTGCGTACGGGCATGCCCAGCCAGCTGTGGTAGCCCTCGGAGGCGACGAGCTCGCTCACGGATTGGAACAGCGGATCGGTCTGGGCGTCGGCCACGAACACGTGTTGGTTGTGCTTGATGACGTTCGGCAAGATTAGGCCGCCGACCCGACCTTTGATGCGGATCTCCTCGACGTAGCGAGACGAGAGCCCCCGCCAGCGCATGGTGGTCGTCCACGGCTGACTTGCCGGGCCGGTGAACCAGTAATCGTCGGCGGACACGTGGACTCGATCCGCGCCCAGTAGTTCGGTAGCCGTGTCGCAGGCTAGGTCAAGCAGCTCGGACATGGAGCCGACCTGCGTTGCCTGCACGTCGAACTCCTCGAAAGAATCCGATCGTCGGGCGTTCCCGGGAGTGATCGTTTCGACGATGTGCGTGGATCGTGATTCCTCGATCCCGATCCCCTGTTCGACGTGGCTGACGTAGAACTCGAGGGCGTCGCTGTCAGAGTCGAACGACGCCAGGACGATCAGTTCGTAGGCCCCGGTAGTCAGATGGACCTCGTCCACCTCGGGCAGGGCGGCCAAGCGGTCAGCGACGGCGAACCGCTGGCCGCTCTCGGCCCGCACCAGGACGATGAGCCGCGACGGCGCCGCATCCTGATCCAAGGTGGCGCCGATCCGCATTCCATCCCGCTCGATCAACCGGCGGATTCGCTGGCGCACAGTCTTCTCCGATACCCCGACATGCCCCGCGAGCTCGAGGTTGGACATCCGTCCGTTCTCTGCCAGCAGTTCGAAGATCTTCTTGTCCAATGCATCGAGCTCCGGCATGCGTACCTCCTTGACCCGGACACTGTAGCCTGCTAGCTTCGGCTTTTCGACCTATTGACGCCGATATTCGGATCAGTCGAAAGGTCTCGGAAGGCAATCTAGTCGGAAGGGCCGAGCGTTGTGAGGGTGCCCCAGATTGGTCTGTGCGGTAACGCGGGGGCGGGGGATGGGTCAGCCGATCCGCGCTAACTAAGCAACGTGGAACCAAGCGGAGAGGACGCAGCAAGGCATGCGATTCGCTTTCAGGACTGCACCCCAGAACACCACCTGGGCCGAGATACTGACCGTCTGGCAGGTGGCTGACGACATCGAGGTGTTCGAATCAGGATGGACCTTCGACCACTTCTATCCCATCTTCTCCGACAGCCGAGGGCCGTGTCTGGAAGGCTGGACGGTCACGACCGCCCTGGCCCAGGCGACCAAGCGGCTCCGATTCGGAACCCTCGTAACTGGGATCCACCACAGACATCCCGCCGTCCTCGCCAACATGGCGACGGCCCTCGACATCATTTCCGGAGGTCGGCTGGAGCTAGGGATAGGAGCCGGTTGGAACGAAGAGGAATCGGGTGCCTACGGCATTCCGCTCGGTACGCCCGCGGAGCGCAGCGACCGGTTCGAGGAGGCCTGTGAGGTGCTCACTAGCCTCATGAGCCGGGAGGCGACCACCTTCAGGGGCAAGTACTACCAACTTACCGACGCCCGCAACGAACCCAAAGGCGTCCAGCGCCCCCACCCGCCCATCTGCATCGGGGGTAACGGAGAAAAGCGCACCCTCCGCACGGCGGCCCGCTTCGCTCAGCATTGGAGCTTCCTCGGCGGGACCCCAAAGGAATTCGCCCAGAAGAGGGACGTCCTGCATACCCACTGCAGCGACCTGGGTAGAGATCCGAGCGAGATTCTCCTGTCGAGCCCCGTGATATACGACGGAGACGTGGGAGCCACCGTCGCATCGGCTGCTGCGCTGGGAGAGGAAGGGCTGGGGCTCGCCATCATCCCCCTGCGGCCGCCGCTCGACCCGGCGATACTCGAGCCTCTCGCCTCCGCCCTCTCCGAGATCGGCTAGCCACCCTCGCGCCGGCGGATTTCCGGGTGAACGAATCGAAGTGAACCAGATTAGGAAGTGAAGGAGATTGGCATGAAAGGCGAAATCGTGGGGGTAGAGCATGGATGTGTTTGAGGCGATGGAGTCGGCCATGACCATGCGGTGGCTGTCCAAAGAGCCAGTACCAGATGAGCTGATCGATAAACTGATCTGGGCTGGCACAAGAGCGTCGAGTCCAGAGAACTCTCAACTCTGGGACTTCATTGTGGTCAAGTCACCAGAACAGCGTGCGCGTCTGCACGAGACCATTATTCCCGACATCTCGTCACTCAACGCCCTCCGCGGGAGGCTGGGAAGTCCTGCCGACCCAGTGAAGCGTCGTATGTTCGAGAGTGGATATCACCTGATGACCACTCTACGAGAGGCTCCGATTCTAATCTTCGTCTGTGGATCATCGTTGATTCCTGGCGACCCGAGAGAGGACCGCTACCAATACGCCGCTATTTACGGAGCTACGCAAAACATGCTCGTAGCCGGAAGGGCGCTGGGCTTGGGAGTCGCCCCGACCGGCATACAGAACCTCAACAGTAGGGGCGTCCGACGAGTGCTTAATGTGCCAGATCACAAGATCATCGGTGTGACCATGGCGGTGGGGTGGCCCGCCCGTCCGTTCCGTCCGGTCAACCGGAAGCCGATCACGGACGTAATGCACTTCGATACTTGGTGAACGCACGTACTGAACGGGGGCCCGCCGTTTCTACGGGTAATCCGCCGTGGGCTGTTGGTTCTCTTTTGTGGCTCCGAGCTGGACCGCCTGAGCCTCGGCGGCGTCGAGGTCATTCACCGCGAGGTCGAGGTGTAGTTGCTGGGAGCGCTTGGCCGATGGCCAGGTTGGTGGCTGGTAGTCGTCGATGTGGACAGCGCCCAGATAGATGGCGCCGGCCTTCACCGCATAAAAGTCTGGTGTCTCAACTGCGACTTCGCCGTCGAGCATGGCGGCCCAAAACCGGGCCAACTCGGCCGGGTCTGAGCATTCAAAGTTGATTGCGGAAATTCGAGCCACAGGCATACATGCTCCGATTGAGTCGGAAAGTGTCGTCGGGTCTGGGTTGGGTTAGATCACCGGTATCGGCGAGGAGGGCAGGAGGGCGCGATCACCGTCGAAGCCGTTGTGCAACGCCGCTGCGACGTCATCGTGCGGAGCGCCCATTCGGATCGCGCTCACCTCGTCTAGGCGCCGGTAGTGCTGTGCGTCAACATCCAGCTCGATAGATCGCAGGTATTCCTCTAGGTGCGTGACGGATCGCGGTCCAACGATAGGTATCAACGCCGTAGGGGCCAGGGCGGCCCGGTGACGCAGCCAGGCCAAGGACACCTGGACCGCAGTACTGCCAGTCTCGTCGGCAATCGCCAGCACCTCGTCTACTACCGCGGTCTGTTGAGCGCTTTCCTCGACGGCAGGGCCACGAGCGCTCAACCGTCCGGTCTGGCCGTGGCGATATTTGCCGGTGAGTAGGCCACCGGCGAGTGGGGAGTACAGCAATACGCCGAGGCCGTGGGCTTGCGCCATCGGTAGCAGTTCCCGGTCCGCAGAGCGCTCGGCCAGGCTGTATTCGGTCTCAATGCCGATCAGCGGGGCCAGCCCACGCAGATCCGCTCGCACCGCCGCGCCGGCGACCCGCCAGGCCGCGAAATTGGACAACCCGCCGTGCAGGATCTTTCCGGACTGGATCAAGTCGTCGAACCCAGCCATGATTTCCTGGATAGGCGTGATCCCGTCGGGGAAATGCGGCATGAACACGTCCACATAGTCGGTCTTGAGGCGCTCCAAACTTGCTTCCAGAGAACGGATCATGATCTTGCGGCTGTTACCGGTGGTCCCGGGGCGGGGCTTCTTTTGCCTAGTCCCGCTGTACTTGGTGATCACCACGAATTCGCTTCGATCACGACCGAGCAGTTCACCTAGCACGGTTTCGGCTTGACCATCTTGGTAGATGTTGGATGTGTCGAACGTGGTGCCGCCGGCCGTGACGAAGGTGTCGAACATCGCCTGGGAGACATCCCGACCGGCACTAGGGTCGGATGTGCCGAAGCTCCCCGTGCCTAGCGCAAACTCCGAGACTCGCAGTCCGGTGTGTCTTCCGAAGGTTTGATAGAGCATTTGCGTCTCCTGACAGGCAGTGATGCCCGGTAGACTGACGACCTTACCAAAAAAAGCGAGGGGTCACTCTTTATGCCGAAGGTTGATCAGTCCTATCTCGATGCGCGCCGTCAGCAGATCGTGGACGCGGCCCGGACCCGATTCGCCAGCCAGGGCTTTGCCCGGACATCGCTGGCCGACATCGTGGCCGAGTCCGGGCTATCCAACGGCGCGATCTACCGCTACTTCACCAGCAAGGACGAGATCGTCACCGCCATCTGCAACCAGTCGAGCCAAGCATTCCCGACGGAGCTCACCGCCCCGGCCGTCCATGAGTTCCTCGAACACACCCGCGCCTTGGCGCGCGATGAGAACCACGCCCGGCTGGTCGCCCAGATCTTCGCTGAGGCCGCTATTTCCCCGCCGCTCGCGGCCCTCGTCCAGCACCAGCTCAGCGACCTCAGGGATGCAGTGGCCGCACTCGTGCCCGAACGGCAACAAGCAGACACCGCCCGGATCTCCGAGGCCTTCGTAGCCCTCTGCATCGGCTACAGCCAACAACTCGCCGTACGCGGCGACCTCGACCCAGCACCCTTCACTGCCGCACTCATGGCGATCATCGACCAGTAGCGCAGACCGGCAAACGGTTTCGCGCACAGTGCTGGCTTTCAGAGTGCTGGCGGAAACGCTCGAACACACGGGGTGATAGAGCTCCATGAATTTCCCTCGTAACGCATCAGAGCCGCATGACCTTCTCAGCATTGCCATGCGCGATGGCGGTGCGCTGGTCATCCGTCAGGTCAGCTTCTTCAAGGAAACGCGCGACGTTGTCCCGGATGAGATATGGAAAATCCTCGGAGTGGATGATCCGATCGGCACCGATCTCGGCGACGATGTAGTTCAGCTGGTTCTGGTTGTACATTCCAGCAGGGGTCGCCCACACCTGGCTGCGGTAGTACGTGCTCGGCGCCCGCTCCAGGCCGACCGATCCCCAGCTGAAGACCTCGTCGAGGCGCTCGAGCCAGCCAGCCACGAATTCACCCCAGTGGCCACTGAGTAGTTTCAGGTTCGGATGCCGGTCAAGCGCCCCCGAGAGGATGAGCCGCACGATGTGAATACCGGCCTCGGCGTGCCAACCGAAACCGGGGCCCGCGAACAGGAACTGCGCAGCGGCCGGCCAGTTTCCGGCGTAGTACGCCGTCGACACCAACTGCTGCGGCATACCCGGGTGGACGTAAATGGGCAGGTCGACGAGTTCGGCTGCTGCGAGCACCGGTTCGAACCGCTCGTCGTCGAGGAACAGCCCGCCGCAGGCGCCCGTCGTGAGAGCGCCCACGAACCCCAGCTCGTTGACACAACGCTTCAGCTCGTCGGCCGCCGCAGCCGGCTCGTACAGGGGTAGGGTCGCGAACCCGCGGAACCGGGTCGGATTTTGCGAGATCTGCCGCGCGAGGGCGTCGTTCACTTTCCGGCAGAGTTCGATCGCGTCGGGGTGGTCCAGGCTGCTGGGACTGTTCGCACCGTGCGATACCACTTGAACGTCGATGCCGACCCTGTCCATGTGTTCCAGCCGTTTGCCGTCGAGGCGTTCAGCGGAATTCTGGTCTGGCATGAAGCCCTGGACGAAGTCACCGAACCCGGCATCTGGTGTGACAGGGCCGGGCCCGCTGAGTTCGAGCACGCGTGCCACAGCCTCGGGATGGTGGAAATGTTCTTCGACAGTGATGATTCGCATCGTTCCTTCCTACGCTAGGAAGCTGAGTCGGACGTGCGGCGACGGGCCGGGTAGGCCGACTAACGGCGGAGCAACTCGTCGAGATCGAGCGGGCAATGATGGCATTGCTCGGCCTTGCTCGGTAACGAAAGCCGTTGGACAGCAGTGCAAACGGCGTGATTTACTGGTAACCCTGCATATTCGATTCGTGCATATTCCCCCGCGGGGGTTCACAGGCGTCTCGCACCCAAACGTGGGTATATACTGAGTCGGCATTCGGTATATACACGTGGAGGCTTGATAGATGACAAAGCGCCTGATCGATCTCGACGACGACCTGCTGGCTGCCGCACAGAAAGAGCTTAAGACGTCCGGCGTATCGGACACGGTGCGCATCGCATTACAGCAAGCGGCAGCATCGTCTGCTCGCGCACGCCAGGTCGCATGGTTACAGGCCGGCGGTCTGGGGGAGATGGCTGATCCCGATCAACGTGGTGACGTGTGGCGTTGATCGCTCGGCACCTCATCGATACCAGTGCAGCAGCAAGGATGACGCACCCCGAGGTTGCCGCCAGACTTGCCCCACTCATTGAGGCCGGATTGGTCGCGACCACAGCTCAACTCGACGCCGAGGCGCTCTACAGCGCCCGCAATCCTGCCGACTATGAACAACTCTGGTCCGACCGCCGTTTGGCGTACGAATACCTGCCAACCAATGACGAACACTGGCAGACGGCACTCGGCGCGCAACGGCAGTTGGCCAGCACTGGCCGCCACCGTGCTGTCGGCATGGCCGACCTCCTGATCGCCACCCTCGCCGATGCCCATGACGTGACGGTGATCCACTACGACGCCGACTTTGAGATTGCTGCAGAGGTACTGTCGTTCCGGCGCCAATGGGTTCTGGAGCGGGGCACCATCTGAGCACTCCTTCGAATACGCTGCGCCACAAAGTAATATGAAGTTGTTTACCGGGAACCCGCCGTATTGGATCCTGCCGTATCCCACGGGCTGGGCGACGATCGATCCCGGCGGCCAACACGTCGGAGCCGAGCGGCGCCGCCGGAATGGATGCGGTCAACGAGTTCCTTTGCCGCGCGGGCGTTCTGGACCACCGTCGACGTCGAGCCGTCGCGCAGGTGCAAGTAGCGTCGGGCGGGGCTGGACCCTGAGCTGGTCCTCGTGACCGCCGCGGCTGCCGCCTAGACTGTCATCTCGAGGATCTTGTCGCCTAACGCGTTGCCCTCGAAGTAGCCCAGGCCGTAGTCACCTTGGATCGTAGTGCGGTGCATGATGCGCGCCTCATCCGGATCGTGGCCGCTGACAGCGTGCAGCATCCGCAAGTTGTCCCAGATCACCATGTCGGTGGGGCGCCATTTGTGGAAGTAAGGCCTGACCTTGACCAGGATTTCCTTGCACACCGCTTCGAGCAGCTGGTCGCCTTCGGGGGTCTCGTCGCCCTCGATACCCTCCGCCATCCACGGCGAGACATGCAATACCTTCTCACCGCTGTCGCGGGTCCACACGGCAGGATGGACGGCACGCGGCAGCTTCTTGCCGTAGTCGATCGTCTCTTGCAGGGCGACGTGCGGCTGGATCTCGCGGAACCCATCGGTCAGGCCGAAGCGCATGTCGCGGAAGCGCAGATTCAGGCTATAGAGGATGTTGCGCCCTTCGATCCGCTCCCGCAGTTCGGGCGACAAGATCTTGTAAAGCTCGATACCGTCGGCGAATCCGGTTTCTCCACCCTCGCTGACGCCGGTCACGCAACGCAGAACGCCTGCTAGGTTCAATTCGTTGTTGTAGCAATGATCGAAGTGCCAGGGCAGCCACGACGTGACCTCCTTGCCCTCGATTACGACGATGTTGCCTTCACGAGGTCCCTGGCCGATCTGGACGACGCCCGGATGCAAGGCTCCCTCCGCGCGCGGGACGGTGGGCACCGGATGGTCTTTGAGCGGGCCGAACACTTTGCTGATCTCCACCTGCAGCCTGCCGTCGGGTTCGACGTTCTCGAAGAGGATCATCCCGCGTTGCTCGAAGACCTGCTGGAGTCGACCGCGAACCGCTTGGTCTTCAAGTGTTGCGAGTGTGACGCCGGCGACCCGCGCCCCGAACGAAAGATCCTGACGTAGGGGAGTGACGTGGATCAATGACATGGCGAGGGGTGACATGGGTGGATACCTCCGAGATCCGCTGGCCAGCGATACTTGCTAAGTATATCATTATATGATATGCTAGATCATTATATAATACTAGTGAGGTGAAGGATCGCCGTCAAGGGCAGTTCCACAGCTGCGCGCGTACTGGTGGTGTTTGAGGCGGTGGCCGCCAACCAGCCAGTAGGCGTCGCCGCGCTGTCCCGGATACTCGGCATCGACAAGAGCGCGGTGCAGCGCGCGCTCGTGACCTTGTCGGAACAGGGCTGGATCCAGGCGCGCGAGGATCAGATGACGCGGTGGGAGATTTCCCTTCGAGTCCTCAGCATCGCCCATAGCTCGCGCGCCAAGTCCGACCTGCGCCACACCATCCAGCTGGTGCTCGAGCAACTGGCGACGCAGACCGGCGAAACCGCGATCTTCAACGAGCCGGATGGCGCGCGCCTAGTGGTGTCACAGGTGGCGGAGAGCAAACAGCCGCTTCGTATGGCGCCGCGTATCGGCACCGTCATTCCCGCGCGCGACAGCGCTACCGGCCGCATCCTGCTGCCGTTCCTAAGCCGAGAAAGGCAAGTCGAACTGCTCGGCGAACCACCCGACGCGGCGTTCCTTGACCTCCTCGACACATGCCGCGCGCGCGGTTATGCCGCCAGCAACGAAGTGAACAGCCCCGCCGTAACGATCGCCGCGCCGGTTTTCGAGGTCGACGGCCGCCCGATCGGCGCGGTGGCGATCAGCGGGCCGGCCGAGCGCATGCCGCCCGACAGCCACCCGCGCTCGGCCGAGCTGGTGTGCCAGGCCGCGAACCTGCTGTCGCGCAGCGCTCCGCGTCCATCCGGATCCTGAAGCCGGCGCATTCAGCCGTCAAGCACCGCAAGCATCGGACTTGGTGGTCTCGTGTGATGTAAACGGCAGACTTTACTTGACATAATGTCGCTTATCGGCACATACCCATTGCGAGATGCATCAGGGGCAACGGTTCCGCATCTCGGTGCGATAGCGCCGTTAACGCAGCTGAGAGGCGTCGCCACCTCCTGCGCCGTCTGCCGGTAGTTCTTCCATCTATCGTCCGAGCCGCAGCTTGAAGCACGTTCCAATCACTTAATGAATGATTTCGGGGTGAGGTGTTGTTGGCCCGCCGGTTTACTTCGTGCTGGCCGACCCCCTGTCCGCTGGCCGTGCAGATAAACGTCACTGTGACGAATTGGCATGTGCCGGGGGCCCCTTTTAGTGGCAGGCCGTCCCGATGCCGAACAGCATGATCAACAGCTGATCCGGCGCCGACCGCCGGTCGATGTCGCCGGCGGCCTGGGCGACCGCGATCGAGGCGGTGTCGCGTTCGCGGATGTTGTTGCCGTCAAACTGCGGTTCCTCCAGCGGCACGCCTTCCAGTCGAGCCCAGGTGATCATCCGCAGATGCTCCGGCTTGCTGGTGGCCAGGTCGTAGAGGTCTCCGGCGAAGTCGGCGACGGCGTCCGGCCGGACGGCCATTGCTCCGAAGAACTCAGTACTGTCGGCAGCGACCACCTGGCGAAACAGTGCCTCCTTGTCGCCGAAATGCGCGTACAGACGCTCCTTGCTGGCGTTCGCCGACTTGGCGATCCGATCGATTCGGGAGCCCGCCAAGCCGTATTGGGCGAACTCGGCGCGGGCAGCGTCGATGATCACATCGCGCAGTTCGGTGGTGCTTCTCACAGGGAAACCATAACCAAACGAATTGGTTCGTTTGGTACTTTGGGAAACATGGCACAGCAGAACACCGCAGAACCGGCAATTGCGTCGATGTCGCGAGGCGGGCCTGACGCGTCGTGGCTGGATCGTCTCCTGCAGACCGACGTACCGGAGTACACCGATCGGAACGACATCCCCGATGACCTCAAGCAACGGGTGATCAAGGGGCTGGACGCCATGGGCGAGCGCGCCGGCTTTCACGAGCGGCACGCCAGGACGGCATTGCAGGCCGTCGCCGACATCGCCAACCCGCGCATCCTCGAGATCGGCGCAGGGCACGGCCGGGTGTCGGAACAGATTCTGGCACTGCACGCCACGGCCACCGTCACTGCCAGCGACCTGGACCCGGCGTCGGTGGCCAATATGGCGGCGGGTCCGCTCGGATCCCATCCCCGGGCGAGGACCCAGGTGATCGATGCGACCGCCATCGACGCCGCCGACGCCACCTACGACCTGGTGGTGTTCGCGTTGGCCTTCCATCACCTACCGCCCGAGACGGCTTGTCGCGCCATCGCCGAGGCGACCCGCGTGGCCTCCCGCTTCCTGGTGATCGACCTCAAGCGTGCGTCGCCGCTCGGCATCCTGTTGACTCCGATCGCGATGATGCCGGTGTCGCTGGTGATCGTGCCGCCCTCGTCGATCCTTCCGACCATGCACGACGGCATCGTCAGTTCGCTGCGGGCCTACTCGCCATCGGCATTCGTGGCTCTCGGCAAGGCTGCCGACCCGCAGATGGACATCGAGTTCCTTCCACCCCCACCCACCCGCATCGGTCCGCAACCGATGACCGCCGTCTTCTCCCGGCGGCCATACGCCTGGCCCGTTGTCCCAACCGAAGAAGGAACATCCAAGTGAAGAACGCCGCTGCCAGAACCGAGCAGATCATCGACCAACCCGCACGCGTCCGGGCGCTGAGGAAGGTCGTGGAAACCACCGCCGACGGCATATGGCCGGCGATCGAGCTATCCCGGCCGTACATCGACGGCACCGAGAACCTCCCGCGCGACGGCCGGTTCTTCTTGGTCGGCAACCACACTCAGGCCGGGATGGGCGAGGCGTGGCTGACCTGCCTGGCGGTACGACGGACGATCGGCGTGCGGGTCCGGCCGTTGACCGAACGGGGTATGGGAAACATGCCGGGGCCGATCGGAGACGTATTGGCCGCGTGCGGCGGTGTCGTCGGAACGCCAGAGAATGCCACGAAGCTAATGCAGAACAACGAGACGGTGCTCGTGTTTCCCGGGGGCGGTCGCGAGCTCGGAAAGTTCAAAGGCGAGGAATACCAACTCAAGTGGCATGGGCGGGCCGGGTTCGCTCGGGTAGCGATCGCCAACGACTACCCCATCGTTCCGTTCGGCTACGTCGGTGGTGACGACATCTACCACAGCATTACCCCGCGCGACAGCCTCCTGGGCAGGCTCTCCGAGAGGTTGGGCAAGAAGATCACCGGGAAGCCGGACATGTCAATGTCTTTGGTGCGTGGCATCGGCCCGACGCTAATCCCCAGCCCGCAGCGGAATTACCTGGGCTTCGGTCAACCGATCGACACCACACAGCCAGCCGGCGTATCCGACGACGAGTGGGTGGAGACCGTCAAGAAGACCACCCAGACGGCGGTGGAAAACGTCCTGCAGGAGCTGCAGGACATTCGCGCCGAGGACCCGTTCCGTCAACTGAACCCCCTGGCGTGGCGAGACGCCGTGCAGCCGGAATCCGCAATGTCCTAGCCGTCTCACCACACCAGGAGATCGAAGTCTTGCGTCGACTACTCTGCCGGCGGGTGCAGACCCAGTCCTTGACCGCCGACCAGCGCGCCCCGATCGAGCCGATGTTGGCCATGCCTGCGCAGGCCGTGCGGTGGCTGGCTACCGCCCAACCCAGCTTGACTGAGGACGAGCAGCGCAGCCACTTCTCGCTGTGGGCGATGCTGGGCGCCCCGCTGCTAGCGGGCAACGACCTGCGCTCCATGTCGCCGACCAATCTGTCCATCCTCACCAACCGCGAGGTCATCGCCGTCGATCAGGACCCGCTGATGGCGAAGGTGCGTCAGGTCAGCGGCGATGGAAGAGTCTGGGCGAAACCGCTCGTCGATTCCTCGGTGGCCGTCGCGCTGTTCAATTCCTCGAGCGCACCGGCTGATGTCGCGACCACGGCCGCCGCAGTAGGACTTCCCCCGGGGTCCTGCTACACCCTGCGGGACCTCTGGGCGGGTCACAACGCCAACACCACCGGCGACATCATTGCCAAATCCGTTGCACCCCAATCCGTTGAACTATTGCGAGTGAGGGAAGCGGACACATGTTCCCCCTGAATCTGCTACCCGAACTACCGGCCGGACCGCTGGTCTTCGTCGTGCTGGCGGTGATCGTCATCGGCTCCTCAGTACCGATCTTCAGCATCGTGGTTGCCGCCGAACCGATCTTGATCGGAGTGATACTGGCCACCAACCGCAACCAGTCCGTTCCGGACCTGCTCGCTGCCACGATCGTGGCAGCCGTCATCGGCGACATGGTGAGCTACTGGCTAGGACGGACTCTCGGCCCGAAGCTGTTCAAGGCGAAGATCGTGCGCCGCTCACGCAAGCACATCTACGGCGCGCACCACAAGGTCCAGCACCGAGGTGCGTTGGGCGCGATGGTCATTCAGCGTTGGGTGCCTCCGGCCAGAGGCTTTGTACCTGCCCTTCTCGGGACGACACGGGAGCCGTTCGGTCGGTTCGTCGGGTATTCGGCCATCGCCTCCACGGTGTGGGCCTGCGTCTTCGTCCTCGGCGCCCACTTCGGTGGACCACACCTGATCCTGGCCATCCCGACGGTGATCACCGTCGTCATCGCGATCCAGTTGGGACGACGCCTCTTCATCTGGCTCCGCAGCCGCCGGGGTAGTCGAGTCGACGCTCTCCCACGATGAAGCCCGGATGACTTCGAGATCAACGCGGGTGCGGCCCTACTGCTCCCCCAGCCCCATCAGCTCGGTGACGCCGTGGTCGCGCCCCGCCGTGTAACCACCATCGACGGCGATGGCCTGGCGGTGTATCCGAAGGTCGAACGAGTACTGGCCCTGACTCTCGAATTCGCGTACCGGTGGTTCGAGAGTCTTTGGTCATCGACCTCACGGCCATACGCCTTCGATCTATGCGCAAACCCAATCTGGCGTCTCGAGACCGATCAGATGCAGGCTGTTGAAATCCCCAGACTGCCGCAAGCTCCAAGCGCCGGGCAACTCGCACCGCTCGAGTACGCACCGTTACCAGCTAAAGCTTGCGAGTTGCATTGCGCGACAACGCACTTCATTCCTCGGGCTCGCCGATTGGTGATCGATGCATCGGCATGTTTTGCTTTGCGGTTCTGCTGTATGACTGCGCTCCGCTCACGACGGACCTACGACGAGGATGATCGGTGTTCCGCACCGGCGGCACGCACCTCGCAGTGTCCCAGAAACTAGAGTATTGGCCACAGAGTTAGCTTAGCGATAGCCACTATTCTGGCTATACTGAGCACCATGAGATCCGTACCTTTAGGTGAGGCAAAGGACAAACTGTCGGCCCTAGTTGACGACGCTCAATCCACACACGACATCATCACCATCACCAAGCATGGTCGACCAGCTGCTGTACTCATGTCTGCCGACGACCTCGAGTCGCTGCAGGAGACTATCTTCTGGCTGTCGCAGCCGGGCATCCACGACGACGTCGCCGCGGCTGAACGGGAGTACAGCGAGGGGACGACCGTAAGCGGAGATCAGCTGCGTGAAGAATTCGGTCTGACGCCTCAGTGACAACTCAGGGCCAGCCGTACCACGTTGAGGCTGCGGGTTCCGCGCGCCGAGACATGAAGCGTCTGCCTGCCAAAGTCGCCGCGGCGATCGTTGAGTTCATCACCGGGCCGCTGGCTGGCAATTCGCAACGGCTCAGCAAGCCTCTCCGAGGCGACATGGGCGGCTATCGCAGTGCCCGTCGAGGCGACTACCGGGTCGTGTTTCGCATCGACGAGAACGAGCACACCGTGGTCATCGTCGGCATCAGGCATCGCGCCCATATCTACCGCCCAGTCTGACGCCAGCCCTCGTCTTCATCGTGCGAGTGGATCACCGCGCTGACGTCTACCGCCCCCAAGGTTCAACCTAAGGCCCCTTGAGCATCGACGGTCGCGGCACACCGTGCCCTCCCGCAACTCGCACCCGTCGAGCACGCACCGGTAACAGCTAACCAACGAGTTGCATTTAATGAAATTGCTCGCACTACCGGGCCGGGTTGAAGTGCCCACCCGAGGCGTGGCCCCCGGCGAAGATCATCGCCATCAGGACCGCCCCGATGGCCAGCGGTGCGACCGCCAACCCGGCACTGACCGTCGTCCCGACGGTGAGCACCAAGAAGAACGTTCCAATCAATTCAACGACGTATTTGCGCATGGCTCGTCAGCTCCTTCTGCGTAGACCGGGTGTTGGTCCGACGCGAACGGCAGCATGACTGTGGCGCCCTGAGGGAACGCTGAACGGGACGGCCATACGTCAGATTCCGGCCACGCCGGCGAGTTGGCCGACCGCTGCCGTGATTGCCATCGCCAGTCCTCCGCCGATCACCACCCTCAACGCCGGGCGGGCCAACGTCGTACCGGCGGCCTTGGCACCGAGGACGCCTGCACAGGCAAGTCCGACGAAGGTCACCGCCACGACGAGCCAGATCCGGGTCGTCGCTGGGCCGAGCAACCCGAGGAAGGGAATCAGGCCACCGACCAGGAAGCTGACAGCCGAGGCGGCAGACGCCTGCAGCGGGCGGGCGGCCATGGCTTCGCTGTGGCCGAGCTCGTCGCGCAGGTGCGCCTCCAGGGAGCCGGATTCGTGCAGCGCCTCGGCCACCTGTCGGGCCAACGCAGTGGGCAACCCGCGGGATTCGTAGATACCCACGAGTTCCCTGAGCTCGTCCTCGGGATTGGAGTTCAGTTCGCGTTCCTCCTGGGCGCGGTCGGCCTTTTCGACATCGACCTGCGAGCTGACCGAAACGTATTCGCCTGCTGCCATCGCCATCGATCCGGCGGCTAGGCCGGCGAGTCCGGCCGTGAGCACGGTACCGGTGGCTGCGCCGCTGGCCGCGATGCCCACCATCAGGCTCGCGGTTGACACCAGGCCGTCATTGGCTCCGAGGACGGCGGCGCGCAGCCAGCCAGCGCGGCCAGCGGTATGGCGCTCGAGGTGGGGATTGACTGCTTCGAAGAAAGACAAGGAAACACTCCGTTTCATGACTCGATTGGGTTAGCGGCCGGCCGCCATTTGCATCAAGCCGATGGCATCGAACAGTTCGCGTCGGAACTCCTGCTCGGCGCCTCGTGACTCACGACATTAGATGATTAGAGATGATTTTGAGCTGCTCGACGATTTCTTGATAGGTACGTTCATTCATGTCACGTGCACCCTTCTCCCGATATCAACGCGGTTTTTTGCCCGGTAGCGCGCTCGGCCTGCCGTGGTCTTCGGCGGCCTCGGGGAGGTCGGTGTCGGCGAGGGTGAAGTAGCCCTCCTCTTCCTGCAGGAAGTGCAGGTGCAGCAACACGTAAAGACCGTAGAGGCAGGCCCGCAGATCGTCGACCTGGCCCGGCTGAATGTCGCCGGCGCTCTGAGCCAGTGTCAGGTGGTTGCCGATGCGGTCGGCCAGCCGGTGGATCTCGGCGTGGGTCCTGCTCATGGTGACCGTCGCTTCGGCGCTCCCCAGCGGCCTCGCCAACGCCGGGTACAGCTCGGCCTGTTCGGCGTCCTCGTGCGGCAACAGTCGCTCGGTGAGGAAGCCCTGAGCCCGAGTCACTGCCTCCAGCGCCGATGTGCTGGGCCCGGCGCCAACGTGGTCGGCGGCATCACGCAGCAGTGTCAGTGCGTCGCGTAGGTCATCGTGTTCCCCAGAGAAGCGGCGCAGCATTTCTTCAGTGCGTGCCGGCAACTCGATTCCGGCGGCGGGGTTGCCCCGCAGCGCGCGCAGCGCGTTGAGGATCACTGCGACGTCGATGCCCTCCTGCAGCAACGCCCCCGCCGCGGGCGGCAGCAGTCCGACCGCAGCAACACCCATTGCCAACAGAGACAACACCATTCCGGCGACCGCGCTTTGCACCGCGATGCGCCTGGACCAGCGTGCGACGTCCATCGCATCGGCAAGCCGGTCCAACCGGTCGGTCGTCAACACGATATCGGCAGCCTCCGAGGACGCCGTCGCCCCGCGGGCACCCATCGCAACGCCGACCGTGGCCGCAGCCAGAGCAGGAGCGTCGTTGACGCCGTCGCCAACCATCACCGTTACGGCGTGTTCCCGTTCGGCCCGCACGGCAGCCACCTTGTCCGCGGGAGTCTGGTCGGCGTACACCTCGTCAAGGCCCAGCACGGTGGCCACCTCCCGCGCAGGCGCCGCACGGTCGC
Organism: Mycobacterium sp.; assembly: GCA_003165155.1. Classification (GTDB taxonomy): domain Bacteria; phylum Actinomycetota; class Actinomycetes; order Mycobacteriales; family Mycobacteriaceae; genus Mycobacterium. Next base: position 14,225 of record PLSK01000116.1, on the reverse strand, counting down.
CGGTGAGCATGACCAATCGGTTGAATCCAGCGGCGCGCAGCCGTCGTACCGTGCGGGGGGCATTGCGGCGCAATGGATCTCGCAACAACACCGCGCCGATGACCTCATCGTCGTCGCTGACCCAGGCAATCGCGGCGCTGTCGAGGCCGGCCCGGTTGACGGCCGCCACGGCCCATCCCGCCTCGGATGCACCTCCGGCGAGCTTGCCCACCGCAAGCCTTCGTCCGTTTATCGTGGCGGTCACGCCCCGGCCGGGTTGCTCGATCACCTCGGCCGGCATCGACAGCGACAGGTTGCGCGCGAGGGCTTCGGTGACGATCGCCTCGGCCAGCACGTGCGGTGACATCTGGTCCACCGAGGCGGCCAAGCGCAGGATCTCGGTGCCGTCGCGCCCAGGTGCGGCGAGGACGTCGACGACGACGGGATGACCGGCGGTGAGAGTCCCGGTCTTGTCCATCACCAGCGTCGTCGCGTGGCCCAGGTTCTCCAAGGCACCGCCGCTGCGGATCACCACCCCGAGTCGGGAAGCCCGGGACAAGCCGGAGACGATCGCGACCGGCGCGGCGAGCAGCAGCGGGCACGGCGTCGCCACGACCAGCACCGCCACCGCCCGCACCGCCGACCCACTGGCCAGCCACGCGGCACCGGCGACGATGAGCGCCACGGGTAGGAACCAGGCCGCGTAACGATCAGCCAGCCGGATGATCGGCGCACTGTCGGCGCCCGCTTCCCGGGCCAACCGCACGATCCCGGCGTAGGTGCTCTCCTCGGCGGTGGCGGTGGCCCGGATCTCGAATGCGGTCGCGGCGTTGACCACACCGCTGCGCACCGGCTCACCGACCGCACGTTCGACTTGCAACGGTTCACCGGTGAGCGCCGACTCGTCGAGGACCGCCACCGCGCCTTCGATCCGACCGTCCACGGGGACCACTTCGCCGGGGCCGACCACCAGCAGATCACCGGCTACGACCTCGCCCAGCGGCACCACCGCGATCACGTCACCGATCCGGCGCCGCGCGGAATGGGGCGCACGCTCCAGCAGGGCCCGCAAGTCGTGCGAGGCGCGCCGTTGTGCGGCAGCATCCAGGGCGCGCCCCGTGGACAGCATCACCGCGATCAGCGCACCGGCCACGTACTCGCCCACCCAAAGCGTCCCCACCAGCGACAACACCGCCAGCAGATCCACCCCGGCCCGACCCCGGTGCAGCGCCACCACCACCCACACCACCGCGGGCACCACTGCGGACAGCGTTCCCGCCACCCAACACCAGTCGGCCACCGCACGGCACCCGATGAGCCACGCGATCCCGCCCAACAGCAGCGCGGCCACCGTCACCACCACCAAAGCGGGCTCGAGCAGGGACCGAAGCCGCTTCAACGACGTTCGGGCCGTCGGCGGCGCGGCGGTCACCGCCCACTCCGGCCGTCGACATCAGCCCCCACGACATTTTCTTCGATTCTGCCTGCCTGCAGCGGTGTCGCACCCGAGCCACCACACCGCAGCACTCGAGAACGGCGACTCCCGACACCGACGGTCGCTGAAGGATTGGCAGTAGCAATGGGCATGTTGACCCTCTCTGGCACCATTCATCGAGCGGCATCGGTCGATGGGCGCATCTGGCGACGGTGTATCCGAAGGTCGAACGAGTACTGGCCCTGACTCTCGTATTCGCGTACCGGTGGTTCGAGAGTCTTTGGTCATCGACCTCACGGCCATACGCCTTCGATCTATGCGCAACCGCGTTTCGGTACCTTTCGCGGACGCTCGGCCGTCGCCGATGGCTCGGCCTTACGTCAGGTAAGTGCGGTGCTCCGGGCAGAGTGCTGCACCCTGGCCAACGACGCATAGACACATTGGGGCCGGTGGCGCACAACACTCAGTCTGGTGAAGCCATTCGGGCGCGGACCCCTTCACCGGACGTTTTCATGGTCTTTTGCCGGGTGCGGCGGTAGCCAGCCCCAGGGCGTCGGCCGCCTCACGGAGGCGACTGTCGTAGGTAACCAGCGCCGTCAATGGTGCCATGGATGCGGCGGTTTGAGCAGTGGCGAGGTGTATCGCGTCGAGCGAGCGAAGTACGGAGTCGACGTAGGCCGCCGCGGTGGAGCGAATGACCGGGTCGATTTCGAAACGGTCCAGCCTGGCCAGCACCGAAGGCACAGCAGATAGCCCTTCTGGGGCGACTGCCCGGATGGCTCTGGGTAGCTCAACTTCGGCCAAAGCGGATGTCATCCAGCGCATTTCGGTGCGTTCATCGAGCCAGTCACCTAGAGCCTCAGACTCGATTTCGATCCGAATCAGCTTGACTAGCGCCGAGGTATCCAGGTAAATCACGGGATTAGTACCGTTCATCGGCGCGCATACGCTGCAACAGGGTGCCCGCGTCGAGACCGCCACGCATCGGAATCGTTGGCCGCGGCGCCCGCCCGCGCATCGTCGCCGGTTGCACCCTGCCGGCACTGATCAGCGCGTCGAGAGGGCCAGCGGAAGCCGGGACGATTCGGGCGATTACCTCGCCGCGCTCAGTAAGGGTGATCTCCTCGCCGCGCTTCACGCGGGCCAAGACCTTTGACGTCTCTTGGTTGAGCATTCGTATGGATACTTCACTCACACCGACAATGTACTACGGTTTTGTTCTACATGCCACAGCCTGGCTCGACCGCGGCAAAGCAGTCCTCAGCTGCTATGGGCCGCGTTGAGCACGCACCCGTTACCAGCTCGCGAATTGCATTCTCCCTTGACCCTGGACCCAATAGCGATCACCCTCCGACATGGTGACCATCGATTCGGCAGGCCTCGTCTCCTTGGCCCGTGCCGCCGACGACGCTGCTCGCCGAATCGACAGTCGCCGACCGGTACCTCACGAACGCTGCTCGGCGATGTCGCTCATCGGTCGGTGCTGTCCGCCGTTGTCCTAGCAGAGCACCTACTCCCGCCGAACAGTCCGGTGACCACCGTCCGTCGGGAATCACCACGAATGCTCGTGACCCGCTCCGCGTGAATTAAGTCGCTCGCCTTGTCGGTGACTTTCGGTAGGATGCTAGGTATGATATTTAGTATGGCGAAAGAGAAGATTTCGGTGACTGTAGACGCGGCAGTGCTCGCCGCGATCGACGCGGACGCTAAGGCCGCTGGCGTAAATCGGTCGGCGATGATCGAGCAGGCCCTACGGAACGAGCATCTGCGAGCTGCCCTGCAGACTTACACGACCCGGACGGTGCCGGCGCTGGACATCGACGCCTACGCGCAGAAGGTGTACCAGGCGAACCAGGCCGCAGGCTTGTGATCGCTCCCGGCGACATCGCACCACGCAGCGACAGCAACCACGAGCTCTACGTTGCCGTTCTGTCCAATGCGATCCATCTCGCCGCCGATACCGGACGTGTGATCACATGCCCGTTCATTCCCGGGCGGCTGCCGGACGACGCCATGGCGATGGTCATCGCCGTCGAGCAACCCGAAGGTACGCTTCTACCGGAACTTGTGCAGTGGCTTCCCAGCGCGGCACTCGACGAACAAATCGGCACCATCGGCGTCGCCGCCCTGCGCGACGCCACAGCGATAGTGACCGCCCTCATCTCTTAGTCCTGGCCCCGGCTCCCCTGGCAACTCGCACTTTTGAGCACACCTCGTTACCAGTTAGGTGATAGCGAGTTGCATTAGATGAAACGCTGACGATCGACACCGCTCTTCCCTCTCTCCGCGTACCGTCAGCAACACGTCACTGTGACAAATTGAACGGTGCGACAGGGCTATTGATACGTTGTGCTGAGTACGTCTGGCCGCGGTTGCCGCGCTACGCCGGCCAGGTCGGCAACGCGGCGTACCGAGGTTGGGTCAGTGATGTCGACAAGTTGGGACGCGAAGTGCTTGCCCAGTCCGCGATTCGCACCCGTAACGAGCGCGGTGATGTGCCCCGTGCTCATGGTGAATCCTTCCTTGGGTTGTGGTTAGCGTCGAGCCTTCGTCCCCGCCACGTGGGTCGCAAGACTTTCAGACATCCCCGGAGACGTTCCGGCTGGGATAACCCGGCCAAGCAGCTGAACCAACTACTGTCAACACCCAATAGAAGACCTTGTTGGAACCGGACCACGACGTTCGAGGAGTTCGCCGACCGATGACCGCAGGCGGGAACCGAGGGGACGTCCGGCGACGGCTCGCGGAGCGTTACCGGCGGCTGGACGAGGTCCGCAAGAAGCACCCGGCGACCGCAGTCGCCAACCGCTTCGCCGAGATCGACGGCGCGACGCAGGGCGGACTCGTCTCGATCGAGTTGTTCACCACGGTTCTCCCGTTGATCATCATCGGATTCGACTACATGTCCGGCTTCGCGGAGAACGCCAGTCCGGGCACCCTTTTAACCCGGCAGCTCGGTCTGGTATCCCCGCTGACCGAACGGGTCCGCGCTGCGTTCGGCGATTCCTCTGGATTTCGGTCAGGTTGGACGTTCGTCGGGGTCGGCGGATTCCTCGTGTGGGGAATCCCGATGTCGATCACCATTGCTGGAATATTCGCCAAGGCGTGGCGCCGTGAGCAGTTCGGTCTGGGTCAGCGGCTGCTGCGCGGTGCGACGTGGTTCGTTTTGTATCTGACGATGATCGGCATTCGTGAACGAATAGCCTTGGGCGTCGCCGAGCATCATGGCGTCAGCGGTGCGATCATAGTGCTGCTGTTCGCAATTTCCCTAGTGCCGGTCTGGATCTTCTGGTCGCTCACACCGGTGCTCCTCGTCCGCAACGGCGGCCGGGGCGGCCTAAGGTATCTCGCGCTAGCCGGGTTGGCCGGGGTGCTGATCGACGGAACCATCATCCCGCTCTCCGCCCGGATCTGCTTCCCAACGTTGCTCCACGGCTGGGACGGCTTGGGTCCGATCGGCGTCGCAATGGCGTTGCTGACGTGGAGCGGGGTAATCGGCGTCGGATGGGTCGTGACAGCGTGCGTGGGCGGGGTCCTGTGGGAGCGCACAGCCCCATCCGAAACGGTCATCGAGTCACAGACAGACGACGACACCGAATAGGCAGGATCAGTGACAGTCGGCGCGTTGCTCCCGGGCGGCCTGCAGGATCGAGCCGGCAGTCAGGAACGCGGGTTTGTCCCGGTCGGCGGTCTCGATGGGCAATTTCGCGGCGCAGCGCAGCACCATCAGAGCGAGCCCGCTATAGGTCGCGTACGGAATTATCAACAAATTTGCACAAGCCTCCACGCCGTTGACGGTCATGACGTGCTGGCGCTTGTGTTCCCATCCCGGCCAGTTGAAGTCCGGGGGTCGTTGCAGTGCCGGCCAGTTGACGTTGATGGAGGTGATATCTCCGAGCAGGGGCGTCAGGACCCCGACAAGGCTCGGTAATTCATTGGTGATGCGGTCCGCGCGTGGCCACCACGCGCCGTCGATGTCGAAACCGAGCTCGTGAGCCACCGATACCCGGACGGGGTTTGCGCGGCGGCGGCATGCGATCGAATGCGTAATCTGAGCTGTCACGGTCGCGCCATGGCTAAGGCTGAACAATCCACGGGGCGGTTCCTTCACGTTCGGCATCGTCTGTGCCGCGGGCGCGGGCAGACGGAGGAATCACATTGCCCATGGACGTCATCCGCGCTTACGGCGGTCGACCACTGTTGACAACGAAACGGCTCGGGCCTAACGCTACGGCATTGCGGTGTTTGGAAAGCCCAAACGGTCCGCCAGGTGAACCGGTGGCCGAGTTCTACGATGCTTTGGCGAGCCGGCGAACTAAGTCGTCCTCGCTGAACGTGCTCGAGTGCTGCAGGCCGCGGTCGTCCTGGCCGAAAAATGTCCACTGCTTTGGACTTTTCTGCGGCGAGCCGATCATCTTGACCGTGTAGTGCTGCTGCTTGAGGGACCGGATCGCCCCGATGATGTCACCGACTCGGATCTCCGACGGATGAATCTCGGGCGCATCACTCCAATTTAGTACGGCCATGCCACCCATCCTCATTTCGGTTATCGCCAGACTACCCCGAATTCGTATCAATCACAGACCATTGGCAACCGCGGTGAATGACTGGTGGTAGCGCGCCGATGCGCGATGTGCCTAGCCCGATGCCACCACTGACGCGGAGTTCCAGGGCGCCAAGCGTTCGGACGAGCCGTTCGTTTCGGGAAGATCATCACTGACGTCCCAGGTCGCTGAGAGGCGTCCAACTCCCAGCGCGACGGCACAGTGCAGACCGAGCTCCACGAGCTCGTCCTCGCTGAAGTGCACGCGCAAATCGTCGTAAACCGCGTCATCGATGGCGAGGTGGTTGGTCGCGAACAGCTCGGCAAAGCGCAGGGCGGACCGCTCCGCGGCAGAGAGATTCTCCGCGTCGGATGGCCGTTCCAATGAGCAGACCGCCGACTCGTCAAGACCGTCGTCGATGGCGCTTTGATAACGCACCGCGATGCAGCTTCGGCACTGGTTGAAAAACGCGATCCGCAGCCGTACGAGTTCGAGAAGTCGGGGTGGCAACGTGCCATTAGCGCGCAGCGCGGCAGTCAAGCCGCCCAGTGCTTCGGCCGCTGCGGGAAGGCGACCAATAATAGAGGCAACGCCGAAGTTGATCCGGTCCCCTTGCTCGAGATCGTCGGTAGGCACCGCGGCGAAGGCCGTCGAAGGCGCGATTCTTGTCAATTCACCGTCTCCTATGAGCGGAACAGCCGGGCTGCGTCTCCTGGAGTATCGCCGTCCCGACGCATCGCTCGCAATGATGCGGTGGAGTCGACTCCCCTCTGCCGCCGGAATCGCCGGCTAAACAGACCCCGACCCCGCTTCGCGCGCGAGGTTGGCGAACGCCGATGGTGCCGTCGCTGCACCTGTCACCCGCTCCAGTGGCGCTGGGACACTCAGGCAAAGCGTAAAGAAAGCGTTAATGACGGAGCCGCCGCGACGCGCCGACGTCTAACTTCAGTCTGGACTCTCAGGCACCTGATCGCGGCCGAGCTTATTCCAGGGAGGTTCGCGTTGAGTGCTCCATCCGCGGGTTTTGTGTTCCTCGCTCTGTTGATGGCGGCACTGGTGGCTGTGCACGTGCCACTGGGTGACTACATGTACCGCGTTTACAGTTCGAAGCGGGACTGGCGAGTCGAGCGGGTCATCTACCGCATCGTCGGCGCCGACCCCAAGGCCCAACAGAAATGGGACGCTTACGCCTTTAGCATTCTGGCGTTCTCAGCGGTCAGCATCGTGTTTCTGTTCTTCCTTCAGCTGCTGCAAGGCAAGTTGCCGCTACACCTACATGATCCGCCACAGAAGGCATCGAGCAGCGCTTCGGGATCGCAGACTCGTCGATCTTCGCCGAAGCAAGCACGCTTACTTCCAGCGGTGCCGTCGACTCCATGCACGACTCCTACACGAGCCTGGGCGGCTTGATGGCGATGTTCAACATGCAGCTCGGCGAAGTGGCGCCAGGCGGAGTCGGTTCAGGCCTGTACGGCATGCTCATCCTTGCGGTGGTAACGGTGTTCATCGCCGGGTTGATGGTCGGCCGCACACCGGAATACCTCGGCAAGAAGATCACGCCGCGCGAGATAAAGCTTGCGGCAGGCTTTTTTCTGACCACCGAGGTGGTCGTGCTTCTCGGCACCGGGATCGCAATGGCTTTTCCTGGCCCGCGAGCCAGTATGGCCAACAGCGGACCGCACGGTCTGTCGGAGCTGCTGTACGCGTTCACTTCGGCAGCCAACACCAACGGCTCTGCTTTCGCGGGCCTCTCGGCGAACACAACCTGGTACAACACCGCCCTGGGTGTGGTGATGCTCATCGGCAGATACGTCCCCATGATCCTGGTGCTCGCACTGGCAGGTTCATTGGCCCGTCAAGGTCATTCGCCACCTTCCCTCGGCACCCTGCCTACCCATCGGCCGCAGTTCGTCGGTCTAGTTGCGGCCGTGACCGTCATCCTGTGTGCGCTCACGTTCCTACCGGCCCTGGCACTTGGGCCCCTCGCCGAAGGAGTCCACTAGCACGATGCGCGGTTACGCCTTTTTGGAGGCTGATTGGCGACGGGAGACGCTGCGGACCAACCTGTGGATGGTGCCCGCGGTAGAGACGCTTGCTGTATTACTGATCTTCGCTGGCACCTACGGCGTCGACCGTGCGACCTATGATGGAACGATCCAGCTGCCATCGTGGGTGCTCAGCGGCACAGCAGATGCCGCGCGAATGATCTTGGCGACGGTCGCCGCGGCGATCATCACCGTGGTGGGTAGCGTCTTCTCGATCACGATCGTGGTGCTGACGCTGGCTTCGACTCAGTTCGGACCGCGGATGCTGCGTAACTTCGTGCGGGACCGTGGAACTCAAGTCACATTAGGGACCTTCGTCGCGACGTTTTGCTATGCGATGATCACGCTGGTAACCGTGGGCGGCGGACCGCACGGCGAGTTTGTACCGCATTTGTCGATCACCGTGACCCTGATGCTCACGCTGGTTGCCGTGGGAGTGCTGATCTACTTCCTCAATCACATCGCCAACATGATCCAGCTTCCGGTGGTGATTGCAAGCATTGCCGGGACGTTGGCCGCCGAGATCGCGACGCAGGATCGCAACACCGGTTTCGGCCTCGGGACAGCGCGCGGCGCGTCGTCAGAAGAATTGTTGGCACGGTTGGCGGAGTCCGGTGCCCCGATCCACACACCAAGCAGTGGCTATCTTCAGGTCATCAGGCACGACACGCTGCTCAAAATAGCTTCTGCGTGTGATGCCGTCGTTCAGTTGCCCTACCGCCCAGGGCATTTCCTGGTGACGGGTCAGGTGATGGCCTGGGTGTGGCCGCCCAGCGCCGCCGAATCTTTCGAAAAGAGCTTTGCGCGCGGTCACGTGACGGGTGCCTATCGAACGCTTGCGCAGGATATTTCGTTCGGCTTCGATCAATTGATCGAGATCGCACTGCGCGCATTGTCGCCGGCGGTCAATGACATGTTCACGGCATTGACCTGTGTCGACTGGATCGCCGACTGCCTTTGTCGAATTTCCACCTCATGGCATCCGCAACAGATCTGGCGTGACACAGAAGGCCAGATACGTGTCATCGCCTATCAAGCCGATTTCGATCGGCTAGTGGAGCGTGCGTTCGATACCATCCGCCAGGCCTCAACGGGCATGCCCGCCATCATGATCCGGCAACTCGATGCCCTGGCGAAAATCATCGAACAAACGCCCGACCCTGTCCGGCGAGCGATATTGCTCCGCCAAGCCGAGGCGATCCAGCGAGCCAACCTGGCCACGGTAGCCGACCCCCCAGATCGCGCCGCCGTAACGCAGCGTTACGACGCAATCATGGCATTGTTATCTCCAAATGCAGCGCCAACGATTAGGGGCTAGCCAGAAAAGGGTGCCCCGTCAAAACGCTCGCTCGTGGTGAACTCAGCGACCGGCCGTCGCCGTAACTTAGTTACTTGACGCACGGGTCTGCCAAGCGGAACAACTGCAGCGACGACATACGGATCAGGCACGCCGAGAAGGTCTTTGATGCGCGGCTCCTCCGCGACGACCATCGTGGTCAATACCCCGCCGTAGCCTTCGTTGCGCGCGGCCAGCAACACATTCCATACGAACGGGTACACCGACGCCCCTGGCACCACCGCGATGCGGTCGAGGTCCTGATCGGTGGCGGCGACAACGCCGAGATCCAGGCAGATCACCAACACCACCGGCGCCGCGCGCAGCGGAGCCGACATCTGCGCAGGTGCCTGGGTCGCCTCGATCGTCGACGCGTTTACGCCGATCGGCTGCAACGGATTCCACGGCGATTCGCCGTTGGTGAGTTGCGCCGTATAGCGGCGGGCCGCGGGAACCGCTAGGTCCGCCAGCGCCGAACGCGCTTCCTCAGCGCGGACGACGATCACGCGCACGCCCTGGCGATTACCACCTGAAGGGGCGAAGCGGGCGTTGTCCAGAATCCGTCCGAGGACCTCATCGGGAAGCGGGTCGTTGGTAAATTCACGCACCGCGGAGGTGGATCGCATGACGTCGTACAACTCCATACCCACCATGGTGCCGCACGCGGATATGCCGGCTAGGCCGCGTCGTGGAAGATCAAGCCGAGGGTGCAGCGCGCACCGGAGCGAACCACGGACACGCCGTGCCGCACCGGTGCGGCCGACCAGCCCCGGGTCGAGCGGATCGGCCGTTCCCTGGTGGTGAAGATGTAGCCCTGTCCTCGCGGCAGCGTGATGGCCGTGCCGCGCGATTGGGCGCGGGCACGTTGCTCGACGAGCAGGAACTCGCCGCCAGTGTGCGCCACACCAGGTTCGTTGAGATTGATGACGACCTGCAGTGGGAAGACGAGGTCCCCGTAGAGGTCTCGGTGCAGGGCGTTCCAGTCGCCAACGCCGTACTTGAGCATGAGGGCGGTGGATTTGGTTTGGCCGGCGCGGTGGCAGATTTCCAGCCATTCGTCGAGGGTGTCGGGCCAGGGAGCGTCGCGGCCCAGCTTCGTCCACCAGTCCCGGGCGATCGGTAACAGCCGGGGGTACAGCGCTTGTTTCAGAGCCTCGATCGGCGACGGGTAGGGCTGGTTGAAGTAGCGGTACTCCCCTTGCCCGTAGCGGTGGCTGCCCATGTTGACGGTGGCGCGGAACAGCGCGTCGTCTGCGTAGAGATCAAGGACCGCGGCACACTCGCCGACCGTGACCAGCTCGGGTAGCAGTGCGCCGCCGACATCATTGATCTCGGCGGCGACCGCGTCCCAGTCGGCGGCATCGACGCGCTGTTGCCACGCTGACGACATCAGAACAGTTTGCCAGCCAACGCGGGTGCCGGCTCCTCAAGATCCAGCAGGAATCGTTTGCGTTTGAGACCGCCCGCGTAGCCCGTGAGAGCGCCGTCCCTTCCGGCCGCCCGGTGGCACGGCCCACCAACGCCATCGGGAGCTCGAATTGTGTCCGGTCTCCGGCGAGATATTCGTGCAGCTGCACGGCGGCGCTACGGAACACCTCATCGGTAGCTGGCACCACGCAGTCCCCCAGCGCGTCAGCCGTGGGCGGGTGCCAGTGCTGCCGGAAATAGACGCCCGTCAGGGTGTCACCGTCGGCGACCAGTGTCATCTCACCGAGCGGACTTTCGATCACCGTGTGTCGTGTTCGCATCGGTCGTCCTGAACCGTAGCGCCACATCATGCGGATCTTATCGATGGGCTGCCCGCTTTCCCGTCGCGACGGTTGATCGGAACCTCTGTTCCGGTGACTTCGGTGACGGGAGCCTGGTGCAGCCACAGGAACCTCTTCATGCCGGCCGCCACAATGAAGGGCTTTACCAGCAATGGGTAGGCCGTCAGCGCCTCTGAGAGGGGAATCACTTCCGGCCGTTCGAGCGCGTACTCTTTCCCATTCCGGGTGAGCGTGCATTTCCCCGCAGCCAGCACATTGCGGAGCCAATCCACTTCGGGGTATGCCACCGCCAACAAGAAACCATCCCCGAGCGGATAGGCACCTAGTGGCGTCACATAGGCTCGGCCGCTGCGACGCCCGACATGGTGCAGGGCGCTGAGGTTGAAATACAGCATCCCCGCGCGGGTTCCAGCGAGCTTGCCAGCGAAACGATTCAACCTTTTGGTGGACTGGCGGGTCCTGTCGCTGATCCATCTCACCCGCAGCAGCGGCGAGTAGCCGAGCAGCAAAAGATACAGCGCCGCAGCGCCCCCCACCGCGATGGGGATCATGATCAGCGCCCGCAGGGCACCGGTGAAGGGCGTTCGGTTCTGCATACTGCGAATTACCGTCATTGTCCTGCTCCAGTCTTGGCGATCTTAGGAATACAGCCGGGCATTCCGACTCCCGGCGATGGCCGTGCCCAGGTCGAAATATTCGTCGATGTGGACGAACTTTTCGTTCTTCAGCCGGCAGACGAGACAGATGGGCAATTTGACTCTCGCGCCGACCGCCGGCCGGTTTTCCGAGGCCGGCCATTTGTCGGTGACTATGGCTTCGTGGACATATTCCAGGCACATACGATGATCGGTAATGAAGTGGTCGACAAATGTCATGTGCACGTCGGCGGTGTGGGTTCTCCCGGCCACCGATCGCTCGGCTAACTCTCGGACCTTGGCGGCGCCGGCGAAGACCTCGCCGGTGGCCATGATCTCCCACACGCATTCATCGTCGATCAGCTTCATGAATCCCCCGATGTCATCGCTGAGAAACACCTGACTGAAGCGGCGAAAAAACCTCGCGTCGAAATCGGTGACTGTCATGGCGTACTCGTTACTGGTTGCAGGGGGTGACGCTTTGAGTGCAGCATGTGGCGCCGCCGACAACTAGGGACCAAGGTCTCTAGGTCCCCGGCCGGTCTTCACGACGTTCTCCGGGACCGACCGTGGTTGATGGGTCGGCAGATCCGCATCCCGTGTCGTTACAGACGGCGTCTCGCGCGTTCGTGCCGGGCGCGGTTGGTTGGTCGTTTCCATCCAGCCGCTCACCGTGGGCATTGGGGCACCTCAACGCCCCGCAGTATGCCCGCGCGGAATGTAACGTCAACGACGTTGAGAGTGTCAACCAGTCCTCTAGAAGACGGCTGTCAGTCCCTCAGTGTGAGATCGCACCTTCGGGCGGCCCGTCAACAGAGTATGCGGCTACCGTGTTGGAGGCGGTGTTTGACTTGTGATGTCAGGAGTTACGGACAGATCTGTCGGTGCACGATCATCCCAAGCCGGCACTATCACAACACTTTAGGAGGCACGAGAAGGGCGCGTTCCCTAGCGAGTCGTAGTTCGGTGAGGAACGCTTGCAGCGGTGCAGCGTCGCGGTCAACGCGTGGCGCGTCGACGATGGCGAGAACGCGTCCGGGGCCGATCTGGACCTGATAGGCCGCCTGATCGGGGTCCCGCAGTTGGGTCGTGCCGACGACGGTTTCCACCTCCCAGCCGGTGTCGGCCCTGCCTAGAAGAACGACAGCGTCGAGGTCGAAGGCTCGCCGGATCGAACCGATGGCGTCGGCGAGGTCGCGAGGGGACGCGATCGCGTCGGCGGCGAGTTTGGCGAGGTTGCGGGCCTCGGCCTGGGCGTGGGCGGCGCGAACTCCTTGGCGGGTAAGTAGGTCGACCAGACCTCCGACCGCGATGGCCACGACTCCGAAGGTGATCAGGGCGACCACGTCGACCAGATTGGTGACGCGCAGTGTATGTAGCGGCGGGGTGAATAAGTAGTCGGACAGCAGGACGGCGGTGGTGGTCGCCAGCAGAGCGGGCAGAATGCCGCCGAGCAGGGCCACGCAGACCACCGCGAGCAGATCGCACAGGAGCGCCCCGGCAAGCCCAAGCGAGGCGCGAAACGGGGTGAGGCCGATCGTGAGCGCGAAGGGCGCGATGACTGCCAGGGTCCAGGCGGCGAGGCGGCGCAGCCCGGGAAGCGGGACCTGGCGCAGCGACGGGATCGTCAGCCTGATCGCCGGTCTTTGACGGGGCGGTTTGCGGGCGGGGATGACGTGCACCTCGACAGGGCCGGCGGTTCGGATCGCCTTGTTGATCACCGAGCCGTGCAACAGTTCTTGGAGTCGGGACCGTCGGGTTGCGCCCAACACCATCTGGTGGGCGTTCTCGTTCCGGGCGAAATCCAGTAAGGCGGACGCGACATCGATGCCGGCCAGTTCGGTGTAGTGTCCGCTCAGTTCGCCCAGCAGCCGGCGTTGGCTGGTCAGCCATGCGGGCTCGGCCTCAACCAGGCCGCTGGGCTCGCGGACGTAGACTCCGATCAGCTCGGCGCCGATCGGGGTGGCGATCTGCGCGGCTCGCCGCAGGACGTGCTCACCCTCTGGAGCGCCGGTCAACGCAACGACGACCCGCTGCGAGGCAACCGCTGCCGATGCCCATTTCGGCGCGACCTGGGCGGCGGGTCGGACGTGATCGCGGTGCTGCAGCCACCCCATCGCGAGTTCGCGCAGCCCAGCCAGCCGTTCGGCGGTGTAGAACCCGGTCAGCGCCTGCGGGGTGGCGTCGGGCGCCAGCACCTGGACGTCGGCGATGCGGGCGCGCAACAGCTGCGGGGTGATATCGACGAACTCGATCTCGTCGGCGGCGGCCACCACCGCGTCCGGCACTGTCTCGTTTGGTGCGACGCCGGTGATCGCTTCAATCGCGTCATTCAGGCTGTCGATGTGTTGAAGGTTCAGCGCGGTGATTACGTCGATGCCGGCGTTAAGCAGTTCTTCCACATCCTCCCAGCGTTTCTCGTGGCGACTGCCCGGCGCGCAGGTATGGGCCAGTTCGTCGACCAGCACCACCGCCGGACGTC
>PLSK01000248.1:45401-61634 GCA_003165155.1 Mycobacterium sp. | reverse complement strand
TGGTGTGGATCTTTCAAGACGGGCATCTGGGCGCGTTGGGAACCACGGCCACCGGCACGCTGGTGGCCAATATGCCGGTACTACTGTTCTGCATCGCCTTCGGACTGTCCATGGACTACGAGGTGTTCCTGATCNNTGCCGACAACGACGAAAGCGTCGCACTGGGTCTTGCCCATACCGGCCGGGTCGTCACGGCCGCGGCCATGGTCATGTCGATCTCGTTCGCCGGCCTGATCGCCGCGCAGGTGTCCTTTATGCGGATGTTCGGGTTGGGTCTGACACTGGCCGTCGTGGTAGACGCCACCCTGGTCCGGACGGTGCTGGTGCCCGCGTTCATGCACATCCTCGGACGATGGAATTGGTGGGCACCGGCACCCTTGGCCCGCCTGCATAGACGCATCGGTATCAGCGAATCCGCCGCCGTGAAAAGCGCTGGTCAGAAGCTCGACTAAATTCTCCTCGTCGTCGACCCATCCGAACCGCTCCGGGCGACGAATGCCATACGCACGCGCAGACCACGACGTGGGCGGACCCGCGCCGTGACTGTGAGACCAACGATGTGGGCAATCGAGGAGCGCTGAGGTGCAGTTGAAAAGTGGTGACCGCCTGGCGTCGGCGCTAGTTCCGGCGCACCAGCGCACGCGTGAGCATCGAAACCATCCCCTTACCGTCGTGCCCGCCAGCCTGCGTGCGGACATACGAGATTTAGTGCGGGCCCACCTCTCCGACTTCGTGACCACTCAGTGCCTCGCCGAACTTGCCGGTGCCAAGGTTGACGTCGCGGGGGCGGTGCTGTCCGGCTTCGTGGACGGCGGTAAGTACGTGCGATCCACGTTCATGTACCTGGGCTGGTTGTGTGGTGCGCAGGAGGACGAGGCGGCACTGCGCGCGTCGGCCAGCCTCGAGCTTTTTCACGCCTTTGCTCTCATGCAAGACGATGTGATGGACGAATCCCCATTGCGCCGCGGGCGGCCGTCCGCACACGTCGCNNCTCGGTCAGTGGCACCGCGCGCACGGGTTCTCCGGCTCGTCGGACCGATTCGGTGAGTCGACGGCCGTCCTGCTCGGCGACCTGTGCCTGGTATGGGCATCGAAGATGCTTCGCGAAAGTGGTGTTGCGGCAGAAGCGCTCGCGCGGGTGTGGCCGCGCTACGACGATATGCGCATCGAGTTGGCCATCGGTCAGTTCGCCGATCTGGTCAATGACTCCCAGGCTTTCCCGACGCTCGACGCGGTGCTCGACGTGTTGAGGAGAAAATCGGGCAACTACACGGTCCGCCGACCTCTGGAGCTCGGAGCGGCGATGGCCGGCTGCGCACCAGAGGTTATCGACGCGCTCGGCAGGTACGGTGCCGCGATCGGCGAGGCTTTTCAGCTGCGGGACGACCTCCTCGGAGTGTTCGGTTCGCCGACGGTGACCGGCAAATCAGTCGGCACCGATCTGTCAGCGCAGAAGGCCACCAGCGTGGTCGTCGCCGCGCATCAGCTGGCCGATGCCGGACTGCGGCGCCAGCTCGCGGAACTGATGAGCACCCCTGCGCTGGGTCCCGACGAGGTCGAACGGTGGCGAACCCTGATCACTGTCAGCGGCGCGGTGCAGCGGATCGAGCAGCTTATCGACGATCGGGTGGCCGAGGCGCTGGGCTGCCTGGCCACTGCCGGGATTCCTGAAATAGCCGGCGCTGCACTGGAAGACATGGCAGTCGTCTGCACACAGAGGGCAGCGTGATGCGCACCGTGGACGGAAGGACCGACCGGGTCGTCATCGTCGGCGCCGGGCTGTCCGGGTTGTCTGCGGCGTTGCATTTGGCGGGACGCGGTCGCAACGTCACCGTGGTCGAACGCGGCGATCATCCCGGTGGCCGGGTCGGGCGTACCGATATCGCCGGCTATCGCCTCGATACCGGACCGACGGTGCTGACCATGCCCGACATCATCGACCAGGCCTTCAGAGCGGTCGGCGAAACCTTGACCGCCCGCCTCGAACTGCTGCCGGTGCACCCGGCCTATCACGCGATGTTCGCCGACGGCAGCACGCTAGAGGTGCACACCGACGCGACGGCAATGCTCACCGAGATCGAGCGGTTCGCCGGACGCCGGGAGGCCGACGCCTACCTGGAGCTTCGTTCTTGGTTGACCAAGCTGTACCGCACTGAATTTGACGGGTTTATCGGCGCCAACTTCGACTCACCTTTGTCTTTGGTGACACCGCAGCTGGCCCGCCTCGTCGCGATGGGCGGATTTCGCCGCTGGGAGAAGGTGGTGCGCCGGTTCCTGAACGACGAGCGGCTGCTGCGGGTGTTCACCTTCCAGGCGCTCTATGCGGGCGTCCCCCCGCAGAGCGCGCTGGCGGTCTACGCGGTGATCGCCTACATGGACACCATCGCCGGGGTGTACTTTCCGCGCGGTGGGATGCGGGCATTGCCCGATGCGATGGCCGCTGCCGCCGTCGATGCCGGGGTGGAATTCGTCTACGGAGCAACGGTTTCCGAACTCGAGTGGAACGGGTCGAGGGTCACCGCGGTGCTTACGGCGGCGGGCCATCGGGTTCCCGCCGACGCCGTGGTGCTGACCACCGAGCTTCCGGACACTTATCAACTGCTGCGCCGGACACCGCGACGACTGCTGCGGCTGCGGCCGGCCCCTTCGGCCGTCGTCGCCCACGTCGGGTGCCGCAAGCTCGATGATCGAGTCGGTCACCACACCATTGTGTTCGGCGAAGCCTGGCAACAGACCTTCCGCGACATCATCGACGAGGGGCGCGTCATGGCGGACCCGTCGTTACTGGTGACCCGACCGACTGCCAGTGACCCGAGTCTGGCGCCGCCCGGTCGTGATCTGCTCTACATCCTGGCGCCTGCACCGAATACCGAAGTGGGAAAGGTGAATTGGGACGCCACCTCGCCAGCCTACGTCGAGCAGATGCTGGGTGCGGTTACGGCGCGGCTGCCCCAACTCGGTGATGACGCCGAAGTGCTATCCGTGGTGACGCCCACCGACTGGGCCCGTCAGGGCATGGCAGCGGGCACCCCGTTCGCGTTGGCGCACAACTTCAGCCAGACCGGTCCGTTCCGGCCGGCCAACACCGTGCGCGGCGTGGACAACGTGGTTCTCGCCGGCTCTTCGACGGTGCCCGGGGTGGGCGTGCCGACCGCAGTCATTTCAGGCCGCCTTGCAGCCGACCGGATCACCGGAGTGTCGGCACGACAGCCTCAGGAGGTCCAACAGCGATGATCGGCTCCGAACTCGATGCCGCCGGCGTTGGTGACCCGTCGTTGCGCGACGCGTACCGGCGGTGTCGCGCGATCAATGCCCGCGCCGGCAAGACCTTCTTCCTTGCCACCCGATTGCTGGCGCCCAGGCAGCGACCCGCGGTGCACGCGCTCTACGGTTTCGCCCGGCGCGCCGATGACATTCTCGACGACTTCGATGCCCCGGGCGATGTCGAAGTGCGTGCGGGGCAGCTCCAGCAGCTATCCACGCGCCTGTTCAACAGCTTGGTGGAAGGCCACCCGTGTGGCGACGACCCCACATTGACGGCGGTCGTCCACACCGCACGCAAGTACGACATCGGGTGGGCCCTGTTCGACGACTTCCTGGCCTCGATGCGGATGGACCTCACCGTCTCCGACTACCCGGACCGCATCGCGCTCGAGCGCTACATGTACGGCTCGGCGGAAGTGATCGGACTGCAAATGCTGCCGATTCTGGGCGCCGTCGGCCCGCGGGAGGACGTCGCGCCGTACGCCGCCGCGCTCGGCACAGCATTTCAGCTCACCAACTTCATCAGGGATGTCGACGAAGACCTGCGGCGCGGCCGGGTGTATCTACCCGCAGACGAACTGGCCGTGCATAGCGTTGACCGGGACGTGCTGGGCTGGTGTCAAACCAATCGGCGCACCGATTCCCGCGTGCGTCGGGCGCTGGTCGAGCAACACGAGATCGCACGCGGGGTCTACGAGCGGGCCCGACCCGGCATCGAGATGCTGATCCCGGCGTCGCGTCCGTGTGTCGCGGCGGCCCTGACGCTGTACTCAGGGATCCTGCAACGGATCGAGGAGATCGATTTCGAGATCTTCAGTCAGCGCGCCAGCGTCGGTAAGCCCCGGCGACTCGCCGTCGCTGCCACGAGCATCGCCCGGGCCTGGGGTGCGCGGCTGTCGGACGGGAGTAGGTGAGCGTGGATCGGTTGCAGTACCTGATCGTATTGGGCGCCTGTCTGCTCATCACCGCGCCACTGGAGCTGTTCGGCAGCGGCGTCTACCGGCAGTCCGGCCGCGCGGTGGCCGCCATAGTGCCCGTCGCCGTGGTGTACCTGATCTGGGATGGCATTGCCGTCGCCGCGCACGTGTGGTCGTTCAACCCGCGCTATGTCCTAGGCGTGGTCGCACCCGGTGGCCTGCCGGTGGAGGAAGTGTTGTTCTTCGTGGTAATTCCGCTGTGCGGGTTGCTCACCTACTCCGCCGTCGACTCGCTGCTGTCGGTGCTCCGGCGTCGCGTCGCGGGGGTCAAACGGCGGTGAGCGGCGTCGGCTATACGGTCCCGGCGGTGGTGGCGGTAGTTGGGGTCTGCGCACTCGAATTCGGGGTTTTGCGCACCGGACTGTTCCGCCGTCCGGCGTACTGGATTTCCATGGTGATCGTGATCGGCTTTCAGATCCTCGTCGACGGTTGGCTGACCAAACTCAGTGCGCCCATCGTCATTTACGACGATCGGCAGACACTCGGCATCCGGTTCCCGTTCGACATTCCGTTCGAGGATTTCTTCTTCGGTTTCGCGCTGGTCACCGCCGTGCTCCTGCTGTGGGAGCGCCGCAGGCACCGGCTCGCGGTTTCGGAGCCGCGATGAAAGAGACGGATCGGCGCCGCGTGACACTGCCGGCACCGCCGGGCCTGACTGACTCAAATGCCCTGGCGCAGAAGCCCCGCGTGGTCGTCGTCGGTGCGGGAATCGCCGGAATGGCCGCCACCGCCGGACTCAGCGAGCGGGGAGTCAGTGTCGACGTCGTGGAAGCGCGCGACTACCTCGGTGGCCGGGTGGGCGGATGGCCCGAAGCTCTGTCTGACGGCTCCGCCGCGGCCATGAACCGCGGTTTTCACGCTTTCTTCCGCCAGTACTACAACCTACGGTCGTTGCTGCGCCGCGCGGACCCCCAACTGTCCGCACTCACCGCGGTCGATGACTACCCGTTGATCGATGCGCTGGGTCGTCACGACACGTTCCGCGGGCTGCCGCGCACCCCACCGCTGAACGCGCTGGCTTTTGCGATGCGCAGTCCGACGTTCCGGGTGCGCGACCTGGTTCGGCTCGACGCTAAGGCCGCCGCACCGCTGGCCACGGTCTCGGTGCCGCAGACGTACTACGATCTCGACGACAGGGATGCCGCAACATTTCTGCGGGACATCAACTTCCCCGACGCGGCGCGGCATCTGGCGTTCGAGGTGTTCGCCCGCAGCTTCTTCGCCAGGCCGGAGTACCTGTCGGCGGGTGAGCTGGCGACGATGTTCCACATCTACTTCCTCGGCTCCAGCGAAGGACTGACTTTCGACGTCGCCAATGCGAATTTCGATGTCGGACTGTGGAATCCGCTGCGAAAGTACCTGGAGGGCAAGGGTGTACGGTTCCACACCGGACTGACGGTCGATGGCGTCTCGTCGGCCTCCGAGGTACGGGTGCACTGCGGTGCCGATAGGGAATTCACCGCGGACGCAGTGGTGCTGGCAACCGATGTGGCCGGGTTGCAGCACATTGTCGAAGGATCAAGCGGCGTCGAAGGATCAACCGGCCTCGGTGACGACGAATGGCGACGCCGAGTCGCCGATCTGCACACCGCACCGCCGTTCGTCGTATTGCGGTTGTGGCTGGACCGTCCCGTGCGCTCCGAGCGAGCCGCATTTGTTGGGACAGGCGGCCGTCCGCCCCTGGACAATGTCAGTGTGCTTGAGCGTTACGAGCGCGAAGCGGCGCAATGGGCCGCTCGCACCGGGGGTTCCGTGGTGGAGCTGCACGCCTACTCGGTGACCGATGCCGACGACGTTGTGCGCGACGCACTGGTGGCACGCATGAACGAGTTGTATCCGGAAACCGTCGGCGCGACGATCGTCGACGAACGCCTGCTGCGCCGCGCGGATTGCCCGCGGTTCGCACCGGGCGACTTCGCCCGCCGGCCCACCGTACAAACACCGGATCCGCGAATAGTGCTGGCCGGAGACGGAATACGCATTGATCTGCCGGTGGCATTGATGGAACGCGCGGCGACCACCGGGTGGGTGGCGGCCAACCATCTGCTCAGCGGGTTTGGCCTGGCCGGACACGCGGTGCACACCGTGCCCAATCGCGGCCGCTCGGCGCTGCTGCGGCGGCTGGCTACCCGGGCGGGAGGCGAGCGTCGATGAGCGTGTTGTCGGAACTGCGCATCAGGGCGGCTAAAGCCTGGCCCTTTCACATACTTCCGCCGATCGACGGGTCGACGCGGGCGCCTACTTACCGAGAGGCCAACCCGGCGGTGATCCGATCGGCGGTTGCGCGCGCGCAGCGCCGCCGAGGCGGCAATTGGTACGCCTTCGCCGCGAGTTCGCAGATCGCCGCCAAGGCCTGGGGCACGACGGTGGCGGGGGTCCAGATCGTCGCTTGGCGCGGAGCCGACGGGGGATTGCTCGTTGCTCCGCGTGCCTGTCCGCATTTGGGCGCGGACTTGTCCACCGCGCCGGTCGAGTGCGGGACGTTGGTGTGCCCGTGGCACGGTCTGCGGCTGTCGGACCGACGCCACGGCACGTGGCAGCCATTCCCTGCCCATGACGACGGCGTGTTGTGCTGGGCGCGGCTGGATGCTATCGGCGGCGAGGCTCCGACCGATGTGCCGATCTCATCTCCGCGACCGGGGGAGCCCCGGTTAGCGGCGGTGTCTCGCCTGGAAGGTGTCTGTGAGCCTTGCGATATCCTCACCAACAGGCTGGACCCGTGGCACGGCGCGTGGTTTCACCCGCATTCCTTCACCCGACTTGAGGTGCTCAGCGCACCCGCCGCCGACGATGAACTGCCCGATGAGCTCGACCACTTCCTCGTTGCGGTGACGTTTCGGATGGGCCGACTTGGCGTCCCGGTCATCGCCGAGTTCACGAGTCCCGGCCCGCGGACGGTCGTCATGCGCATCATCGACGGCGAGGGCCAGGGCAGTGTCGTCGAGACACACTGCACCCCAGTGGGATATAGCCGTGACGGCTTGCCGATGACGGCCGTTGTGGAAGCCGTTATCGCACACTCCGATCGACCACACTTTGGTAAGGCGCTGATCGCAGCCTCGGTGATCAAACCCCTGATGAGACGGTCGGCAACGCGCTTGTGGCGCGACGACTTGCGCTATGCCGAGCGTCTTTTCGAGCTGAGGTCCTAATTCCCCCGCCCGAACCGCGCAGCGTCGAGCAGCGGGACCTGCTCGGCCGCCCACGGGCTGACCCCCCAGCCGAAACTCGCCGCCGCGCGCAGCTCACCCCAAGGTACCCACGCGAAGGCCATGATCTCCGTGGGATCGGCGTTTACCGTCCCGACGGCACGGCCACAGAACACCGGGCAGATTTCGTTCTCCACCACACCGTCGGATCCGACCGCGTGGTAGCGGAATTTTGG
Organism: Mycobacterium sp.; assembly: GCA_003165155.1. Taxonomy (GTDB): domain Bacteria; phylum Actinomycetota; class Actinomycetes; order Mycobacteriales; family Mycobacteriaceae; genus Mycobacterium. The sequence goes on along the minus strand of PLSK01000248.1, from coordinate 54,008 downwards.
GAGCACACAACGCAATTCTGCGATGCGCAGGCCCAACTCCTGGCGTGCGCGGCGCACGACCGCGTCAGCTACCGCTTCGTCGGGCGCCGGGTGCCCGCAGAAGGAGTTGGTCCACACGCCAGGAAAGGTGCGCTTGCCCAGTGCCCGTCGGGTCAATAGCACCCGGCCAGCATCGTCAAAGAGGTAACAGGAGAACGCGAGATGCAGTGGAGTCGAATGATGATGGACTTCGGACTTGGGCGCCGTGCCTATGCTTCGACCTTCTTCGTCGAGAAGAACAACCATCTCTTGACGGCTGACGGAATTCATGTACACCACCGCGGTATCGCCCTTACGGATAGGAGAACGTCTACTCAATGCTAGGAAGGTATTCGTTACCGACGCAGCTTCGGATTGGTGGAAGCGACGATATGCGCCGGGGTCGGCGATGGCGGTAGTGCTGGCGTACACATCCCCGGCTATTGGTCACCTCTTTCCGTTCTGTGCACTGCTCACCGAGCTGGCCTCGCGTGGACACCGGGTCCATGTCCGTACCCTCCACGCCGGGGTGGACCTATGCCGCCAGTTGGGTTTTACGGCGGAGCGTGTCGACCCCCGCATCGAGTCCCTGCAGAGCCGGGACTGGACCACCGGTAGTGCGTTGCGAGTGGTCAGCAAAACAATCGAGGTATTGGCGCGTCGGGCCGCTATCGAGGTGGCCGACCTTGATGGCGCTATACGCCGCGTCAACCCCGATGTGGTGCTGGTCGACGCGAACTGCTGGGGGGCAATTTCGGCTGCGGAGACTCAGCAGATTCCCTGGCTCGTCTTCAGTCCCTTCATCCCCTACCTAGACAGTCCGGGATCACCACCGTTCGGGCCCGGAGCTCCGCCCCGACCGGGCTGGGCCGGCAGGGTCCGTGACTCCGGCATGCGGGCGGTGACCGCTGCAATTTTTGATCGGCCCCTCCGTGCAGGCATCAACCCCGTCCGTGCCGCACTCGGACTCGCGCCGGTGCGCTCCGCGGACGAGTTGCTGCGCCGCGCCCCGGGAGTCCTCGTCGCCACCGGCAAACCGTTCGAGTACGCGCACACCGAGTGGGGTGAGTCGGTCCACCTGATCGGCCCGGCGATATTCGAACCACCGTCGCAAGGACCTCCCGGGTGGCTCGACGACATCGACCTACCTGTGGTTCTGGTGACGACGTCGTCTGTGCGGCAGCGTGATACGGCACTGGTGCACACTGCGCTACGCGCCCTTGGCGGCGAGCCCGTGCACATCGTCGCAACACACCCGGCCGGAGCCAGCGGTATCGATACGAGCCCTTATCGGCACGCGACTTTGACGGGATTCATACCGCATTCGGCGGTTCTGGACCGCGCGATCTGCGTGGTGACGCACGGCGGAATGGGGATCACCCAAAAGGCGCTCAGCCGTGGAATACCGGTGTGTGCCGTGCCGTTCGGCCGTGACCAGTTTGAGGTAGCCCGCCGGGTGGAGATCGCCGAGGCTGGCACCCGGTTACCCGCTGGCAGACTGACCGTTCGACGCTTGCGGCAGAAGGTCTTGTCCGCGATGACGATGACTACCGGAGCGGAAGCCGTCGCCGCCGGGTTTGCCGCCAATGGCGGCATGCGCCACGGTGCAAACGTTGTTGAACGGCAACTCGGTGTGCCGTCTCGGCGGCACCGCACCTAGACGCAACGGTCGGCGATCAGACCACGCCGAGATAGCCCATCAACGCAGCGCCGCCGACGATAATCAGTGGATTGGTCTTGGTTAATACGAAGATCAGCGTGCAAACTGCGGTGAGGACATAGGCCCGCCAGTCGTGATCAGCGGCCCTGCTCATCACCAGCGAGGTGGCCAGTATCAAGCCCACGGTGAGCGGCGCGAATCCCTTCTCGACGGCATGTCGTAACCGAGACTTTTGCGCCCTCTGCCAGAAGCGGGTGAGGACATATACCAGGGCAGCTGCCGGGATAATCATGGCCGCGGTGGCGGCGATTCCCCCAAGTATGCCTGCGGAAACCCCCCCGACCGTCAGCCCCGCGGCATAGCCGACGAGCGTGACAATCAGAATGCTGGGTCCCGGTGCGGCTTGAGAAATGGAAAAGATATCGGCGAATTGGGAGTTAGTCAGCCAATGCTCCCCACTCACCGCCTCCAAATGCATTTGCGGCAGGATCGCATTCCCGCCGCCGATCGAGAGCAACGACAACGTGCCGAACATCGCCAACAGGTGGACATAGGCCCTCATGCGGCCTGCTTTCTCGGCCACGCCCAGACCAGGCTCAGTGGAGCGAGGACGGCGAGGGTGATCGGAAGCGGCCACCTTACGAGGCCACTCAGGACGAAGCTGGCGAGGAATAGCAGTACCGGGACAACCCCGGTCAAGCATTTTTGGCCGGTTTTGATGACCATCGCGAGCGTGAGCGCAACTGCGGCCGCTGAAGCTCCGTGAAGTGCGCCCTTCAACGCCGGAACTTCCTTGAACCGAAAATATAGGTAACCCATCGTCAATATGAAAAGCACAGGCATGAGACAAAGGCCGAATAACGCCGCGATCGCACCCGGAATGCCGCCCATATTGGTGCCGACGAAGACCGCCATGTTGACCTGATTTGCGCCGGGCAGGATGCGGCACATTGTCATGGCACTGAGAAACTCTTCCTCTTCCATCCAACGTTTGTCGACCACCAGGACTTGCCGGGACCAAGCGGACAGCCCGCCGCCAAACGAGGCAAGGGCAATGTGATTGAACGTCCACGCCAGCTCGAATAGCGACACCTTCTGGCGCGGCGGGTCCATCTCACTCATGAACAAGATCGGGATCGTGCGGAAAGTCCGTCTCGAGATGCTGGGACGGATCGAGTGGATCCGGGGGATCGTAGTGGTGGGACAGGTCCCAGTCGGTGTCGAACGTTTCGCGCAACCGCGCCAAGACGCTCGGATCGGTGATCGTGATGCCGAGCTCGCGGCGCAAATCGAATGCACTGCGGTCGATATTCATTGAACCCAGCAGCGCGCGCTCATTGTCCACGATGAGCAGTTTTGCGTGCACCCGTAAGTTCTTCTGCTTGTGCACCTTGACGCCGCCGAAGCGTCGCAATGTGCGCAGTGACGCGAATGTATCCAGAACATCCCAATCGCTGATCCCGTGCCGGCCGCCGCACAGAACGTGCACTTTGACGCCACGCTCCGCGGCGGCCGCAATGCGATCGAGAATCACCGCGTCGACGTACTTGGGGTGCTGAACATCGAGTCGGTGTTGGGCCGAGTCGATGAAATTCGCCATGTACAACCGCGAATTCGAGTTACTCCACAGCAGGCCTTCGTATGCAGTGGGAGTCGCGTCGTGTTGCTCCCAGTCGATATCGAACACTTCGATGATCTGGGCGACGTGCTGGGGGTCATGCGTGATGACGCCGTAGTCGCGGGTGCGCGAAAAATATTTGGCGCTGAGATTATAGGTGGCCACCATGGCCGCCCTTTCGTCCACCACGATTGACTTTTCGTGGGTCACGTAGAACCTGGGGCTGGACCACTTGACGTTTATTCCGGCGGCCGCGAAACGCTCATAAGTTGCATCATTGACGCGATCTCCGTCCGACCTTTTCGCGTTCAGCATGACGCGCACGTCGACACCCGCATTTATTCGGTCGATGACCGCTTGGATCAGGCTTTCCTCGGTGAAGTTGAATTGTTTGATCAGCAGAGAGCTCTGAGCGTTTTCGATGAATTCCTGAACCGGTTGCATCCCGTCGTCAGGCTCAACGATGAGACGAGGCGTAAACGGGGGCATAAGTTGAAAATGTTAGCACCGCAATAACTTTGTCGCTTTGCCAATCGGCGATGGGGCTACGGCCGGTTAGGGCACCAACGGCAGCCGCCACGCTGGGGTCCCGGGCTCGAGAAACCAGAGCCGTGTGGCCGTCAGTCGCAGGATTCGTAATGCGCCGGAGATCAGGATCACCGCGAGCGGAAGGTTGCCGAAGGCGGCGGTCGACCGTCTACGACGATGCGTCACTTTGGAAGAGACCTGGGCCGCGATGGATGCTCTCGTCGGTGACGGACTTTCCAGCGCGATCGGCCTACCCGACATCGACGTCGGTCTCGAAACTCGCTACCGGTTCAATTCTGTCGTGGATGGTGGCGAACCGGGATTTGCTGAGGTGCCACAGGGCCGTTGAAAGACATGCTGAGTTGACGCGACAACCACCAGCCTGGCTGAGCCGCGGAGCGGTTGTCACACTCAGCGGCGATGAGCGGACAGCAGCCAGGCCGGCACCGACTTGCGGCCGTTGCCCTCGTCGCGGATGTCGGCGCCCGCGAACCCCTCGAAGGCCGCCAGGGAGTTGTCGGGCACGTTGGCGTGGATGCGAGCCGGTCGGATCTCGTCGACGACCCAATACTTGGAAACCGCGTCGCTCAGTTCTTCCTTGGTGACGGGGTTGACGGGTCCGTCGGCCGGCATGCCGTCCCGATCGAAGACCAGCACGAAGTAGGAGGCTCCCGGCGCGGCGGCGCGCACGATTGACTGCTGGTAGCCGTCGCGCAGCTCAACGGGCATCGAGTGGAACAGGGTGCTGNNGTGCTGTCGACGATGGTGCCGAAGCGGCCGTCGTAGCCAGTGAAGGCGCTGATGTCTGCGACGTCGTAAGTGGCGTTGGTCAGGTCCCGATCGGCAGCTTCCTTGCGCGCCATTGCGATAGCGGTCGGCGACTGGTCCAGTCCGACCGTGGTGAAGCCGCGTTCGGCGAGGTACATCGACACCGCCGCCTCACCGCAGCCGGCGTCGAGCACGTCGCCGTGGAACCTCTCGGCATCGATCAGGGCCGCGATCTCGGGCTGCGGTTCGCCGATGCTCCACGGTGGCCGGTGGCCGTCGCCCACCTCCGGAGCCTCGCCACGGTAAGCGGATTCGAACATGTCTCGAGTCGGCTGAGTCATGTCAACAGCATGTCAATTAAACTGACATATGTCAACGTGCTTTATAACATGCCCGCTCGATCGCCATGTGGTACACCGGGATTAACCGTGGCAGAACGTGTCTCGGTATCGAACGCAGGGCCCGGAGCGCTGGCGTTGGAGCGACGTGGAGCTCCGCTACAGTGATTTGATGGCTCCCAAAATTGCGACGGCCAATGTGGTGGACTTTCCTGAGTTACTGGACTTCATCCGGCCGCGGCACACGATGGTGTTGACCACCTTCCGTGCGGATGGGTCGCTGCAGAGTTCGCCTGTGACGGGGGGAATCGACGGGCAGGGCAGGGTGGTGATCGCGAGCTATCCGCAGCGCGCCAAGAGTGTAAACATCCGCCGCAGCCCGAGGGCTAGCGTTGTCGTGCTCTCTGACGAATTCAATGGCGCCTATGTGCAAGTCGACGGGGACGCAGAAGTGATCGATACGCCCGATGCAGTTGATCTGCTTGTCGACTACTACCGCGTGATCGCCGGCGAACACCCGGATTGGCAGGACTATCGCCGCGCCATGCTCGATCAGGGCAAGTGCCTGATCCGGGTAACCCCACGCCGGTGGGGCCCGGTGGCCACCGGCGGTTTCCCGCCGTCGTAACCGACCAGGGTTTCGAACCGCGTGATCAGGGCACGCCATCGGCGAGGAAGGGAGAGTCGCGATGAAAGCTGCTGTCGACCCAGAGGTACCGCCGAGTGGTATCGGCTGCGCCGAATGTGATGCCACCGGAGGTTGGTGGGTGCACCTGCGGCGGTGCGCGGCTTGCGGCCACATCGGTTGTTGCGACGATTCCCTCTCGCGGCACGCGACGGCGCATTGGCGACAGACCGGCCATCCGATCATCCAGTCGTTCGAGCCGGGTGAGGACTGGTTCTGGAATTACCAGACCAACGACTATTACGACGGTCCCGAACTTGCCCCACCCGACTGCCATCCCGAGGACCAGACGGTCCCCGGTCCCCGCGCTCGAGTACCCCGCAACTGGGCCGACCTGCTCAGTCAGAGACATGACTGAGGCCAAGAACGTCCAGAAGACCAGCGGCGTGCTGCGGATCGGCCAGTTCGAGCGGACGTTCGAAGACGAACTGGTCGCGCGCTACGAAATCCCGAACCTTCCCGACGGTCCCCGGCGGGCCGAGTTCCTGGCCAAGCATGGCGCCGACATTCACGTGCTGGTGACGTCGGGCTCGCCCGGCGTCGATGCCGACATGATCTCGGCGCTGCCCAACCTGGAGGTGATCGTCAACAACGGGGCGGGGGTGGATTCGATCGATCTGGAGGCTGCGAAGCGCCGCGGTATCGGCGTGAGCAACACTCCGGACGTGCTGTCGGATACCGTCGCCGACACGGCACTGGGACTGATTCTGATGACGCTTCGCCGTTTTGGCGCCGCCGACCGCTACGTGCGGGCAGGTCGATGGGCGCGCGAGGGCCCGTTTCCCTACGCTAGGGATCTCAGTGGCCTCCAGGTCGGGATCTTGGGCTTGGGCCGTATCGGTTCGGCCATCGCAACTCGGCTGCTCGGATTTGACTGTGCCATCGCGTATCACAATCGGCACCGCATCGAAGGGTCGCCATACCGGTACGCGGAGTCGCCGGTGGAATTGGCCGAGTCGGTCGATGTCCTAGTCGTCGCCACCACGGGCGACCGCAAGACTCGCAGTCTGGTTGACCGCGCCGTCCTCGAGGCGTTGGGCCCCGAGGGTTATCTGATCAACATCGCGCGCGGCAGTGTCGTGGACCAAGACGCGTTGGTGGAGTTGGTGGCCGGCGGGAGACTAGCCGGAGCGGGGCTTGACGTCTTCGTCGATGAACCCAATGTGCCTGCCGAGCTGTTCAATCTGGACAGCGTGGTGTTGTTCCCGCACGTTGGCAGCGCAACGGCCCGCACCCGCCGGGCGATGGCGCTGCTCGCGATCCGCAACCTCGACAGTTACCTCAACAGCGGCGAGCTGGTAACACCTGTGCTGAGACCGCGCCCACGCGGATGAGTGATCAGTCGAGGCTCGCCGTCAGGTAGCCGGAGTCGCCGCCCAGCGTGGCCAGCCCGTCTTTCGGCAACTCGAATCCATGGGCGGCAAAAGCCTGTGTGGTCGTTTGGATGTCGACCCGCCAACCGCGCGCTCCGAGATATTCGGCGGCGGTGTTGCGATCCCCGGTGTAGAACAACTCGGCGAGGTTGATGTTGGAGCCGATGCGTCGAGATCGCTCCGTGAGCCTGTCCGCCCAGTCCGCTGGGGCTTTGCGCATATCCAGGTGTTCGGTTGCGATCCTGCTGCCGGGTGCTGACAGGGCGGCGATGTTGTCGAACAAGCGGTCCTGGGCGTCCGGCGGTAAGTAGGGCAGCAGGCCTTCGGCGCTCCAGGCTGTGGGTTGCTGCGTGTCGAGTCCGGCCTGCGTCAACGTCGAGGGCCAGTCGTCGCGCAGATCGACCGAGACCGTGCGGCGCTGCGCACTGGGTTCGGCACCCAGGTCGGCCAGCGTCCGCGTTTTGAATTCGATGACTTCAGGCTGGTCGATCTCGTATACGACCGTGCCGGCCGGCCACGGCAGGCGGTAGGCCCTGGTGTCCAGACCGGAGGCAAGGATCACGGCCTGCCCGATGCCGGAACCTGTTGCCTGGAGGAAGAAGTCGTCGAAGAAGCGGGTACGGACGGCCATCTGCTCCTTCATGTTCCGGCGGCTGAGGACCGGATCGTCGTCCTTAGGGCCGATCTCGCCGTCGACCAGCTTGATGAAAGTGTCGATGCCTACGGCCCGGACGAGCGGGTCGGCCCAGGGGTCATCCAGCAGCGGATTCGGACCTTGGGAAGCCATCGCGCGCGATGCAGCGACTGCCGTCGCCGTCGCGCCGACGCTGGACGCCAGATCCCATGAGTCGTTGTCGGTGCGNNCATATGGTCGAGCAGTGACGATCACCTATGACGACACGTTGCGAGAACAGTTTCGGACGTACTTGGCGAGTCACGAGCGCCGTACCGTATCCGACCCGACGAAACGGCACGCCGCGGTCGCGATAGTGGTGGTCGACTCCGAGGTCGGCGAGGACCGGGTGGATCCGGCGCCCGTAGACGACTGGATTGCCGGGCGACCGATGGAGGCTGGTCTTGACGGCCGAATGATCGACGTGTCGGGAGGTGCCGCTTTCCTGTTGTGTCGCAGGGCGTCTCGGCTCACATCGCATGCCGCGCAGTGGGCGCTTCCTGGCGGTCGCGTAGACCCGGGCGAAACCGCGATCGAGGCCGCGCTNNGCGGTCTACCGGGTCGGGTTACACCAACTGCAACGCGACGATTCGCCGCGCTTCATCACCATCCCGGAGAGCCCGCATCCGGTCGTGCAAATACCGTTGGGGAACGACCTCATTCACGCGCCGACGGGTGCTGTGCTGTTGCAGCTGCGGTGGCTCTGCCTGGAAGGCCGCCATGACCGGGTCGACGAACTCGAGCAACCGGTGTTCGCCTGGAAGTAGGCACAGACTGGCGGCATGAACTCTGCTGGTGGTTGTCTTGAAAGAACAACGCTGACCGTAGGCAGCGCGAGACGACCCGCCCCCCGGGGATTGGTCACAGCTCGAGAGGATGTCAGTGGTCTTCCGCGCAGACCAGGAGATCGGCCGTGACCTCGCCGCCGTCGACTGGACGTCCACCC
>PLSK01000248.1:0-45393 GCA_003165155.1 Mycobacterium sp. | reverse complement strand
CGTCCGGCCAGCGAGGTGTGGGCGGAGATCTGGGTTGACGTCAGCCCGCGGATCGAGCGCGTCCTGTCGACTGGAGAGGCGACCTGGGGTCACCGATACCGGCGCCTGGAAGACACCGCACGAGATCACCGACAGCAATCGCGGTCGCGGCATCTTCCTCATGCGGCATCTGATGCAGGACTTGAGCATTCAATCGAGCGGAGCGGGTACTACAGTTCATATGTACGCAAGGATCACGTAATGGCCACACCGCTTAGCCTTAACACCGACCGTGGCGTCGACGGGACGCCTCGGGTGACTGCGGCTGGCGAGATCGATATCAGCAACATCGATGTGTTCAGCCAAGCGCTGACCACCGTCAGCGACGGCGCACGCGGCCCGATCACGGTCGATCTCAGCGCGGTCAAGTACCTCGACAGCGCGGGGATCAACGCGCTTTTCAAGCATGCCGACGAAATCGACCGTCTGCACCTCATCGTCCACCCCTTCTTGCTTCGGGTTCTTACGATCAGCGGTATCAGCGAGATCGCGACGGTCCAACCGGCGCCTGAAGACGGTGACGGTTAGTACGGTGTCCCCGCGTCTGACCACTGCTTTCGTTCGTGCGCGCTGTCACGTGAAGGACGTGCACTGTTTGTCTTCTGGTCACCGACGTGCGGATTGGGTCTGCGAACCTTGACCGGACGAACCGGGACGGACGAGTCGCCGCGACGACGCAACAAGAGGGAAAGGCCTGCCATGACAGAACACTTGCACGCTTACAACAGTCTGTGGCAGGTCCGCAGTGACACATGGTGCCGGTTGGAGGAAGGCGCCGATCGCCTGACGCGCCCGCATACCGCGGGGGCCGTGAAAGACAAATGCGTGAGTGCCTGCCAGGAGCAATTGGCTTCGTTGAGCACACTGGAGCCTTACTGGGCTTATCCAGGCTCGCCTCAATTCGCCCGCATCCAGCGCCTTTTTGCCGCCGGCAACTACGACAAGTTCGCGCAAGACGTCGCTCGGATCAACCGCGCGCTGTCCACGGAGTCGTACCGCTCGGGGGACGTGGACAACGCCGGTGCCGACGAATTGGACATGTTCCCTGCGGACCCGCGTCAGCTCGAGCACCAGCCGTCGACGCAGACTGACCGGCCCTACTTCGAAGTGCTCGTCGTCGAAAAGATGACCGAGGCCCAGGAACGGTCGCTGCGCAACGAAGTACGCAAATGGCGGCGCCCAGACGACGAATTCGTCTACGAGCTCGTCGTGGTGGCCAGCGGAGACGAGGCGCTTATCGCGGCGCGTCTCAACGTAAACCTGCAGGCCGTGGTGATCCGCCGGCGCTTTTCGCACCAATCGACCCGGGACCTGTCCAGCCTGGAGGAGTTCGTCGATGACGGGGTGTCGCATGAGCTGGCTGATCACCAGTCGCCCGAAGAACGCGCGCAGATACTGGCGGTTTCCATAGCCAAGCTGCGGCCCGAACTCGACCTCTACCTCATGACCGAGATCGAGGTGGAGGAGATCGCTGGGCGCTTGGGCCATTACTTCCGCAGGGTATTTCATGCTCGGGAAGGCATGCTCGAACTGCACCTGTCGATCTTGCAAGGTGTGGCCGCGCGCTACCGCACGCCGTTCTTCAGCGCGCTCAAGGAGTACAGTCACCGGCCCACGGGTGTCTTTCACGCCTTGCCGATTTCGCAGGGCAAGTCGATCGTGAATTCGCACTGGATCAAGGACATGGTCAGCTTCTACGGCCTGGAAGTGTTCATGGCCGAGACGTCGGCGACGTGTGGCGGTCTGGACTCGCTACTTGAGCCGACCGGGCCGCTGCGCGAATCGCAAAAGCTCGCGGCGCAAGCGTACGGGTCGCGTCACACGTACTTCGTCACCAACGGAACGTCGACGGCCAACAAAATCGTCACCCAGGCGTTGGTGGCACCCGGCGACATCGTGCTGCTGGACCGTAACTGCCACCAGTCGCATCACTACGGGATGATGCTCTCGGGCGCGAAGGTCGTCTATCTGGAGGCGTACCCCCTCAACGAATACTCGATGTACGGCGCGGTGCCGTTGCGGGAGATCAAGTCGAAATTGCTGGCGCTGCGACGCGCCGGCAAGCTCGACCGCGTCAAGATGATGTCGCTGACGAACTGCACCTTCGACGGCATCGTCTATGACGTCAAGCGTGTTATGGAGGAGTGCCTCGCCATCAAGCCAGACCTGGTGTTCCTGTGGGATGAGGCGTGGTTCGCGTTCGCGGGCTTCCACCCGGTCTATCGGACTCGCACCGCGATGGCGTCAGCGCGGGCGTTGCGCGAGCAGCTGCAAGATCCGGAATACGGGCGCCGTTTCGAGAAGTATCTCGCTGCCCAAAACGAACCGGGCGCCAAACCCCCAAGCGACGACGATCTTTTGGACCGTCGCCTCCTTCCCGATCCGGCAAGGGCCCGGGTGCGCGTGTACGCCAGTCAGTCGACGCACAAGACGCTGACTTCGTTACGGCAGGGATCGATGATCCACGTCTACGATCAGGACTTCGACCAGAAGGTCGCGGTGCCGTTCCATGAGGCCTACATGGCGCACACGTCGACATCGCCCAACTACCAGATCCTCGCGTCCCTGGACCTCGGGCGCCGGCAGGTGGCGTTGGAAGGCGTCGAACTGGTGCAGCGGCAGATTGAGAGCGCGATGCAGTTGCGCGACGCGATCGACAATCATCCCGTGCTCAGCAAGTACATGAACTGCCTTACCACGTCTAATTTGATCCCGGAAGATTTTCGGCCCTCGGCCATCGCCCAGCCCCTGCGCTCGGGGCTGCGCAACATGATGGCGGCCTGGGAGCAGGACGAGTTCGTGCTCGATCCGACGAGAATCACCTTGTCCATCGGGCGTACCGGCTATGACGGAGACACCTTCAAACGCCAGCAGCTGATGGACCACTACGGAATTCAGATCAACAAGACATCGCGTAACAGTGTGCTGTTCATGACCAATATCGGCACCACGCGCAGTTCGGTCGCTTTCCTGGTGGAAGTGCTTGTCAACATCGCCCGCGAGCTCGACCAAGACATCTCCGAGATGAGTCTGGGTGAGCATGAACATTTCGAACGGGCCGTGCACCGGCTGACCAAACAACCGGTGCCCCTGCCCGACTTCAGCGGCTTCCACCCGGCGTTCCTGGATCACAGCGGAAGCGAGCCCACGCCCGAAGGGGATGTCCGTCCGGCGTTCTACCTGTCCTACGACGACGCCAACTGCGAATACCTCACCGGTGAGCAGATCGACGAACGACTGGATGCGGGGGTCGACATCGTGTCGGCGACTTTCGTGACGCCCTACCCCCCGGGCTTTCCGGTCCTGGTGCCCGGCCAGGTGGTCAGCCGCGAGATATTGCAGTTCATGCGTGATCTCGACACACCCGAAATCCACGGCTATTTACCGGAATTCGGCTACCGCGTGTATACCGAGAAGGCCATCGAGATGGTCGGTGAGTCTGTCGGGGCGAGCTCCAACGGACATCGCTCCGCGGTAGCGACGGTTTCCGGGGCCGAGCCGGCGTCGCAGAAGCCGTCGAAGAAAAAGCCGTCAAAGCGCGATGAGTCCAATGGCGATCAGAACCTTCCCGAGGTCGGTCAGGATGAGCTGCTCGGCCAGCAGCAACCCGGCGACGCGGTGGCCCGGTCTTCGTAATGCCTTGAATTGGCCTTGGGACGAACGACCCCAGATTTAGGCGGAGAAATCGGCGGTGAGCCAGCGGTCGGGGCGGATGGTGAACAACACGGTCGTCTGACTGTCCATGGCGCGGACGAACGCGCGGCCGCCTTCCTCGCCGAGGTACCGGATGGCGATCTCTTCTCGCACATCGAGCGGAGTGGGTTTGGTGGTATCGACGACGGTGCCCTCCACGACCACATATTGGTACGGCGGCTCCTCGTGCTGGACCACCAGCGTCACCGCGCCGGCCTGTTCGATGAGCTTGGCCTTGCGCGACGACGCGCCGGTGTTGACCCGGATGTCACCACCAGGCGCGTAGTCGTACCAGATCGGGACGCTCGTCGGCGGCCTGCCGTCGGTGGCGGCGACGGATAGCACGGCGACGTGCTTCGCGGCGAGGAATTCCTGACGTTGAGTCTCGTTGAAGGCAGCCATACGTCCGGCAACACTGTGGCCCGGCTGGACTATTCCCGGTATTCCGGGATCCAGCGCACCTCGGTGATGCGTTGGTTGAGTTCCTCGCCGCTGCGTTTGGGGGCGACGCCGTCGGAGACGGCCTGGACGGCGACGGCGTGGGCGATGCGCACCGCGATCTCGGGCACGTCCGGCCACGCCGGCAACAGCGGCTGATCGGGATCGGCCAGGGCGGGCGACTCATCGCCCAAGGCCGCCGCGGCTACCCGCATCATCTCGTCGGTGACCCGGGTCGCCTGGGCGGCGGTCACGGCCAACCCCATCGCGGGGAAGATGTAGACGTTGTTGCACTGCGCGATGGGCCGTTCCACTCCGTTGCGTTTTACCGGTGCGAACGGCGACCCGGTGGCGATCAGCGCGCGCCCGTCGGTCCACTGGTCCAGATCGGATGGCCGAGCCTCGGCGCGGCTTGTCGGGTTGGATAGCGGGAAGATGATCGGGCGCTCGGTTTTCCCGGCGAGTTCGCGAACGATGTCCTCGGTGAAGGCACCGGTGGCGGTGGACAAGCCGAGCAGGACACCGATGTCCACGTGGTGCACGACGTCGGCAAGCTGGGCGGGACCAGACAGGTCCCAGCCCGCCACGCGCGCGGGCGGCTGGGCGAATTTTCGCTGCGCCTCGGACAGGTCCGTGCGGTCAGCGGTGAGCAGTCCCACGACGTCGACCACCCAGATCCGCTCCAGCGCGGCCTGTTCGGACAGTCCCTCGGTCACCATCTCCTGGCAGATCATGTCCAGCACACCAATGCCGGCCGAACCCGCGCCAAGCATCACGACCTGTTGCTGCGACAACGGGCGGCCGGCCACTTTGGCGGCGCCGTGCAGTGCGCCCAGGGTGACGGCGGCGGTGCCCTGGATGTCGTCGTTGAAGGTGAGCAGCTTGTCGCGGTAGCGGGCCAGGATCGGCAGTGCATGCACGGTGGCGAAGTCTTCCCATTGCAGCAGCACGTCGGGCAATTGCTTGTGCACTGCGGCGACGAATTTGTCGATGAACGCGTAGTACTCGTCGTCGTCGATCCGTCGGTGGCGCCAGCCCAGATACTGCGGGTCGTCGAGCAGTTCGACGTTGTCGGTACCCACGTCGAGCACGATCGGAAGAGCGCGAGCGGGGTCGATGCCGCCAATGAGGGTGTACAGCGAAAGCTTGCCGATCGGGATGCCCATCCCGCCGATGCCCTGATCACCCAATCCCAGGATCCGCTGCCCGTCGGTCACCACGATCACGTCGACGTCGCGGTGCGGCCGGTTGTCCAGTACCTCTTCGAGGCAGTCGCGGTCGGCGTAGGACACGAACAATCCCCGCGGGCGGCGGTAGATCTCGCTGAAGCGCTGGCAGGCCTCACCAACGGTCGGGGTGTAGACGATCGGCAGGGTCTCGGGGATGTGCTCGGCCAGCACCCGGTAGAACAGCGTTTCGTTGCGGTCCTGCAACGAGCGCAGATAGATGTGTTTGTCGAGATCGTCGCGGCGAGTGGAGAACTCATGCCAGCAGTGCTCGACTTGCTGGGTCAGCGTCTTCACCGTGGTCGGCAGCAGCCCCAGCAGACCGAGCCGGCGGCGCTCGTCCACCGTGAAGGCGGTGCCTTTGGTGGTCAAAGCATCGAACAGTTTGGCCTGTCCCCGTTGTTCGTCGGACATCGACCGACCCCTTCCTGCTAGTCCTTTCATCGTTGCTTACCGAGCCGCCTTTTATAAGAAATTATTTGGTGAACGCAGTGGTTTTCAGCCCGAACCTTCAGTTGCCCTTCAGGCTGCCGATTCCAAGGGAGCCAAACGAGTGGTCGGCGGGTTTGGACTGCGGGGCCTTCGCGAGATCCTCGACGTAGCGTCTGGGGTCGCGGTCGGTGATCAGCAATCCCTTGGTGGTGGGATGTTCAGTCATGAACTCGCTGTATTGGCGCCCGAGTGCCTCGCGAAGACCGGCTGGGGCATTGCGACGAAAGTCGGACAGCCCTTGCCGTTCCTCTTCGCTCATGTGGTCGTCGTTGGCCAGTCGGGTGCGACCGACTGCCGCCCACCACGCGTCGGTGCCGACCCGGGCGGCGTTGGCGTCGCGCACGCCGTCGCGGATCTCGTTGTGATCGCCGATGGCATCGAGCGTCTCGCCTTCGGGATCTTCGGTGCCGCGCTTCAGTAGTTGCGGGTAGAAGATTTTCTCTTCGATGTAGGCGTGCACGTCGAGCTTGTCGGCCAGCGGCCGCCAGACCCGGTCGAGTGCTCCGCGGCCGGCCGGGGTCTGTGCCTGCAGATCGTCGAGCTTGGCGANNTCCTGACCACTAGGCCTTTCGGCCATCGTGTCCCACGCCGGCAGAACCAGTCAACTCGTTTCGTCGCGCGCCGCAACGGGCGCCCATTCGCTTGCGGGTTCTGATCTTTGAACCCGCGCGGCGTAACCCGCATCCTTATCTAGGTGCGCGGTAACACACGCAAAGTGTGTTCCAAGCCGCCCGGCTCGCGGATCTTCAGGAGATGACGATGGATTTCGGGGCTCTAGCACCGGAGATCAAAGTTGGCGGTGCCTGACCCCGGCGTTATCGCGGATCTTTCTCGCCGGCTTCGACGGCTACCGCGAGCCTGTTGTCGGCGGGTGCCACCGGGCACGTCGCGTAATCGGTGAACGCGCACGGCAGGTTCGACGCCCGGTTGAAATCGAGCGTCACCGTCCCGTCGACACCCGGCGCGTCGATCGCCAGCGACCTGCCACCGGGGTATGTCGTCGTACCGCTGGTGGCGTCGGTGAACATAACGCGTAACCCGGTCGAGGGGTCCCCGAAGGCGATCAACCGCGCAGCCGAGCCGGCCAGTTCTAAGTCGATGACGCCGACGGCATTGTGGTGGTGCTCGAGCCCTTCGACGACAGCGCCCGTCGTGACGGTCCGAGGCTCGGTGTATGGGGTGAACGCGCCGGCGACACGCCACACCTCGCTTGGTGGATAGCTGGGGATACCGTCGTACGCCTTCAGGTGCGGGGACTTCGGATCATGCACGCGCAACGCAACCGAGCCGGTTCGGCGAATCACCTCGATACGGCGATCTCCCGACTCCACGAGCAACCCCGGTGCGCCCTCGGTCGGCTCCAGTCGTTCGGTTCCCTCGATCCCTTCGACGTGCACCGCCTGGGAGTCCGCTCGCCAACGACCCGGCAGATCTGAGACGGTCGCGAATTCGTCGCTGAGCCAATACAAGCCGGTCAGGCTGACCCAGCCGAGCGGGTCAGCGTAGTAGCCCTCGCGTTCACGATGCCACTCGTTCCAAGCCCCCTCGAACGTCCTGGCTGCAGTATCAGCGCTGGTCGTCATCTCCGCGCACTCCTTCTTCGGCAGGCCGGTGCCAACTCCGCACAACCAAATGGCACGCCACTTCATTCCTGGCATCACCGCGCCGGTCAACGCCGCATTGGCGCGCGCAGTACGCGCGGCGCCCCGGGACGGCCTTGGGCCGGGCCGTTATTCGGCTGCGCAGTTGGCCGATCTAGTGGGGATCAAGGCGAGAAACGCCGCACAGGGCTGCGGGTGAATTTCCCGTCCAGCGAACCAGCGCCGCGGCCCATCCGGACCGGTCGGCCGAATCGCCGGCCCACGCGATGTAGCCGTCTGGCCGCACCAGCACCGCTGGACCGCGATCGGCCCGCTCCGCTTGGAGCAACTCGGCCGCGTCGACCGGCTTCGCTTCGCGCTCGCGGATGAAGACGAAGCCGGGTAGCACCCGTTGCAGTTGGGTGAGCCGGCCTTGCGTCAATGGAATCTGTGTCCCGCGGGTGCCCACCAGCGGGCTCTCGCCGTTGCGGTGTGCATACCGTAACGTCGTTCCAGCGAAGCTTCCGGCTACCGCGTCGCGCACCCGGGGAACGCGAAGTATGCGCGGCGCCAGGAAATTTCGCACCGAACGAGCGACTCGTGGATGCAGTGTCACGCCGCGCGCCATGAGACCGGACTGCAGCAGGACCCGCTTGCCGATCGGATGCCGCTCGTCGTGGTAGCTGTCAAGCACGGTGTCGGGTGCGCCGGCGAGCGCCGCATCGATCTTCCAGGCGAGGTTCGCCGCGTCCTGAATCCCGGTGTTCATGCCCTGCCCGCCCATGGGGGAGTGGACGTGTGCCGCGTCTCCGGCAAGAAACACACGCCCGTGCCGGTACTGCGCCACTTGCTTTTCATCACAATGAAATCGGGATTTCCAGCCGACCTCGAGAACTTCCAGACCGGTCCCCATTGCCCGCGCGAGTATGTCGATAATCTCGTCTTGACCTACAGGCGCATCGTCGGGCACCTGGTTGTCGCGGTCCCACACCATCGTGCGATACCACGAGCAATGGGCGTCGTGTCGGGCTTCGTGTTGGGCAGAAGCGGCTTCGAAGGGGGCCAAGAACGCGAAGACATTTCGGGTGCTGCCGAGCGTCAGGCCACCATCAGACGGCCCATGCGCCAGCTTCACATCGGCGAGCACGATCGAGGACAGGATGGTCTTGCCCGGAAAGTCGGCGCCTACCAGCCCGCGCACCGTACTGTGCGCCCCGTCGGCGCCGATCACGTACTGCGCCCGCCAGCGGGTGTGGCGGCCGGTGTTGTCGCCTTGCGGCCGCGCCGTCACAGTGATGCCGTCGGTGTCCTGATCGAGTCCGATGACCTCGATGCCGCGCCGGATCTCGGCGCCCTGCTCGACGGCGTAGTTGCCCAGCGCGTGATCGACATTGGTCTGCGGAGTGATCATCGCGAATCGATGGGGCGAGTCGAGGTGGCTGAGGTCGATGCGGGCGCCTCCGAAAATCGTGACGCCGGGTGCCGGGTGGGCGTGCGCCAACAGGTCGTCGGCCAGTCCACGGGCGTCGAGAACCTCGAGCGTGCGGGCCATGGTGGCGAAGGCCCGGCTCGCCGGGTTTATGGTGGGCCAGCGCTCCAGGACCGTGACAGACCGGCCTGCCCGCGCCAAGTCACCCGCTGCGGTCAGCCCCGTCGGACCGGCGCCCACTACAAGGACTTCGACGTCTACGTCCACGTCATGGGCGGTCATCTCGTGCCCTCCGATCTTGAGTCAACAGCCGTTGACTTCCACAGTAGGCATGGCCGGTAGCTATGTCAACGGCCGTTGAATACACTGTTCGGCATGCCCGCGAAAGCGCGCGATGGCCAAGCCACGCGATCGACGATCCTGGACAACGCGCGATCACAGTTCGGCAGTCACGGGTTCGAACGCACAACCATCCGATCGGTCGCATCGGCAGCCGGCGTCGACCCGGCACTCGTCATGCATTACTTCGGCAGCAAGGCAGGACTTTTCGCCGCGGCCGCCCGGTTTGACATCACATTTCCGGATCTCGCGGGCGTCGCGTCCGAGCGCGTCGCTGATGTGCTGCTGCCGACGTTCATTGCCGTCTGGGGACCGCACGGTCCGTTTCTCCCGCTACTGCGCGCCGCCGCGACGAACCAGGTTGCCGCAGATGCCCTGCTCGGGGTATTCGTCGACCGGGTGGCCCCCGCCCTGGCCGCGGTCGTGCCAGACCGCGCTGCCGAGCGCGCTGCCCTGGTGGGATCGCAACTGCTTGGCCTCGCTGTGGCCCGCTACATCCTTTGCATCCCGGCACTCGCCGAGATGGATGATGCAACTCTCATCGAATGGCTGCGGCCGGCACTCACCCACTATCTCAAGGGCCACGCGCCGTAAACCCATACCGCGGCGGGTGGGCGTATTCGGCAGTCGTCGGCGCACCCTCTACCGTGAATCAGGCCTACTCAACAAATTTACCAATACTGAGGTGTCTCGTGAGCTCAAAGCATCCCTTCCGCAAGGCAGTCGAGGAACGTGACGAGGTGACCATGCATGCGCTGCTGGCCGACAACGTGGTGTTCACCAGCCCGGTGGCATTCAAGCCGTATGTCGGCAAGCCGATTACCGCGGCGATCCTGAGTGGCGTGTTGCGAATCTTCGAAGACTTTCACTACATCCGCGAAATCGCGGACAGCAACGGCCGTGACCACGCGCTCGTGTTCGAGACGAAGATCTCGGGGGCGCCGGGCCTACAGATCACCGGTTGCGACTTTCTGCACATCAACGACGAGGGTCTGATCGACAACTTCACGGTGATGGTGCGGCCGCTGTCGGGCGCGACGGCGTTGTCCGAGGCGATGGGGGCGCAGTTCGACCGGATCCAGCGCGAGGCCGTCGAGCTCGCCGGCACGTTCGCCATGGCGCAGGGCTGATTATGCGGATCGGATTGGGCATCAATTACGCGGGCGGCTTCAAGGACGTGGCCGCCGAGGTGGCCGACCTCGAACGCGCCGGGTTGGACATGGTCTTTGTCCCCGAGGCGTATTCGTATGACGCGGTGAGCGCGCTCGGTTACCTGGCAGCCAGCACGCAACGGGTTGAACTTGCCTCGGGGATCCTGCAGCTCTACACCCGAACGCCCACCCTGACCGCGATGACGGCGGCCGGTCTCGACTACGTTTCCGACGGCCGCTTCACGCTGGGCCTCGGGGCCTCCGGACCGCAGGTCATTGAAGGTTTCCACGGCGTACCTTATGACGCTCCGATTGCCCGAACTCGCGAAGTCATCGACATCTGCCGTCAGGTGTGGCGGCGCGAACGCCTGCAACACCAGGGCAAGTACTACACGATCCCGCTGCCCGCCGAGCAGGGCACCGGGCTGGGGAAACCGCTCAAGCTCATCAACAAGCCTGTCCGGGAGCGCATTCCGATTCTGGTGGCTGCGCTGGGGCCCAAGAACGTCGAACTGGCCGCCGAGATCGCCGAGGGCTGGCAACCGATCTTCTATCTGCCAGAAAAGGCGCAGGACGTGTGGGGCAAGGCCCTGGCCGCGGGCCGGGCCAAGCGGGATCCCGCGTTGGGGGAACTCGATGTGTATGCCGGTCCGGCACTGGCCATCGGCGAAAACGTCGAGCCGCTACGCGAACTGGCCAAGCCGCAGCTGGCGCTTTACATCGGCGGAATGGGCGCCAAGGGCAAGAATTTCTACCACACCCTGGCCACCAGCTACGGCTACGGGCCGCAAGCCGACCGGATCCAGGAGCTCTATCTGGCCGGCGATAAGGACGGCGCCGCCAAGGTCGTGCCCGACGAACTCGTCCGCGACGTCAACCTGATCGGTTCACCCGGGTTCGTCAAGGAACGCTTGGCGGCCTATCGCGAAGCGGGGGTGACCACGCTAAACGTGGTACCGATCGCGGGGACACCGGCCGAGCGGATCAAGCTCATCGAAACGCTTCGCCAGCTGCTCTGACCTCAGGGCGACTGGCAGTCGCTGAAATCAGCCTGTCCTCAGCTCTCCGGGTCCGCCAGTGCGGCATTGAAGGTCTTACTCGGCCGCATCACCGCCGTGGTCTTTTCGCTGTCCGGCGCGTAGTAGCCGCCGATGTCCGCTTCTTCGCCCTGTACCGCGTTGAGTTCGGCCAGGATGGTGTCTTCGTTCTTGGTCAACGCATCGGCGAGTGCGCCGAAGTGTTCCCGCAGTTCCTGGTCAGCGGTCTGCGCGGCAAGTTCTTGCGCCCAGTACATGGCGAGGTAGAACTGGCTTCCGCGGTTGTCGAGCTCACCGGTCTTGCGCGACGGATTCTTGTTGTTGTCCAGTAACTTGCCGGTCGCGGCATCAAGCGTCTTGGCCAGAATCTTGGCCCGTTCGCTGCTGGTCTTGTTGCCCAGGTCTTCCAGGCTGGCGGCCAGCGCGAGGAATTCGCCGAGCGAATCCCAGCGCAGGTGGTTCTCTTCCACCAGCTGGTGAACGTGCTTGGGCGCCGAGCCGCCCGCCCCCGTCTCGTACATTCCGCCCCCGGCCATCAGCGGCACGATTGACAGCATCTTGGCGCTGGTGCCCAGCTCCAGGATCGGGAAGAGGTCGGTCAGGTAGTCGCGAAGGATGTTGCCGGTGGCGGCAATGGTGTCCTGCCCGCGCATAGCCCGCTCGATCGTGTGCCGCATGGCCCGTTCCTGCGACCTGATCGAGATGTCGAGGCCCTCGGTGTCGTGGTCGGCCAGGTAGGTGTTGACCTTCTTACGCAATTCGTTCTCGTGCGGACGCCAGACATCCAGCCAGAACACCACCGGCATACCCGAGTTCCGTGCCCGGTTGACGGCCAGCTTGACCCAGTCACGGATCGGTGCGTCCTTGACGATGGGCATCCGCCAGATGTCGCCCTCTTCCACGTTTTGGGTCAGCAGGACTTCCCCGGTGTCGAGGTCGACGATGTTGGCGACGCCGTCCTCGGGTATCTCGAAGGTCTTGTCGTGTGAGCCGTACTCTTCGGCCTGCTGCGCCATCAAACCGACGTTGGGAACCGTGCCCATCGTGGTCGGATCGAATGCCCCGTGCGTCTTACAGAAATTGATGATCTCCTGGTACATGCGGGAGAACGTGGACTCGGGGTTGACGGCCTTGGTGTCCTTTTGCCTTCCGTCGGCGCCCCACATCTTGCCGCCCGCGCGGATCATCGCAGGCATCGACGCGTCCACGATCACGTCGCTGGGCGAATGGAAGTTGCTGATGCCCTTGGCCGAATCAACCATGGCGAGCTCGGGGCGGTGCTCGTGGCAGGCGTGCAGATCGCGGATGATCTCGTCGTGCAGCGACGCGGGCAGCGATTCGATCTTGTTGTACAGATCGACCAATCCGTTGTTGACGTTGACACCGAGTTCGTCGAACAACTCCTGGTGCTTGGCGAAGGCGTCCTTATAGAAGATCTTCACCGCGTGGCCGAAGACGATAGGGTGCGACACCTTCATCATCGTCGCCTTGACGTGCAGCGAGAACATCACGCCGGTTTCGTAGGCGTCCTGCATCTCCGCCTCGTAGAACTCGCACAACGCCTTCTTGCTCATGAACATGCTGTCGATGACGTCACCGTCATCCAGCGACACCTTAGGCTTGAGCACGATCGTCTTGCCGCTCTTGGTGACCAGTTCCATCTTCACGTCACGAGCGCGGTCCAGGGTCATCGACTTCTCGCCGTGATAGAAGTCGCCGTGCCGCATGGTCGCCACGTGCGTTCGCGAGGCCTGTGACCAGGGGCTCATGCTGTGCGGGTGCTTGCGCGCGTACTCCTTGACCGCCCTGGGTGCGCGGCGGTCCGAGTTACCTTCCCGCAGCACCGGGTTGACCGCGCTGCCGAGGCATTTGGCGTAGCGGTCGCGGATCTCATGTTCTTCGTCGGTCTTCGGGTTCTGCGGGTAATCCGGAAGTTTGAAGCCCTTGTCTTGCAGTTCCTTGACGGCGGCCACCAACTGCGGCACCGAGGCGCTGATGTTCGGCAGCTTGATGACGTTGGTGTCGGGTGACTGCGTCAGCCGGCCCAGCTCGGAAAGGTTGTCCGGCACGCGCTGCTCTTCGGTCAGGTAATCGGCGAACTCGGCAAGGATGCGCGCCGCCACCGAGATGTCGCTGGTCTCGATCTTGATGCCCGCCGGCTCGGTGAAGGCGCGCACTATCGGCAAAAAGGCGTAGGTCGCCAGTAACGGCGCCTCGTCGGTCAGCGTGTAGATGATGGTCGGCTGCTGGCCGCTCATGATTCTTCTCCCGGCGTCACTGTCATCGTTGGTGTTTCCGCTATCAGTATCCCGTCGGAGTGTTACGCGCGCTGTGCCCAGGGTCGGTTTGGGTATCAGAGCGAGGCCAGGAATGCGACGAGGACCTCGTTGAATTGCTGCGGCGGCGATTTATACGGGCGACGATGTCCGCGGCGCGTCCGGACCGAATAGCAGTCGCGACTACGGGCTGAGAACAGCTGGCGATTTTGTCGGTCAATGGTGGATCGACGGTTGTTGTCGGACCTGTCTGGGAGTATCTCGGTTTAGGAGCGCTGAACGCGGCGCAAGTGGTGTCTTGTCGGCCGTGGCGGCGGGATGGATTGGTTTCATGGGGATGTCGGGTGAGCGGTGGGAGTCGCGGCCAGCTGCGGCTACGCGCAAACTGGGCCAGGGGCGGGCGGTGGGCTATACGCGGGTGTCGTCTGGCCGTCAACAGGGCGACGGTGACCTCGATCGGTGGGTGGGCCGGCTCAGGGCTTGGGCGGGCGGGGAACTGTCGGTGATCACCGATGTCGCTTCGGGGTTGTCTGAGCGTCGAGCCGGTCTGCGCAAAGTGTTGGGCCACTGTATGACCCCGGGTGCGGACAGGCTCATCGTGGAGCACCCGGACAGGCTGGCGTGCTTCGGCGCTGGGGTCATCGAGCAGTTGCTAGCCAAGACGAAGCGGTTGCGGGTGGTGGTGTGCGCCGAGACCACCGGCGGCGGGCCCTGATGACTTCTCAGAAGCTGCGCTCGTGGCGTGGGGTGAAACCGGTGCCGGCTCCGAGGGGGGTGGCGATTACGACTCGGGTGGCGACTACGCCCGACGACGATCAGGTGTTGGATGTGATTGCCGCTCATGTCGGTCGGCTGCGCCGGGCTGATCTGGCGCGGGTAGTGCGCCCCGTTGGGGTGGATCCCAGCCTTGATGGTGACGCTAAACGCCAAGTGCGCCGGGATCGGCTCAATGCCCTTAAGAAAGGGCTGACCGGGTCATCGAGTGCGCGGTGGGCCAATGCGGTGATCGCCGCTAACGACGATCAGTACCGGTTGGCCCGGGACGCCCAGTACCGCCATATCGTGGGGTTGAGGGCGGCGATCGCCACGATCGAGCAGCGCCTGGGCGCCCCCACCGTCGACCTGTTGACGGTGACCGAACGCAAAGCCCGGCGAAAAGCCAACGCCCCAAAAGGGTATGCGAGCCAGGCAGAACGGTTCGCCAAGCAACGCCGCGTGCAGCATCTGCGGGCCGTGTTGGCGGGCGCGCTCAAGGATCGGGCCGCTAATCGAGTGCATGTGGTCGAAGGCGGTGCCCGGCTGGCCAAGACAGCCATCATCTTGATGCCGCGGGGTTGACAGCCAACCAGTGGCGGGATTGCTGGGATGCGGCCCGCTACCGGATCACCGCCAACGGGTCACCCGATGAACCGTTCGGCAACCTGACGATCACCGTCACTGCGGCCGGTGTGGTCAGTGTGCGGTTGCCCAAACCGTTGGAGTATCTGGCTAACGCCAAACGTGGCCGTTACATCCTGTCCGGTGTGGCGGCGTTCACCCATCGTGGCGATGAGTGGGCGGCCCGGATCTGCACCGGGAATTCGGTGTCTTATACGATCACCCGCCGCCCGGGTCGCGCCGGGCGCTACCCCACGGCGGCGTGGGCGATACCGGCCCTGCCGTACTGGGTTAGCCCCGGCAACGACGCCACCCCGCAAGGGGATCTGTTCGCGACGGGCCCGGTGGTCGGGGTTGATCTCAACGACGGGCATCTGGCGGTGCGCCGCCTGGATGCCCACGGCAACCCGGTCGGGGGTGCGCACCGTATCGACATCGACCTCAGAGGCAGCTCAGCACGCCGGGATGCCCAGGTCCGCCACGCGATCACCCGCCTGATCCGCTACACCCAACGCCACCACATCAACGCCATCGCCGTGGAAGACCTCGACTTCGCTGATGCCCGCGCCACCGGGCGCGAAACCATGGGCCGCGGCGGGCGTGGGAAACGGTTCCGTANNCCCACACTGCCGGTATCGAACTGTTCGCGGTCAATCCCGCCTATTCCAGTATCTGGGGTGATGCGCACTGGCGCACCCCCTATAAGAACGTCACCCGACACCAGGCAGCCGCCACCGTGATCGGCAGACGCGCCCAAGGACTCAAGGCGCGGCGACGGAAAGGTGTGACACGCCAACGACCAGAGGATCGTGGCGTGAGAGCTACCAACCAGGCCGCACCCCAAAACCAGCAGGCGAACACCGATAGCCGCCACCGGCCAGGGACACGGGGAGCCAAATCCCGCGCACCCCACCGAATAAGAACGCGACTACCGGACCGGGCAACCGCTACCCCGGGGAACGGCCAATAACGGCCAACTTCAACAGTAACGGTATGCATGAGTACATGGGATGGGTGATGTCGCACGCATTGGCGATTGGATCTGCTTTGCTGGCGGCGTTGGTTGCCGCGGTGGGCATCGTCGTTCGGGAGGCTGCCCTGCAACGCTATGCCGCTGATGAAGCCTCTTTGGGCGCGGTGGTCCCGGCTTATCTGAGCGACCGGTTGTGGTGGGCAGGGACGGTTGCCGCCGCTGCGGGGTTCGCCTTTCAGGCGATGGCGTTGGCACACGGCTCCCTGTTGTTGGTGCAGCCGTTGCTGGTGTCTTCGCTGCTGTTTGTGCTGCCGCTGAGCGCCTGGCGGACGGGCACCCGGGTCACTGGCTCCGAGTGGGGCTGGGCGCTCCTGCTGACCGCCGGCCTGACCGTATTTGTTCTCGTGGGACAGCCACGCGAGGGGAACTACCGGCCACCCGTGCCGGCGTGGACGGTGGCGCTTGCTCTCGCGGTGCCGGTTGTCATGATCTGCGTGGCGGTTGCCCGTCGCAGCGGTGGCCGCGTCCGCGCGATGTCACTAGGGGCGGCCGTGGCAGTCGGGCTGGGCATGATCGCCGTGTTGACCAAAATCTGTACGCATCGGTTCACCGTCGGGGGCTGGCAGGGCCTGCTGACCATCCCCGCGCCGTACGTGCTTGTCGCGCTGGCCGTCATAGTGACGGCCCTGCAGCAGTGGGCTTTCCGGGCAGGAGCCCTGCAGGCATCGGTACCGATGATGCTGGTTGGCGAGCCGGTCGTCGCGGTGATACTCGGCATTGTCGTGCTGGGCGAGCATCTGCGGCCACACGGAGCCGGAATTCTGGCGCTACCGGGAGCCGTCGCCGCGATGCTCACGGCGACAATTGCGCTCGGCCGCGTCGAGGGCGCGCACTCCGAGGAGGCGGGAACACACCTGGCGACACCGCCATGCGCGCACCCACGCTAAGGCTGCTGGGCAGCCACAACCTCTACGCGGTCAAGGTGCCCGCCTGAAGCCGAGTTCGCCGAATGATCAGCAGGCAGGCCGCGGTAAGCAATTGCCACAGGGTGATCGAGTACACGCTTCCGCGCTCCCACGCCCCCTCGGGCAGCAGGTTGGACTTCATCGTCGCGGAGTTGACCATCAACATGACCAGAGACAGGAGACCCAGGGCCGCAATGGATTTAGAGATGTTGCGATACCAACGATGGCTTCCAACGAGCCCAACGATCGCGGATCCCGCCAGAATGGCGGTATTGCCTCCAACAATCGCCAATGCGGCGCCGACGACGTGTACCTTCCCGCTGTGCACAGTTCCAACCACTATATTCCCGACCGCATTCGCGGCGACCAGCCCCAAAAACGTTCGGGCCCTAAGACTGTGAGGGAATCCCACGATGAGCAGCGCCCCGGTAAAGAAGAGAATCCCCTGCACGAAGAACGCGATCTGCATCAAGTAAGCCCGCGGAGAGTTGATCATCCGGCCGTGAAGCTCGCCGGCGTCAACCCCGAGATCGCTGATGTAGTCGCGCATATAGCTGTAGCTGGGCTCAAAACTTGCGGCGGCGACTGCCTCGAGAATCAGGTACCCAACGGCCGCCGCGGCCCAAAGGGCGGCTCCGCGTGCCATCCCCACGGTCATCAGAGGATTTGTTCGAGCAGGCTCTTGAATTCCTCCTGTTGGGCGAGGGTCAGGCGTTCCAGGCGCTTACTGAATCCGTCCGATAGCAGGGCGAGGCCGTCCTGGTTGGCTTGGCGCCCGGCCTCAGTGAGCAGCAGGCGGTGGCGCCGCAGATCGGTGGGGTCGATCTCGCGGCGCACGAGGCCCGCTGCCTCGAGCCGTTTCAGATAAAGCGTCACCGTCGGCTTGGGCATGCACAGCGTGGCCGCCAGCTCGGCAGGGTAGGGATGCTCATCGACCTCCGCCAGCAGGAACAGCTCCTTGGATTCAAACCCCAGCGCGGCGATGTCAGGCTCCGCGGCAGAGATCACCGACACCAGCAGCCGATAGTTCAGCGACCAGATCTTGGCTGCATCGATTTGCGGCATCGACCTTGCAATCCTAGTTCGTTCAGTAATAAACTAATTTGGAAATAAACAAACGCATGGATGAACAACCTATCAGAAAGTGACCACGCATGCCTTTGGATCACTACGTGACACTCGGTCGATCCGGTCTCCGCGTCAGCCCGCTATGCCTGGGTGCGATGACGTTCGGTGAAGACCTGGGCTGGGGCTCCAGCGTTGAGGAATCCGAACAGATCATCGACCGATTCGTCGACCTCGGTGGCAACTTCATCGACACTGCCAACTTCTACACCCGGAGCCACTCCGAGAAGATCATCGGCGACCACATAGGGAACGATCCCGCCCGTCGCGATCGATTGGTGATCGCCACGAAGTTCAGCGGCAACCTGTATCCGGGTGATCCCAACGGCGGTGGCTCGGGCCGCAAATCGGTGATCAGCGCTTGCGAGAACTCGTTGCGCCGCCTGCAGACCGACTACATCGACCTGTACTGGCTGCACATCTGGGACGCCAACACTCCCATCGAGGAGACGATGGCCGCACTCGACGATCTGGTTCGTGCGGGCAAAGTGCGCTACGTCGGCGTATCGGACACCCCGGCGTGGAAGATCGTCGAAGCCAACCTCACCGCCCGCTTCCGGGGCTGGTCGTCGTTCGTCGGGCTGCAGGCCGAGTATTCGTTGCTGGAACGCAACATCGAACAGGAACTGGTTCCCATGGCCGGCGAATTCGGCCTCGGGATCACCCCGTGGTCACCGCTCAAAAGCGGCGCGCTCAGCGGCAAATACACCCGTCGCAACGCCGGGCAGGACCAGGGTGGCCGCGGCGCCATGGTCGATACGTTCCTGACCGAGAAGACCTACGAGCTCATCGACGAACTCGAGATCATCGCCAAGGAGCACGAGACGACCGTCGCCAGGGTGGCGCTGGCGTGGGTGGGCGCACAGCCGGCGGTGAGCTCCGTCATCATCGGCGCGCGCAGGCTCTCGCAGCTCGACGACAATGTCCGCGCCGTCGATGTGCACCTCACCGCCGATGAACTGGCTCGGCTCAACGCTCTCACCCGACCGACTCTCGGGTTCCCGCACGACATGTTGACGGTGGCCCCGGGCATCACCAACGGTGGAACAACCATCAACGGTGTCACCGCGCCAACCTCCGAGTACGTCATGCCCGAAGGCGGCCAGCCTTACTAAGTTCAGCCACAAGAAGGTTTCTCAGAAGAAGAACCCGGCGTGCGGTGCTTGCCAGCCTGCGAACAGAAGATCGGCCGCGACGAGCGCCGCCTGGTCGTCGGCCTGGACCAGCCCCGCGAGCGCGAGACTGCGCCAGGTCGCGCCACCGAGCAGAACCGTGGCCAACCCCTGGACTCCAATATCCAACTGGGCGCGCCGGTCCGTCGGCTCGGCACCGTCGCCCGTGACGGTGAAGCCGGCTGAATTGTTCGGCAAGAGTGGGTCATTGACTGCGATGGTGACGGCGCCGTCCCCAACGTATCGGCGTACTGCCAGCGCTTTCTGGACGTCGACGACGCGGAGCCACGTTTCGTCGTGGACCGCGGTTACCTTCGCGGCCCGCCGATCGAGAAGCAGCCAGTGCAGCGGATCGTCGAGCGGCAGCATCCAGAACAGCACGCGGTCAATGAGATCGAGCCCGAGCAGGAAACGCAGCAGTCCGAGATAGGCCTCTGGCGTTGGGGCGAAGAAATCCTCGACGACGATGGTGCGCTGCTCGCTGACGAACCATGCCTCGGTATCGATCGGACGGTAGCGGGCGAAACCCGACTCGGAACCCGGCTCGCCGTGTACTGCGATATACGAAGCCCCCGACGATGATTCGGTGCGCAGTCGCAGGCCCTGCCACCACACCTTCGGGCGGTCGATCGTTCCCGGGCGGGACGGGCGATTCGCGGCGTAGATCCGGGGCAGGATCTCCCAGGCGTCGGCAGCGTCCAACAGTCGTACCGGACCGCCGGACCCGACATCGGGGCGAAGCGCCGCGCGGGCGGTCTGCAGCTCGACGCTTTGCGACGAACTCGCCACGCCGTAGCCGAACCGCTCATAGATGGTGGCCGCCGATGCGCGCAGCGTTGCGACCACCTCACCGCGTGCCGCGATGTCGCGCAATTGGTGGTCCACCAGTTCGGTGGCGATTCCTTTTCGGGTGAACGACGGCAGCACCCCGATATGTGTCACGGCGGCGTGGTCGACAATCGCGCCGCCGGGAAGCGTGAGTCCGCTCGTAGCGGCGTCAGCGGTGCCGACGAGCTTTCCATCGGCGAATGCTCCGACGGTACGGCCCGGCTCCAGCAGTTGGGTGATCTCACCGGGCGGCAGGTTCGGGAGGGGCGGGATTCCGATCATGGCGGTGCGGAACACGTTGGCCGCGGCGGTGAGGTCGTCCTCGCTGTCGAGAACCCGGATCTCGGTGGTCATTCGGCCATCATGTCTGGTGGCCGCACCGGCGGCCCGAGCGCGTCGGGGATAACCGCGGACTACGGTCGGTGGATGGGCTATGAGCTGGTTGCCGATGAGTGGGGGCGTCGATGAGCGGCGTTCCCCGGGCGCAGGAATGGATCGACCAATGCGAGACGCTGATCAGCCGGCGCGGACATCGCATCGCATTCCGGCGGCGAGGGCAGGGGCCCACGGTGCTGATGCTGCACGGATTTCCCACCTGGTCTTACGACTACGCCGAAGTTGCCAACGACCTGGCTACCGACCACGACGTGATCACGCTGGATTTCCTTGGTTACGGCGCCTCCGATAAACCCAACCCCTACGAGTATTCCGTTGCCGAATCGGCCGACGTGGTCGAGGATCTGGCGGCCCACCTGCACTTGGACTCGGTGCGCTTGGTCATCCATGACTACGGGGTCATCGTCGGTCAGGAACTTATCGGCCGCGCACAGGCCGGCCGGCTCGGGTTCACCATTGACAGCCTTGTCCTGTTGAACTCCGGGATCGTTTACAGCGCTTACCGGCCGACGCGCATGCAGAAGCTGTTGATTTTGCCGGTGATCGGTAGGTTTCTGGCCGGCCGGATTACTCCGACCCGGTTTCGTTCCGCACTCGACGGGGTCCGCGGATCAAGGATCACCGACACCGAGTTCGATGACCTCTGGTACGGCGTCTCGCGACAAGGCGGCCACAAACTCGCGCACCTGCATATCCGGTACAACGCCGAACGCGCCGCCCATCACGGTCGGTGGGAGAAGGCATTGGCCGATTGGGATGGACCGCTACATCTCGTGTGGGGTCTCGACGATCCCGTGTCGGGCCGCCACGTCTTAGAGCGGGCGATCACGGTCCTGCCGCACGCCGAGGTGACCGAACTCCCCGGCGTCGGCCACTTCCCGCAATCCGAAGCGCCACAAGCCGTTGCGGCAGCGGTGCGGAAGCGTTAACGGATGGGCAGGCCGGTCAATGCCCGCGAAATCACCAGGCGCT
The DNA here is from genome assembly GCA_003165155.1 of Mycobacterium sp. Lineage (GTDB taxonomy): Bacteria > Actinomycetota > Actinomycetes > Mycobacteriales > Mycobacteriaceae > Mycobacterium. Next base: position 23,885 of record PLSK01000248.1, on the reverse strand, counting down.
GGATCTCGCTGGTTCCCTCGAAGATGGTGAAAATCTTCGCGTCGCGGTGCATCCGTTCAACAGGGTAGTCGCGGGTGTACCCGTTGCCGCCCAGGATCTGGATGGCCTCGTCGGTGACATAAACAGCGGCCTCGCTCGCCGCCAGCTTGGCCATCGAGCCCTCGGCGCAGTCGAAGTTCTTGTTGTTGCGGGCCATCCAGCCGGCCCGCCAGACCAGCAGACGGGCCGCGTCGATCCGGCTTTTCATGTCTGCCAGTTTGAACGCCACCGCTTGAAATTCACCGATCTTTCGTCCGAATTGTTCACGCTGGCAGGCATATTCGAGAGCGTATTCGTAGGCGGCCCGTGCCACGCCGACGGCCATCGCGCCGACGGTTGGCCGGGTGCGCTCAAAGGTCTTCATCGCCGCCTGTCCTCCGGCGGAGGCACCGGATTTAACCCGGGCGATGCGCGCTTCGAACTTCTCCCGGCCGCCCAGAATCGTGTCCTCGGGCAGACGGACATTGTCGAGCACCACCTCGGCGGTGTGCGAAGCACGGATTCCGTGCTTCTTGAATTTCTGGCCCTGCGTAAAACCTTTGGTGTCCGGCGGGATGACGAAGCTGGCTTGGCCGCGGGTGCCGAGTTCGGGATAGACGGATGCCACCACGATGTGCACGTTGGCGATTCCGCCGTTGGTGGCCCAGGTCTTGATGCCGTTGATAACCCATTCACGGGTCGCCTCGTCGTAGCGCGCACGAGTTCGGATGGCGCCGACGTCAGATCCCGCATCGGGCTCCGACGAGCAGAATGCACCGAGCTTGGGGTCTCCGGGCGTCCCGAACATCTCGGGGAGCCAGCGCCCTAGTTGCTCGGGAGTTCCGTTGGCCGCCAACGCCGCTGCTGCCAGCCCGGTACCCATGATGGATAGCGCGATACCGGCGTCACCCCAGAACATCTCCTCGAACGCGGTGAGAAAGCCCAATCCCGTCGGCTCGGCGGCTTGCTGCGCGAAAAAGTCGGGGGAGTAAAGCCCGACCTTCGCGGCCTCCTGGATCACCGGCCACGGAGTTTCCTCTCGTTCATCCCATTCGGACGCGGCAGGGCGGATGACCTCGGCCGCGAATTGGTGGACCCAATCGCGGACCTCGATCACATCTTCGCTGAGCTCAAGTGAGAACGTCACGGCTTAACTCCTGAAATAGTTGGGTGGTCAGTGAATTTCATTTGCGGCTGTGGTTGGTGTACTGCGCGAGGACACTGACCGTTTGATTCACCCACGCCTCGAAGTAACGGTCGCCATCGACATTGCCCGGCGAGCGCCCGGTCAGCGCTCGCAATGTCGCGGCGTAGGACAGCGACCCGATCGCGACGGCCGCGGCCGCCGCGGGATCCGGAATGCACGTGTGGCCAGCGTGATTCGATGCAGCCAGTTCGTCAGCGAATCGCTGATAGGCGTTGTCAGTAATGACCTGCCAGGTCTTCTCGTCCAGATCGCCGACCTCGTCGGGTTCGCGCAGCATGACCTTGAGCACNNTCTCGCGCGGCCACGATGCTGTCGATCCGGTGCGCAACCGCGGCTTCTAACAACTCGCGCTTGGAGGTGAAGTGTTTGTAGAGTGCGCCCGACCCTGGCGCGAGGCCCGACGCCCGCTGGATGTCGGCGACCGACGTCGCCGCGTAGCCCTTCGCGGCGAAGAGCTTGAGCGCTGCGGCCAGGAGCCGGTCACGTCCCGAGGCGAGCACAGTGAGAGAATACTCACTCACTGTGTCAAGGGCAAATAAACGCGCTCCCGCGCGCGGCAGAATTGGCGGCTTAGATGCAGAGGTCCAGACTTTGACCGGGATAGTCGCCGGAAGCCTGTGAAGATTCGATGGAGGACAAGACAGTGGAAGTCGCCGCGAGCTCAATAGTGGAGCCGCAGGGTCGCGCTGCTCGGTGGATCCGGCTGCCGATGCGGGTGCTGTCGCTGCGCACCATCGTCATCGTCGCGCAGCTAGCGGTGATTGGGACCTTCGTCTTCCTCGGCGCGTGGGTGTGGATTGGCGTCACCAACAACGAATACAGCCAGCTCGACCGTCGCCTCGACTCAGTCGGCAGCCTGGGCGATATCAACACCCTGCTCAACAGCGCACAGCAGACCGACCCCGATCGGCCCACGCCGGACGGCAATTTGGTGCGAACCGCACGCATCGGGGGTGTGACCGTGTCCGTGCCCAACAGCATCGTTGTGCCCAAACTTGCCAACGGGTACGCCAACACCACGATCAACGGAGTGCAATACCGCGTCCGCACTTTCAGTGCGGGCCCTGCTTCGATCGCGCTCGCCGCGCCACTGGCCGAGGCGCAACATCGGATCAACGAACAGCACCTGCGGGTGTTGTTGATCTGTGGCGGCGGTATCGGTGCGACGTTCCTGGTCGGCTGGGTGATTTCGCTGATCATGGTCAACCCTTTCCTGTTACTCGCTCAGCAGGCGCGCGCGATCAACGCCCAGTCCAGCCCCGACGAGGTCCAGGTCCGCGGTGTGCGTGAGGCCGTGGAGATCGCCGAGGCGGTAGAGGGAATGCTGGCCCGCATCGGAGACGAGCAACAGCGAACCAAGGCCGCGCTCGAGTCGGCCCGCGACTTCGCGGCTGTCGCCTCGCACGAGTTGCGTACCCCGTTGACAGCCATGCGCACCAACCTTGAAGTGCTGTCCACCTTGGAGTTGGCGCCCGAACAGCGTCACGAGGTGATCGGCGACGTCATCCGAACCCAGAGCCGGATCGAAGCCACCCTGACCGCGCTCGAACGGCTGGCTCAGGGCCAGCTGACCACCATCGATGATTTTGTTCCGTTCGACATCACCGAGCTGTTGGATCGTGCCGCGCACGACGCCCTTCGTATCTATCCCGGTGTCGACGTGTCCCTGGTGCCCTCGCCAACGGTGCTGATGGTGGGGCTGCCCACCGGGCTGCGCCTGGTGATCGACAACGCCATTGCCAACGCCGTCAAGCACGGCGGCGCCACCAAGATTCAGCTCAACATCGCCAGTTCCAGTGACGGCGTGGAAATAGCTATCGATGACGACGGCACCGGTGTCCCCGAGGGTGAGCGCACGGCAGTGTTCGAACGGTTCTCCCGCGGGTCGACGGCATCGCGGTCCGGCTCCGGTTTAGGATTGGCACTGGTCGCTCAGCAGGCCGAATTACACGGTGGCACAGCGTCTCTGCACGCCAGTCCGCTGGGCGGCACGCGGCTTTTACTGAGGCTTGCCGGTGATGGGCGTGGCCCCGCCTGATGCGNNCCGGTACGGGTGTTGACCGTGCCCGGTCGAAAATCGGGTGAGCCGCGCAGCACGCCGGCGACTCCTTTCACGCTTCATGACGGGCTCTACGTAGTTGGCGGATATCCCAAGGCAGATTGGGTGCTCAACGCCCGTGCTGCCGGCACGGGAACCGTCACCGGGGGCCGCAAGTCGGAGCGTGTCACCTTCGTCGAACTCACCGCAGAGCAAGCCCGCCCTGTGTTGCGTGCGTTTCCCAAAGAAGTACCGACGGGCGTCGGCTTCTTCAAGCGCTCGGGTTTGGTAAACCAAGGAACCGCTGACGAATTCGAGGCGCTGGCAGGCCGCTGCGCGGTGTTCAGACTCGACAACATTTCGCCGGCCTAACACCTACGTTGCCGAGGGGTTCACAGTGCCGGCGTCTGTTCGGTCAGGTTCAGCAAGACGTAGGCGATGCAGAAAAGGAAATTCAACACGATGAGCACCAACCCCGCAAAGATGAGCGAGTGGGTGCCCCGGCGGCGTACCCCCCTGAACTTCGCGGCCCGCTTTTCACGGTTGATCTGCGTCACGATCAGTGCGAAATTTACGTCCGTAAATTCATCGTCTGCGACAGGAACGCCCGCGACCATCGCCTGAATGCGTTCCGGGCGGGTTTGAATGCCGACGCTCGCGCAGCGCCGGCACACGCGCCGCGCCTCCCTGCGGCCCAGAACTTGACCCCGCATCTGCAGTTGATGCGAGAGTCTCCCTCGTTCGTCGCCCCACGGGTTCGACGCGGTGGTCACAATTCGGGAGTCTAGTTCGTTTGCGCCGGATTTTGGGGGCAGAATTCACGTTGATTGTGCGTTCGCGGCGACGACACGCCGAGCCGACCCGCCCTGGCCGCACAGTCAACGCGATAACAACTCGCCAAGGACGGTAAAGGGGGGCGCGTGTGGACGCCGATGATCACGCCCGTCCCGGCGCGCTGACCCGCCGGGGCGCGCTGCTGGGGCTCGGTGCAGTGGCCGGTGTCGCCGCGGCGGACGTGGGTGGGTTCGCCTATGCCGGCGGCTGGCTGCGCCCCGGCGGCCCGATCCCGCTAACCCCTTCGAGGTTCGCCGACGGTTTCGAGCAGGTCTACGGCCGGCACGACGGGTTCCGCCGAAACCATGCCAAAGGCCTCAGCGCCACAGGATCTTTCGCGAGCAACGGGGCAGGCGCGGAGATCTGCCGCGCCGCGGTCTTCCAGCACGGCGACACTCCCGTGATCGGCCGGTTCTCGCTGTCCGGAGGTCTGCCAGGTCAGGCCGACAAGGCCGACACCGTCCGAGGGCTGGGTTTGCTGTTTCAGGTCAACGGCCAGCAGTGGCGCACCGCGATGGTCAACATCCCCGTTTTCCCGGACAGCACCCCACAAGCGTTTTACGAACGCACGCTGGTGTCCAAACCTCTGCCCGACACTGGCAAGGCTGATCCACAGAAGATGGCCGCATTCCTGGATCGCCATCCCGAGACCGTGGCGGCGATGAAAATCGTCAAACAGTCACCGCCCACAGCGGGATTCGCGAATAGCACGTTCTACGGGCTGAATGCCTTCTACTTCACCAACAACGCTGGCGCTACTGTCCCGGTGCGCTGGTCCGTGGTTCCGCTGGACTTCGTGGTTCCGCAAGACGGAGCGGGGTCCGCCGCGCCGCCGGCATCGCCTGACAAGGATTACCTGTTCGACGACCTCATCCGCACGGTCGCGCAGCGGCCACTGAACTGGCGGCTGATGCTCACCGTCGGTGAGCCGGACGATCCGACCAACGACGCCACCAAGCCCTGGCCGCAGTCGCGGCGATCCGTCGACGCCGGCACCGTCACCATTACCGCGGTGCAGACCGAGGAGGCCGGCAACGCGCGCGATATCAACTTCGACCCCTTAGTCCTTCCGGACGGCATCACCGCCTCTGATGACCCGTTGCCCGCCGCAAGATCGGCCGTGTACTCGCGCTCCTTCACCCGGCGCGCCGAGGAACCCAAATCGCCCAGCGCGGTCAACGTCAAACAGGCGCTGTCGTGACGGACGAGACAGCCCAAGCCAGCACCGCCGCGCCGCGTTTCGCCCTACCGTCCCGGATTCTGCACTGGCTGATGGCGCCGATGGTCATCGCACAACTTTTCCTCGGCGTCACTATGGTGGCCTCGCTGGCCTATTACCCGCTGCTACTGGCGATCCACCGGCCGCTAGGGGTGTTGATCCTGGTCTTCGCCGTGGTGCGGCTGGTGAATCGGCTCACCCACAAGCTGCCGCCGTTTTTGGCCACCATGAGCGCCGCTGAACGTCGCATCGCCTCGTGGTCGGAATACCTGCTCTACGCCTTGCTACTGATCCAGCCGTTGGTCGGCTGGGCCATGCTGTCGGCCGCCAGATTCCCGGTCACCCTCTTCGGATCAGTGCATCTGCCCGGAATCGCACCGCATAACATCGAGCTCTACGCGGTGCTGCGGGAGTGCCACAGTGTGTTTGCTTTTCTGCTTTTCGCGACGTTTACCGCCCACGTGTGCGCGGTGCTGTTTCACACACTCGTGCTGCGTGATCGCCTCATCGACCGCATGGCGGTGTGGCCCACCAAGCCCGGTCCGTGAGGCCCAGTCTGTGAGTCAAGCCTGCACCCATTCCTGCGACAACTGCCACAGCCGCTGTGCTGTGGCCGGATCGGTTGCTGCAGTGGCGGCCTCCGCGATCTGGCAGTCGGCCAGGTATGCGCCACCACGGCCGGCCAAGGATGGTTCGGTGGCGGCCCACACGGTGGTGGCGGCGGCTTGCGCCGCGGACTTCATGTTCTCGGGGGCGAATGTCTCGCCGCCCATTGCGAACAGCTTCTTGACCGTCGCCCGCTCCATGTAGCGGCCCAGGTTGGTCGCGCAGGTGCCCGGATGGACGGCCAGCGCGGTGACGCCTCCAATGTCTTGGCCGCCGAAACGCCTGTGCAGTTCCAAAGTCATCAGGATATTCGCGGATTTGGACTGACCGTACGCCAGAAACGTGTCGTAGCCGCGACGGTCGAAGCTGATGTCATCGAGGTCGATACCCCAGTTCCGGTGGGCCTCGGAGGTCACCGTGACGACACGGGCATCACCCGAGACTGCTGCCGCCGCGCGCAGCTGCGGCAGCAGCAGCGTCGTCAGCTGGAAGTGCCCGAGGTGGTTGACGCCAAACTGCAGCTCGAACCCGTCCGCGGTGGTGTTATGCGGGGTGAACATCACGCCGGCGTTGTTGATCAGGATGTCGAGGCGCGGGTACCGCGAGGCGATTGCCTGGCCTGCGGAGCGCACGCTCGCCAGGTGCGCCAAGTCCAGCGGCACCGGATGGATCCGCGGCGTCAGCTCACCCAGTTCGAGCCAGTCGCTGCCGGCGCGGAAATTCTCGGGATCCCGCACCGCCGCAACGACGTCCGCGCCCGCGGATGCCAATGCGGCCACGGTCTTCAGTCCGAGACCGCTGGACGCGCCGGTCACCACGGCGGTCTTGCCGGTCAGGTCGACGCCGGCGATCACGTCGTCGACGGTGGTGGCAAACCCAAACAACGTCAGCCTCCTTCAGTCGTCAGCGATCAGCAGGTCAGCTAGCGCTAAACCTAGATTGTGCAGGTTGGTTGGCAACGAGTAGGTCGTGTCTAATCGCCAGTTGACGAGCGCTCAGTTGAGTGCACTCAACGAACGCGGTCGGTGTGTGGCATCGACCGCCGCCGATAGCCAGAGGTCATCCGTATGCGGTAATAGATATTGCTTTGCCACCACTGACCAGCGGTATTGATAGAGGTTTCGAGTGAAAGCCCACTTGCAAGTTGAGGGTTCGCCCGGCCGGGTGGCAGACCATGCCGCTGAACTGGCAGAACTGGGCGCCGACGGTGCCTTTACGTTCGAGGGCCCGAACGACGTTTTCCTGCCGTTGGTGGTTGCCGCCGGCCAGCCGTCGCTGGAGCTGATGACCAACGTGGCGATCGCCGGTCCGCGCAGCCCGCTGCACCTGGCGCACGCGGCCTACGACTTGCAGATCTACAGCAAGGGGCGGTTCCGTCTGGGATTGGGTTCCCAGATCAAAGTGCACATCGAGAAGCGCTACGGCTCGCAATGGGCCAAACCCGCAGCCAAGATGGCCGAAACGGTGGCAGCTGTCAAGGCGATCTTCGCGGCCTGGGAAGGGCAGGCGCCGTTGAACTTCCGCGGCGAATACCACACCCACACCCTGATGCCGCCGAACTTCAACCCGGGCCCCAACCCATTTGGCGCCCCACCGGTGCTGATGGGGGCACTCGGGCCGATCATGACCCGCAAGGCCGCCGAGGTCGCCGACGGCCTCTTGGTGATGCCCTTCAACAGTGCCCGCCACTTCGCCGAGCGCACCGTGCCCGCGCTCACCGAAGGTCTGCGCAGATCCGAGCGCGCACCCGGGGACTTCCAAGTGGTGGTCCAGGCCATGGTGGCCGTCGGTCGCACCGAGGCGGAACTGCGCACGGCCGTCGACGCGGTAGGAATGCTGATCGCCTTTTACGGATCGACGCCCGCCTACGTGCCGGTCCTCGAGGTCGAGGGGTGGGCCGAGGTCCAGCCCGAACTCAACGCGCTGTCCAAAGTGGGAAAGTTTGCGGAGATGAGAGCGCTCATCAGCGACGAGATGGTGGCTCGCATCGGCGTGGTGGGGACGCCGGAACAGTGCGCGGCCGAAATCGGTCGTCGTTACGGTGCGTACGCGAGCGACGCCTGCTGCTACTTCCCCGGCTACACGCCGCCGGGTGCCCAGATTGCCGACCTCATCGAAGCGTTACACAAGACGCCAGCGCTGCCATGACCGATCTGACCGTCAGCGTCGCCGACGGAGTCGCGCTCGTCACCCTCAACCGGCCAGAGCGGCGAAATGCGTACACCGCGCAAATGGGTGAACTACTCAACCGCGCCTACCGGGACTGCGACAACGACGACGGCGTACGCGCGATCGTGCTCACCGGGGCGGGCGACGCATTCTGCGCAGGCGCGGACTTCGGCACGGCGACAAATCCTTTCGACACCCCCGCTGAAGGCTCCGCGTTCACGGCCGCGCCGACCGATCCCGCCGCGTTCGAACTGCGCACCCCGGTGATCGCGGCGGTCAACGGCCACGCCATCGGAATCGGTTTGACCCTCGCGTTGCAGGCCGACATCCGGATCATGGCTGTCGACGCCAAATACGCTGTAGCGCAGGTTCGGCGGGGCGTCATACCCGACTGCATGTCGCACTGGACACTGCCTCATCTGGCGGGCGGCGCCGTGGCGGCCGACCTACTGCTCACTGGGCGCACCTTCGGGGGCGCCGAGGCGGCGGCGATGGGCATCGCCACCCGGGCACTGCACGCCGGCGACGTGCTCGACCATGCAATGGAGGTCGCGCGCGACATTGCCGTCAATGTCGCGCCGATGTCGGCGGCGCTGAGCAAACGCCTGCTTTGGGACACCATGATCAAGGGCTATACGCCGCGCCAGGTCGCCGACTTGGAGACAGAGCTGCATCATCGGGTGATGGGTAGCGCCGATGCCCGCGAGGGCGTCGAGGCGTTTGTGCAGCGCCGTGCTCCGCGGTGGAGCNNAATCAGAGGTGTTTTCCCAGGTCAGATTGCACGCGTCGAGCGCCGTCCGGGAAATGACCGCCTCAGAATCACCCGCTTTCGTTTTTTTCGATTTACCATGAATGTATGAGCGTTCCCGCCGATCACACGGTTTTCCCCCCTACCTCTGCAGAAGAGTCGCAGCTGCAGCGCCTCGCGGACCTGCTCGACAGCGGGACGCAGCTATCGGTGCTTACTGCTGACGGCCAGAGTTTCGAGCTGACCGGGCAGCTCCGCGACATTCTCGCCCACGCGAGCCGGGCCCTCAGCAATGGGCAGGCCCTCGAACCGCGTGACGCGGTGCTGTCCACCCAGGAAGCGGCCGACGCGATCGGGGTGTCGCGCCCGACTCTGGTGAAGCTATTGGAGTCCGGCGAGATCGCCTTCAGTAAGCCGGGTCGGCACAGGCGCGTGCAGCTGAAGGATCTGATGGATTACCAGCAGCGTATTCGGCGGCATCGGCGTGAGGTCTTGGCGGCGATGACTGAGGAGGCCGCAGAAGATGACGCATACCGGAACATCAGTGGCTTTACGGAGACACGCTGACAGTGCCAAGGATCCGTGTCGTATTGGATGCTTGCGTGCTCCTGCCCTATCAGCTCGCCGATTTGCTGTTGAAGCTGGCCGACGCCGAGATGTACGAGCCGTTGTGGTCGGAAGAAATCCTCGACGAAGTTGAGCGGAATCTGGTCGGGAAGTTCGGTCTCACAACAGAAAAGGCGTCCCGGCGGCTAGGGCGGATGCGATCGGCCTTCCCTAACGCGCTAGTTGATCCGTACGAGGATCTGATTCCGGCCATGACGAACGATCCGAAGGATCGCCACGTGGCCGCGGCGGCGGTGCGTGGAGGGGCGTCGCTGATCGTGACTGCGAACTTGCGCGACTTTCCCCCAGAGTCGCTGTCACAGTTCGGTATTGAGGCAGTGCACCCGGATGATTTCCTGCAGGACCAACTTGACTTGTTCCCCCAGAAGACGGTCGCTTGCCTGGTTGAGCAGCGCATAAATTACACGCGGCCACCATCCACTTTCAGGGAATTTTATCTAATCCTGCAAAGAACGGTGCCCAATTTCACCGGCCTCGCGATCGCTGCGGAGGCTGCCGCTCGGGACCCGAGCGGACCGATGCCGTTTGAGATCGTGTCCGGATCGGAATTGATGCAGGCAGTCTTCCCAGATGGGGAGCCAGAGCCCACCAATCCTTTGGGGGCGGCGTCCTTGTGGTGGCAGGCACTCCTCGACAGGGCCCAATACGCCACGGCCCTCTACAATTTGACGTGGCATGCGCCAGCGTGGGGCGACTATGAGTGGGCTTTTCAGCGGCTTTCGAATGCCGGGATGATGCAGTATGTAGAGCGCTGCCTTGACGCCGACGATATCGCGTACGTCAAATTTATGCCCAACACGGATCACCCGATGCGAGCTTTCGACGAGGCACCACTGACGGACGTGCATATTCTGACGATGGTTCTGTGCCCGGACGGATTGTGGCGGGCGTGGGGCCTCGGGGATAACTACTTTCCCGGCGCTGACGAAGTTCGGCCGCCGCCTACGTAGGACCTCACGGGGATGGGAACGGCCGCTTTCCGCATCGCTAGATGTTACTCACGCATGCCGCTGCGAATCAGAGGTGTTCGCGCAGGTAGTCCACCGATTTGCGACGGAATTCTTTCATCGCCGGCGCTTTCCCGGCGAGGCCGTCTGCGCCGTGGTACATCCCCGGAACGGTGACGAGTTCGCACGGAACACCGCAGGCCTTCAATGCCTCCGCGTACGAGACGGACTCGTCGTAAAAGAGATCAAGACCGCCGACTCCGATCCACGCAGGCGGCAGACCTGACAGGTCGGTGCGCCGCGATGGTGCTGCGTATTCGGGCGCGTCGGACAGTCGTGGTTGCCTGCCCAGGTATGCCGTCCATCCGAACCGGTTGGCCTCCGGCGTCCACACGAATCGTCCGCGCCCCCAGTGGTTGTCGCGCAGTGCCGTCCGATCGTCGATCATCGGGTAGACGAGCACCTGGGCGCGCAAAGCGATGCCCTCGTCGTGCGCCCGCTGCGCAACGGCGGCCGACAGTCCACCGCCGGCGCTGGACCCGGTGACCGCGATTCGATCGGGATCGATGCGCAGCTCGTCGGCGCGGTCGCGCATCCAGGTCAGCGTTGCCATGCAGTCGTCCAGGGCGGCGGGGAAGGGGTGCTCGGGCGCGAGGCGGTAGTCCGGCGACACCACCACAGCGCCGAGTTCGCGCGCCAGCAGTCCGCTGCCCGAGGCCTCCATTTGCGGCGATCCCAAGATCATGCCGCCACCGTGTATCGAGAGGAGCGCCGGGCGCCGATGCGGACTCGGCTCTGCTGGCGCGATGACGAGCACGGGGATGAGTGGTTGCCCGGGGACATGTCGCCTGGTCACTGCGACTCCGGGTCCCGGGTTTGTCTTGACCCGGGAAAGCGGCCGGCTCAATAGCAGTGTTCGCGTTGTGCTGGGACCGGCAAGCAGTGGTAGAACCGGGCTGCGAAGGTCGGCAGCCACTTCTGCAATGGCGTCACGAGATCTCAGGTAACGTCCCGCGACGAACGTGGATCCGGCGAGGGCCGTCAACGCCAAGGCTTTCTTCATCGGGCCAGGGCCGCAACGATGATGCGCGTGGTCAATTCGGCTCGCCGCCGCGAATATGGTTGCACTCCAGACAGGATCGGATATACGACCCCGCCCACGATGGCGTCCGCGGCGGACTCGGCCGTCGCCTCGTCGATGCCTTCGGCGAGAAGCCGGGTACGGACGCTGTCGTGCAGTGGCACACTGAATCCGGCCCGTAGTTTGACGGCGGTGTCCTCGTGTTCCATGTTGGCGACCGTCAGGGTTCGCAGCATGGCCGAGCCGCGTGGGGTCGTCAGGCTTGCGGCCAGCCGGCGCACCCACCCCACCAGGTCGGTAGCCAGGTCGTCGGTATGGTCTACCGACCCGAGGATCTTGTCGGCGTCTTCGAGCATCACGTCGGCCACGAGTGCGGGACGGCTGGGCCACCAGCGATAGATGGTTTGCTTCCCGACACCCGCTCGTGCGGCGACTGCCTCGATGGTCAAGCCGTCGAAACCCCGCTCGAGAAGCAGTTCGCGCGTGGCGGTGACGATGGCCATACGCGACTTCTCACTGCGGCGCCGCGGCGGCTTCACCGGGGTGCTCGGGTCCAGATCGATGGGCATCCGGGGTCCTCGTTCGCTGGCTTTACCTACTTCGACTAACATTGTAGCTTGCTACAAGACGAGACGGTTCGTCTTGTCTAGTCGAAGAGGATTCCGCTCCATGACCCTGGGACTAACCCCAGAACAGCAGGCGCTCAGCGACGCCATCGGGCAGTTCGCCGTCCGGCATGCCCCAATAGCCGCGACGCGGGACAACTTCACCGCGCTGGCGGACGGGAAGCTACCGGAATGGTGGGACGCGCTGGTAGCCAACGGCTTCCACGCGGTTCACCTGCCCGAATACCTCGGTGGCGAGGGAGGCACGCTGATCGACGCCGCGTGCGTGCTGGAGTCGGCGGCCAAGGCGCTGCTGCCCGGGCCACTGTTGCCGACGGTGACAGCGGGAGCGGTTGCGCTGCTGGCAGATCAGACACCTGCCGCTGAATCGCTGCTACGCGAGCTGGCGTCCGGTGTGCCCGCGGTCGTTATCCTTCCCGGCGACGCTGACTTCAGCATCAAGGCGGACGGGCCGCAGTGGCTGGTCACCGGCACGTCGGAGGTCACCGCGGGTGTGTGTTCGGCGCGGATGGTCCTGGTCGGGGCCCATACGCAGGACGGCGATGTCATTTGGGTGCCGGTGGACACCGGAAAATCGACGGTGACAGTCGCATCCGTGCACGGCACCGATCTCGTCTGCGACATCGGGATCTTGCGGCTGGCCGAACACCGCGTGGCCGAATCGGACGTGCTCACCGGAATCGATCCCGATCGCGCCGAATGCGTCGTGGTGGGACTCGTGGCCAGCACCATGGCCGGTATCGCGCAGTGGTGTGTCGAGGCCGCTACCGCGCACCTGCGCGTCCGGGAGCAGTTCGGCAAAGTAATCGGAACTTTCCAGGCGCTCCAGCACAATGCGGCGATGCTGTTGGTCAACAGCGAGTTGATGACTGCCGCGGCCTGGGACGTGGTACGTGCCGGGGACGAATCCCTCGACCAGCATCGACTCGCCGCGGCCGCGGCGGCAGTGACCGCGATCTCGCCGGTGCCGGACCTCGTGCTCGACGCCCTCACGATGTTCGGTGCCATCGGTTACACCTGGGAACATGAGCTGCATCTCTACTGGCGGCGGGCCATCAGTTTGGCGGCATCAGTGGGCCCGGCGAATCGCTGGGCGCGGAGGCTGGGACAGCTCACGTGCACCCAGCAGCGTGACATGTCGGTCAATCTCGGCGACGCCGAATCTGACTTCCGTTCGAGGATCGCGAGAATACTGGATTCGGCGTTGGAGCTGCACAACGACCGGCCCGGACGGCAAGGCCCCTACGAACACTTCGCCGGCGGCCCGCAGCGCACCGCGATCGCCGAGGCGGGCCTAATCGCCCCGCACTGGCTACCACCGTGGGGGATCGATGCCAGTCCCCTGCAGCAGCTCATTATCGACGAGGAATTTGCCAAACGACCTGGTTTGGTCCGCCCGTCGTTGGGCATCGCCGAGTGGATTTTGCCCTCGGTGCTCCGGGCCGGGTCGAAAGACTTACAGGAGAGGCTGATTCCACCGACACAGCGAGCCGAGCTCGCGTGGTGCCAGCTGTTCAGCGAGCCCGGCGCCGGCTCCGATCTGGCCGCCCTGGCAACCCGCGCAACCAAGGTCGACGGCGGCTGGAATATCAAAGGACACAAGATCTGGACGTCGTCGGCGCACCTGGCCGACTACGGGGGGCTGCTGGCGCGTACCGACCCGACGGCGAGCAAGCACCGCGGCTTGGGCTACTTCATCCTCGACATGCGATCCCCCGGGGTAGAGATCCTGCCGATCAGACAGGCGACCGGCGATGCGGAGTTCAACGAAGTCTTCCTCAACGATGTCTTCGTGCCGGACGGCATGCTGCTCGGAGAACCGACTGACGGTTGGAGCCTCGCGATCGCCACTATGGCCGAAGAGCGCTCGGCCATCAGCGGGTACGTTCAGCTCGACAGGGCTGCGGGGTTGCGCCGGATGGCGGCGGAGCCGGGACCGGACCGCGACGACTTGCTACGCGCACTTGGTGAGCTGGACGCCTACACCAACGCCATCAAAGCGCTAGGCGTGCGCGAAACCATCCGGCTGCTCGACGGGCAGGCGTCCGGTCCGGCGTCGAGCATCGCGAAGGTGGCCATGAACGTGCTGTTGCGGCGCACGTTTAAGGCCATTCTGGAATTGACCGGGCGGCGGGCCATGGTCGCCGACTCCGACCCCGCGGTTGTGCGGCCGTATCTGCATTCGCCTTCGGAGCTGCTAGGCGGTGGAACCAAAGAGATTCAGCTGAACATCATCGCTCAGATGATTCTGGGCTTGCCCCGTAAGTGAGGACATGACATGGGATTACGCGGAGAGGCCGCGATCGTCGGATACGTGGAGTTGCCGCCCGAGCGGATGAACAAGGCCTCACCGGCGCCGTTCGCCATCGAACAATGGGCGGAACTCGGCGCCGCCGCGCTGGACGATGCGGGGCTGCCCTTCGAGGTCGTCAACGGCATCGTGGCGTCGCACCTGGCCGAGTCGGAGATCTTCGTGCCCTCCACGATCGCCGAATACCTCGGAGTGGGAGCGAGATTCGCCGAACATGTGGACCTCGGCGGGGCCAGCGCCGCGGCCATGGTGTGGCGTGCCGCCGCGGCAATCGAGCTCGGCATCTGCGACGCCGTGCTGTGCGCACTGCCGGCCCGGTACATCACCCCGATGTCCAGCAGGAAGCCCAGATCACTGGGCGATGCCTTGTATTTCGGCTCGTCGAGCAACCAATACGGCTCTCCGCAAGCCGAATTCGACATCCCCTATGGCAACCTCGGGCAGAACGGTCCGTACGGCCAGGTGGCCCAGCGTTACGCGGCGGTCTACGGATACGACGAGCGGGCGATGGCCAAGATCGTCGTCGACCAGCGCGTCAACGCCAACCACACTGACGGGGCGATCTGGAAAGACAAACCGCTCACCGTCGATGACGTGCTGGACAGCCCCGTCATCGCCGACCCGCTGCACATGCTGGAGATCGTGATGCCTTGCGTCGGTGGCGCGGCGGTCGTCGTCGCCAGCGCCGACGTGGCGAAGCGGTCACGCAACCGGCCGGTGTGGATCAAGGGATTCGGCGAACACGTGCCGTTCAAGACCCCCACCTACGCCAAGGACCTGCTGCACACTCCCATCGCGGCGGCCGCTGACACCGCTTTCGGTATGACCGACCTGAGCCGCGACCAGATGGACATGGTGTCGATCTACGACTGCTACACGATCACCGTGTTGCTGTCGCTGGAGGATGCCGGATTCTGCGAAAAGGGCAAGGGGATGGAGTTCGTCGCCAACCACGACCTCACCTTCCGTGGCGACTTCCCGCTCAACACCGCCGGCGGCCAACTCGGTTTCGGCCAAGCGGGTTTGGCGGGCGGAATGCACCATGTGTGCGACGCCACCCGCCAGATCATGGGGCGCGCGGGTGCGGCCCAGGTCGCCGACTGCAACCGGGCATTCGTGTCCGGCAACGGCGGGATCCTGTCCGAGCAAACGACGCTGATCCTGCAGGGAGACTGACGACCATGACGACTTTCGAGCATCCGATGCCGGTCAAAACGCCGACGAGCGCACCGTTTTGGGACGCGCTGGCCCAACATCGCATCGCCATCCAGTACTCGCCGTCTTCACGGGCGTATGTCTTCTATCCACGGGTCCGCGCTCCGGGTACCTTGGCCGACGACCTGGAATGGCGAGAGATATCCGGCATGGGGACGTTGTACTCGTATACCGTCGCGCGCAGGCCCGTCAGCCCACACTTCGCCGATGCCGTTCCGCAGCTCCTCGCCATCGTTGAATGGGACGAGGGGCCGAGGTTTTCCACCGAGATGGTGAACGTAGACATCGATGCGGATCCCGTCCAACTGCGGATCGGTATGCGGGTACGCCCGGTGTTCTGCGACTACCCCGAACACGACGTCACGCTGCTGCGCTACGAACCCGCAGAGTAACTACGTCGAGATCGACGTTATCGAGATGCCCTCTCAAACTTTTCCGCGCTAGCGCCGATCTCGGCGCAACGGGCGCGCGGCGTCAGCGCAAAGGCTCGGTTGGCACCGAGTAACGGTCCTGGTAAGTGCGCACCCGGTCGCGAACCTCGCCGGCGTCCAGGCCGGTGTCCGACCAGGTGTAGCGGCCGTGTCCGCCGTCGGAGGGATGGGCGGCCAGGAAGTCCCGCATCTTCTGTTCGGTTTCGGGGCGCAACTCGCGGCCCAGCTTCTGGTAGATGCCGCTGATCGTCGTCCAGGGGTCCTTCATGAAATCGGTGAATTGGACGTCGATCACGCGCCCTGCGGGCACAGCGCCGCTGTCGCGCAGAGCCATCCCACGGTCGAGGCCGACGGCGATCTCTTCGTAGGACTGGGCCGCACACTCGGCGATGTTCGATTCGTCGCTGCCCATCCGTCGCAGGTGGTGGGTCAGCGCGGCGATCGACGAGATGACGTTAAGCGGATCGCGGTGCGTCTGCACGATCAATGCGTCGGGATATTCGGCGAGTAGCGCATCCAGCTGCCACAGGTGTGCCGGCGATTTCAACAGCCACTGCCCGGGGACGCCAGACTGCAGATGCTGCAGGAAGATTCGGTGATAGCGGTAGGCGCCGGCGTGATCCGCCTCGTACAGCAACCAGCGGTAGTAACTCGGCAGGCGGTACTGCACCGTAAAGATCATGCTGGTGAACTCACTGGCCGTGATGCGGACACACTCCTGGCCGACGAGAGCACCCATCGGGTGAAATGCCAGGAACCCGGGGATGATCTGCTCGGAGAGTTCGAGGCTGGCCTGCGTCGCCGCGATGCGCGGATCGTTGTGATAGGTCTCGGGCTGTGGGACAGGACAGGGCGCATCGACCTCCCAGGTCAGCGGCGCGCGCAGGTCAGGATCCTGGGCGAGCAGGTCGTAAAGGATGGTGGTTCCGGTACGCGGCTGGCCGCAGATAAAGATCGGCGCGGTGATGGGCTTGGCGGCGATCTCGGGATGCTCCTTGCGCCAGGCGATCACGTCAAGCCGGTTCTTCAGGGCGCGCATGATGTCGAGGTAGGCGACCTCAACACCGATAGGCGATAACCGCGCCTCGTTGACCAAGCCGTCGGCGACGCGGTCCAGCCCCGGTTGCCACCCATCCTCGCCAAAGTCGTCGCTACCGGCTTCCGCACAGGCGCTGGCGATGAGCTGTTGTGGGTTGAACCGTTCCTGCAATGTCACGGCTGGTCCCCGCNNGGCGCACCGACACGCTGACCGATGGCGGCTTGGGATTATCGAGCCACCGCAGCACCACGAACCCGCGTTGTCGGCCACCGGTGTCGAGCCAATGGCCAAATCCTAAGTCCTCCGCGGAGATCGCGATGCGCACTCGCCCGTTGGCGTCTGGCTGCACTGCACGGTTGGTAACTGAGCTATGCCGACGGCGCGGCTCGAGGCACTCATGCCAGATGTTTTCCAGCGTGACATTCCAGTACCGGGTATCGGGTGGCTCGATGTCGAGCAATAGCGCCTGGTCGGGGTCGAGCCGGAAGGTCCCCATCATGTACAGGTTGTCCGGTGTGGTGTCGGCGGCACCCAGATCGGCGGCCTCTGCCGTCAGCAGCGTGTTGGGGTTGTCCAGCAGCTCGGGCTTAATGGTGCGGTGCAGGGTAACGAGTTTCATCAGTGACCACGCCATCGCGGTGAACTGGTCGGCGAGTTCGCCGTCGGTCAGCGCCGTGACCGGGTCGGGGTCGAGGGCCTCGATCCGCATGCTGGCCAACTCTTCGGAGGCGGGATCGCCGATGTACTCTCGGACGACCACCGATGATGCGTCGTCGGGGATTTGCACCCACAGCGCGCCGGCGAGATCGGCTGGTTCGTCCGACGAGAGAATCAGCGCGAATTCGCAGTCGGTCAGGTCCAGGTCGACGTCGCTGACGTAGTTGGACATCCGCCTTGGAGTCAGGCCGGTGCCGGCGAGGATCTGGAATCCGAGGTAGGCAGTGGTACCCCGGGTGCCGGTGATCCGGTAGCGCCGGTCGCCGCGGATCATCGCCAGGTAATAGGCGCCGTCGGGATTGGGACCGCCGATCATCCTGGTCGGGGAGCACATATCGAAGAACGACGGGCGGTCGGGGTCGGCCTCGACGGACAGTTGCGCGCACAACGACGACACCCGGGCGATGACCCGCAGCCCCTCGAGGAGTTCCCGTTCGGATTCGGCGTCCTCCGTCACGATCTTGGTGACGTCAGCAAGCATCTGCTGAAAGAACTGCCACGCGGCCTTTCCCAGATCTTGAGACTTCGCCAGATCTTGAGTCATAGTCTTATACTTAGACTATGTCTCACGCATTGTCCAGTGCGATGTCACCGTCCGCACGGAGGCGGGCGGCCACCCGGGAGCGCATCGCGGCGGCCGCCGCGCAGCTGGTAGCCGAGGTGGGTCTGGCGGGGGCAACGGTCGACCGCATCGCGGACGCGGCAGACGTCGGGCGCGCGACCTTTTTCCGCTACTTCTCCTCCAAGGAAGATGCCGTCGCCGCCGGCATGAATGCCCATTGGCTCGGCCGGATCACTACTGCCCTGGCCGCCCAGCCGGCCGGCCTGACGGCGGCCGAAGCGGTCCTCGGCGCCTTTCATGAGTTGGCTCTCGGGTTCGCCGAAATCGAGGACCAGGTGCGCGAGTTGGCCACGCTGACCAGGTCCTCGGAGACCTTGGACGCCTGGACGCTGCACATCTACGTCCGGTACGAATCGGCGATCGCCGAGTTAGTCGCACCGCGGCTGCCTGACTTGGCTCCCCAGGATGCCAGGCCGCGTCTGATCGGCGCGCTGGCGATGGCGACGGTGCGAATCGCCCTGGACGACTGGCTTAACTATGGGGGAGTTCTGCCGGACCGGGTGCGTGAGGGTTTGGCGGCAATCACCATCGCGTAGAAACGGACTAATAGTCGAGCTATTTTCTGCGCCAATCCGCGGAAGGCACTCACGAATGTGCAGGTCGAATCATGCGGCGGACCGTTGACACGGTGACTGAGATCATTGTCTACTAGTCCCTTGAATAGAGGGAGTGCGGCATGAACAAGGACGATCTGATCCTGGTCAGCGTGGACGACCATATCGCCGAGCCGGCGGACATGTTCGACGCGCACGTCCCCGCGAAATACAAAGACCGCGCCCCCCGGGTGGTCATCGAGTCCGACGGTATCCAGCAGTGGTACTACGGCGAGATCCGCGGGCGGAACATGGGCCTGAACGCCGTCGCAGGAAAACCCCGCGAGATGTACAATATCGACGCATCCCGCTACGACGAGATGCGCCCGGGCTGCTTCAACGTCGATGAGCGAGTCCGCGACATGAACGCCGGCGGCCAGCTGGCCGGCCTGAACTTCCCCAACTTCACCGGCTTCTCCGGCCAGGTCCTCAACCAGGGTCCGGACCGCGACGTCAACCTGGTGATGATCAAGGCCTACAACGACTGGCACGTCGATGAATGGTGTGGGGCGTATCCGGGCCGCTTCATCCCCTGCGGCATCCTGCCGCTTTATGACGTGGCCGAAGCCGCCAAGGAAGTCAAACGGCTGGCGGACAAGGGATGCCACGCGGTGACGTTCTCGGAGAATCCGGAAGCGTTGCAAATGCCCAGCATCCACACCAAGTACTGGTACCCGCTGTTCGAGGCCGTCTGCGAGAACAAGACGGTGCTGTGCACCCATGTCGGCTCCGCGTCGCGATCTCCGCAGGTGTCGACGGACGCGCCACCCAGCGTGCAGATGACCGCGTCGTCGATGATGAGCATGTTCACCTTCACCGAGTTGATCTGGGCCGAGTTCTACACCGACTTCCCCGAAATCAAGTTCTCCCTGACCGAGGGTGACGTCGGTTGGATACCGTACTTCCTCTGGCGGGCGGAGCATGTCTACAACCGTCACTCGGGTTGGACGCTCGCGAAGTTCCCGCCCGGATACAGCGGCCCGACCGATATCTTCAAGCGACACTTCTACACCTGCTTCATTAGCGACAAGGTCGGCGTGCAGAACATGGACTGGTTCAACGAGGACATGCTGTGCTGGGAGTCCGACTTCCCGCACTCCGACAGCAACTGGCCGTTCGCGCCCGAGGACATCGTGGAGAACATGGGCCATCTGGAAGACTCGGTGATCAACAAGATCACTCACGAAAATGCCATGGCCGCTTACTCGTTCGATCCATTCCGGTACGTGCCCAAAGAGCATGCGCGAGCTGGCCACCTGCGCACGCAGGCCACCGACGTCGACGTGGTCACCCACGTCGGTCGCGCGGCCAGCCAGCGTGATCGTGACGCGTGGACCCGGATGACACAGTTCGCCCTACAGGCGCAAGGGGCGACGCCGGTGACGGCTGTGACTGCTGAGGTCGCCGGTATCACCGGGCGCGCAACAACTCTGGGCAACTGAGCGTGGCAGGCCACGCCCAAGCACCGTTCGCGGGCTGGCGTGTCTTGGAATTGTCCAACGGAATTGCGGTGTCGTACGCCGGCAAGATGTTCGCCGACGCCGGCGCCGAGGTCGTGAAAGTCGAATCCCCGCAGGGTGATGCGCTTCGGACCTGGTCGGCCGGCGGACCGCCCGGGGCGCTGTTCGGATATCTGGCCGCCGGCAAGAAGTCGGTGGTCTGGCATGACCGGGCGGATATCACCGCACTTTTGGCCGGCGCCGATATCGTCCTCACCGACCTCAGCGACGGCTGGACCCTCGACGACATCACGGCCCACACCGGCCCGGCGGCGGTGGTGGTGTCCGTGACGCCATTCGGAACGGCGGGACCCTACGTCGACGACAGCGTGCTGGCCAACGAATTCATCTTGCAGGCGTTGTGCAGCTCGATCTCCGGCCGCGGCTGGCCCGGCGACGAACCCGTACAGGCTGGCGGTCGGCTCGGCGAGTGGCTGGCGGGAACGTTCGCCGCGGCCGTCGCCGCGGCCACGGCCCGGCATGCCGCCCGGGGCGGGCGCGGCGAAATCATCGACGGGTCGACCTTCGAGGCGATGGTCATCGGTATGGGTGGTTTGTCCGCCATGTCGGCCAGTGTCCTGGGCGGGGATTCGCTGCTGCATCAACGCAGCCTGGAGCTGCCGTCGATCGTCCCCACTGCCGACGGGATGGTCGGCTTCTGCACCATCACGGCGCAGCAGTTCCAGGACTTTATCGTGATGATCGATCGCGCCGATTTGGTCGAAGATGCCGACCTCGCATCGTTCGCCGGCCGAGCCGAGCGGCGCGACGAATTTCTCGGAATGGTCACCCAGTGGACCGAAACCCGGACCACACAAGAGATCGTCGACATCGCCGTGGCGTTCCGAATCCCGGTGGCCCCCATCGCCAGCCCCGGCACTCTGCTGGCGATCGACCACTACACACAACGCGGGGTGTTCGTCGAATCTGAGCTGGGGGTGCTGCAGCCGCGGGTGCCGTACCGCAGCGACGCCATCGCAACTAGTACACCGGGATGTCCTCCGGTGCCCGGCGCCGACACCGGAAGCGTCGACTGGTTACCACGAGGCAAGCGAACGGGTTCCGCCGATACGGAAGCCCTTCCATTGTCCGACATCCGAATAACCGACTTCACCGCGTTTTGGGCGGGGCCGGTGGCCACACAATTTCTTGGCTCGCTTGGCGCCGATGTGATCAAGGTGGAGGGCGTCCGCCGGCCGGACGGCTTGCGGTTCGCCGGCGGGCGCCCACCCACCTGGGATCAATGGTGGGAGTGGGGGCCGGTGTTCTTGTGCAGCAACAACAACAAGCGCGGCATCAGTGCCGAGCTCAGCACCGAAGCTGGACGGGCCATCGCCTTAGAGCTCATTGCTACCAGCGATCTCGTGCTGGAGAACTTCTCACCGAGAGTGATGGAGAATTTCGGCCTGGACTGGGATGCCATCTCGGCCGCTAACCCATCCGCGGTCATGGTCCGGATGCCGGCGTTTGGCCTCGACGGCCCGTGGCGCGACCGCGTCGGCTTCGCGCAGACAATGGAGCAGGCGACCGGAATGGCATGGATGACGGGACATTCCGACGGGCCACCGGTGATCCCCCGGGGCGTGTGCGACCCGATGGCAGGTCTGCACGCGGCATTCGCCGCCATCGCCGCGTTGGTGATCCGTGACCGCGACGGCGCCGGGATGCACGTCGAGTCGACAATGGTCGAGTCGGCGCTGAACGTGGCCGCGGAAATGCTGGTGGAATACTCGCGCAACGGCATCGAGATGCGGCGGGCCGGGAACCGTGGCCCCGGAGCGAGCCCGCAGGGGGTCTACCGGTGCGCGGGCGAGGACCAGTGGGTGGCCATCGCCGCGCTGGACGACGGCGCCCGCGTAGCGCTGGCGGACCTGATCGGTCGACCCGAGCTGGGACCGCACGACGCCGGCTGGCGAGAGTGCGCCGACGAGATCGACAAGCTGATTTCCGACTGGACCGCGCGGCGCTCGCTAACCGAAGCGGTCGGCGCGCTGCGTGGTTGCGGGGTCGCCGCGGCACCGCTGGTGACATCTGCATCGCTGCTGACCGATCCACAACTGCTGCATCGGGGGTTCTGGGAAACCGTCGACCACCCCGTCGCCGGTTCATTCCTGTGCACCGGTATGCCTTTCAGCTTCGCGGGGAAGCCGCGGCGCTGGATTCGCCGCGTGCCACCCGTGTATGGCCAGCACACCGATGAAGTACTGACGAATGTCCTGGGGCGCACCGAACGGGACCTCAGTGCGTTGCGCGAATCGGGGACCACCAGCGCACGGCCGGCGGGCCTGTGACGTGGCAATCACGCTGTGCGTTCCGCCCCGCCTCGGGGAGTTGTGCGCGCCGGTCCGCTTTTTGGTGCGCGAGGACTCCGTGGTGATGGAGCTGACCGCCCGCCATCGGATCATCAGCGTCGAGTGGGATGCAATCGAACTCGCGGTGGCCATGGTCGTCGAGATCACCGACCCGCAAACCGCTCGGCCGGTGGACGTGCGGATCGACGTCGTCGGGGCGGGCACTGCACAAGCAGACCCGCGGACTAGAACGATCGGCACCGTCATGCGCGACGGGCGCGAGTTCAATGTCGTAGGAACCTATCTGGGAGTCGTCGCGGATGAAAACTAGAGCAGCAATCGTCGGAGTGCACAACACCCGACAGGGCCGCCGGCTCGACGGCGAGACCTCGCACGGGTTGGCGCTCAAAGCCATTCAGGGCGCACTCCGCGACGCCGGCCTGACCCTCGACGACGTCGACGGGATCAGCGCGGGAGCGCTGTCGACCGCGCTGATCTACGACCTGCGCGTCGGCCCCGCGTGGCAAGGGCTGGCCTTTGGGGTCGGCATGATCACCGAGGCGGTCACCGCTATCGAACATGGCATGGCCGACGTGGTGGTGCTCGTCGCCGCTCAAGCAGGCGAATACCGCGATCACGAAGCCACGGCGCCGTGGACCAGGCCGGAGAACGAATTCGTGGCGCCGTGGGGAATGTTCACCACGGCGGAGTTCGCGCTGATCGCTCGACGGCACATGCACGTCTATGGGACGACGCGTGAACAGATGTCGATGGTCGCGGCGACCATCCGCAACAACGGATCGCAAAACCCCGAAGCCATCTACTACCAGCGCGGACCATTCACTCCAGACGACATCACCGCGTCCCGGCCGATCGCGGACCCATTCCATCTACTGGATTGCGCCACCACCTCCGAAGGCGGTTGCGCCCTGGTAGTGGCCAATTTAGAAAAATTCGCAGACAAAGTTGACCTTCCAAACCGACCGATCTACGTGCTCGGCAGCGGCGCGGACTTCCACGGGCCGTCGTATCAACACCCGCCCGCGT
>PLSK01000278.1 GCA_003165155.1 Mycobacterium sp. | reverse complement strand
GCGCGGCAAAGACCTCCTCGATCTCCTCGCGACTACTCGAAACCATGCCCAAATTCTATGACCAGCCACCGACAGAAAACGCCGCCCAGGAACCACTGAAACCAAAGTGACACAAGTGATTCGAGAAGTCTAAAGCGTTTCGTCCAGCTCACCGAGCCGGTCGGTCAACCGCAGATTCTCGGAGTAGTCGACCGGGCAGCAGATCAGCGACACACCATCGTCGGCGAGCGCGGCCCGCAACGTCGGCAACAGTTCATCGGCGCTGTTGATCTGATACCCCTTGGCGCCGAAGCTGTCCGCGTATTTCACGATGTCGGGGTTGCCGAACTTCACGTAGTAATGCTCGCCGAGTTCGAGGTCCATCTTCCATTCGATCAGGCCGTAGCCGTTGTCCTCCCAGATCAACACGACCAGCGGGATGCGCTCCCGCACGGCGGTTTCGATCTCCTGCGAGTTCATCATGAACGCCCCGTCGCCCACCACCGCCAGCACCTTGGCCTCGGGGCGCGCCAGCTTGACCCCCAACGCACCAGGGAGGGAAAACCCCATGGTGGACAAGCCGTTTGAGACCAGGCAGGTGTTGCGCTCGTAGGTCGGGTAAAGCCGCGCCATCCACATCTTGGTCGCGCCGGTGTCAACCAGCACCACGTCGTCGCGGCCCATTGCCGCGCGGGTATCGGCCACCACCCGTTGCGGAGCCAGCGGGTACCGCGAATCCTGTTGCCCCCGGGCGAATTCCTCGGCAAGCATACCGCCCCCGGGCACGTCGTCACAGTGGTCGAAGTGGTGCCCGGCAAGCGCCTCGGTGAGCGCATCCAGCGACTCGCTGATGTCGCCGATGATCCCGACGTCAACCGAATAGTGCATGTCGACCTCGGCCGGGAACCGATGGATATGGATGATCTTCTTGTCGGCGTTGGGGTTAATCCGGACGGGGTCGAATTCCTGCAGCTCGTAGCCGACCGCTATGACGACGTCGGCGTTGTCGAAGCCGAAATTGACGTAATCGTGTCGCATGAACCCCAGCGTCCCGATGGTGTTGGGGTGGTCGTCGGGCATCACACCCTTGCCGTGGAAAGTGTTCGCCACGCCGAAACCGAATTGGTCGGAGAACCGCACCAATGCCGCGGTGGCGTCAGCGCGGGCAGCGCCATGCCCGGCCAGCACCACCGGCCGTTGCGCGTTGCGCAGGATATCCACCGCCCGCGCGACCTGACTGGCCGCCGGCGCCTCGGCATGAACCACGTTGCGCGGCAAGGGCGTCAGGTCGGGATAGTCGGCAGCATCTGTATCCAAGTGTTCGGGCACCGCCAGATAGACCGCGGCCGGGCGTTCGGTCTCCGCGAGCTTGAACGCCTTGCGGAACATCTCGGGTATCGCGTGCGCGGTGGGGATACCGGCGGCCCACCGCGTGATCGGGGCGAACATCGAAACCAGGTCGACGTACTGGTGCGACTCCTTGTACTCGCGGTCCTGGCCGACTTGCGCCGAGATCGCGACCATCGGGGTGCTGTTGGTGGTCGCGTCGGCGACTCCGAGCTGCATGTTGATCGCGCCGGGACCCAAGGTGGCGGATACCACCGCCGCGCGGCCGGTGACCCGGCCATACATCTCGGCCATGAACGCCGCCGCCTGCTCGTGCCGGGTCAGGACGTAGCGGATGTTCGAGGCGGCCAGCGCCTGCACGAAGCGGATGTTCTCTTCTCCGGGTATCCCGAAGACGACGGAAACGCCCTCGTTTTCCAGGCACTTGACCATCAGCTGAGCGGGTTTGCTCATCCGGCACCTCCCTTAATGGGAACGATAGTGGCAGGCTAGATGTTGGAGCTTTCATAGCCTTGAAAATAAAGAGCAAGCGGAGGATGTCAGCATGGCGATCGCCACCATCAACCCGGCCACCGGCGAGACGGTCAAGACCTTCACACCCGCAACCGACGTGGAAGTCGACGCAGCCATCGCCCGTGCCCACGAGCGATTCCTCGACTACCGACACAACACCACCTTCGCCCAGCGCGCCGAATGGGCCAACGCAACTGCCGACCTCCTGGAAAAGGAGGCCGACGACGTCGCGGCGATGATGACCCTCGAAATGGGCAAGACCCTGAAATCGGCCAAGGGCGAAGCGCTCAAGTGCGCCAAGGGTTTTCGGTACTACGCCGAGAACGCCGAGAAGCTGCTGGCCGACGAGCCCGCCGAAGCGTCCAAGGTCGGCGCGAAGAAGGCGTACACCCGGTACCAGCCGCTCGGGGTGGTCCTGGCCGTCATGCCGTGGAACTTCCCGCTCTGGCAGGCCGTCCGGTTCGCGGCGCCCGCGCTGATGGCCGGCAACGTCGGGCTGCTCAAGCACGCGTCCAACGTGCCGCAGTCGGCGCTGTATCTCTCCGACGTGATCGCCCGCGGCGGCTTCCCCGAAGGCTGCTTCCAGACGCTGCTCGTTTCATCCAGCGCCGTCGAGCGCATCCTGCGTGACCCCCGGGTCGCGGCCGCCACCCTGACCGGCAGCGAGCCGGCCGGCCAATCGGTAGCCGCCATCTGCGGTGACGAGATCAAACCGACCGTGATGGAGCTCGGCGGCAGCGACCCCTTCATCGTGATGCCATCCGTGAACCTCGACGAGGCCGTCAAGACCGCGGTCACCGGCCGGGTACAGAACAACGGCCAGTCCTGCATAGCCGCAAAGCGGTTCATCGTGCACACAGATATTTACGACGCCTTCGTCGACAAGTTCGTCGAGCAGATGCAGGCGCTGAAGGTCGGCGATCCGACCGACCCGGCCACCGACGTGGGTCCGCTGGCCACCGAGTCGGGCCGCGATGAAATCGCGAAGCAGGTCGACGACGCCGTCGCGGCGGGCGCAAAGATCCAGTGCGGCGGGAAGACTACGGACCGGCCGGGGTGGTTCTACCCGCCGACGGTGGTCACCGACATCACCAAGGACATGGCGCTCTACACCGAAGAGGTCTTCGGCCCGGTCGCCTCGATGTATCGCGCGTCGGGCATCGACGAAGCCATCGAGATCGCCAACGCCACGACCTTCGGGCTGGGGTCCAACGCCTGGACCAACGACGAGGCCGAGCAGGAACGCTTCATCGACGAGATCGAGGCGGGCCAAGTCTTCATCAACGGGATGACGGTGTCCTACCCGGAACTAGGGTTCGGCGGTATCAAGCGTTCCGGCTACGGCCGCGAGCTGGCCGGCCTCGGGATCCGCGCGTTCTGCAACGCCAAGACCGTCTGGGTGGGCTGACAGTTCCGCTGATGCCCGGCGGCCATCGAGCCGATTCGGCTGCGTTTCATGTGACCTCCTCAGATCGCATTGGGGCTGGGTTGACTGAGGCACCGGGTATTTCCCCGAACGCGGCGGACAGCACCGCGACAACCCTGGGCACGGCCAGTGCCGGCTGCTCGGGGCTTTGCTCGTCGAGGCCGAGGACGGGGTCGAGACCGCGCAGGTACGGCGCGAGCGCCAGGTGCGGAAAGATCATCAGCAGCAACGACAACAGCACGTCGGTGTCGGCGCCGTGAGCCAGTTCACAGTCAATTGCAAGAACTCCATGTCCGCGCGAAGCTACGCTGCGCTCGTCGGTGGCGTCCACACGGAGGGGGCACAGCGTGGCGGCGAAGCTGGGCTGCGTGGGTTCGATAGTGACCGCCACATGGTTTTTGACGGTCCTCTTCGCGAATACGGCCCCGGCCCGCGCGGACGCGCCGCCGACGCCCGGAATCAAGATTTACGACGAAACGAGTTACTGCACTTCGGCTTTCACCGCGCAGGGTAATGACGGCCGCTACTTCTTGATGACCAGCGGGCACTGCGACGCCGAGGACAATTCGCTGTGGACCTACGGGGAAGACCAGGCCCCGCTGGGCAGGGTTACCGCCAAGGAGTACGGCGTGAACGAGACCACCGGAATTCAGACAAAGGACGCCGCGCTCATCGAGCTGGAGCCCGGCGTCGGTATGCCGCCGCGGAATTTTTCAAGGTGGATGAGT
>PLSK01000003.1 GCA_003165155.1 Mycobacterium sp. | reverse complement strand
AGGATGCCGTGGGCATCGATCGCGGAGAGAGCTTCTTCCCGGGTGTAGTTCCCGGTGTGTCCCATCAGGTGGACGAACTGATCCGTCCAGCGCGCCCGATCGTTGATCGGCTCGCTGGCGTTGTATTCCTCCTTGGTCTCGTCGGTGTTGAAGAAGCTGCTGACCGAGGGGTGACCCGCCCGATCGACATGGACGATCTCGCCGTCGCGGCGCAGGCTGCAACGGCCCCAGATGCGGATATCGGGACTCGCGCCCAGCGAGCTTGTCGGAAGCTCGAGTACCGTCGAAAACACATTGGCTTGGGTATTGGAATCGGTTCCGGTCCAGGGTGACTCGCCACCGAGGTGCGGCGCGGTGAAATTCCGCCCACCCGAGGTGTCGAACAGGTTCTTGATGCCGTCGTAGTCGAAAAAGAACGCGTCACTGCGAGCGCCCGCGAAGAACGTGATGTCGCCGTACCGTGCGATGTTCGGCGTGACTCCGAACGAGACTTCGACGCCGGAGAAGATCTTTTCCCCGACGGCCTCGGCGGAGCGCGCCTCCTCGCCGGTGGCCATGAAGACGTCGACGGTCTGTCTGCCGTCCTGCGGAGCGGAGAACACGTAACTGAATGCGATGTCGTTCAACAGGTCGCCGTCGTTGTCAACGGCTAGGCGGTAGATCGCGTCGGGATGCAGCGCATCAGCCATCGGGTTGGCGTTGAGGATGAGCACGGTTCTCGAAGCGTCGGTGGGCGACTGGAAAGCGTAGAGGTCGCAGAGGTCGAGCCGTTGGTCCCCGAGAGGCGGCCCCAGGTCTAGGCCAGTGAAGTGGTTGGACATGGTTGAGCTCCTTTGCTCAGATGGAGAAATCCTCGCCGTGCCACACACCGGCCTCCGGCGGCCGGATCACGCGGCCGGTCTGCTGGCCGTTCTGCGTGTCGGGGGCTAGAGCCTCCAGCCTGGCCACCCTGGTAAGCAGGGACTGCAGGCTGACACCCACGAGATCGGGCATCAACGAGTCGTTCTCGCTGGCGGACGTGGTCCGGCTGATTACTTGCCCGGGCACCCCGACGACCGAAGCTCCCGCGGGGACCTCCTTGACCACGACGGAGTTCGCACCGATTCGGCTGTCGTCACCGATCTTGATGGGGCCGAGGATCTTTGCGCCGGCGCCGATGATCACGCGGTCACCGATGGTGGGATGGCGTTTCCCGGGATCCGAGCTGGTGCCACCCAGCGTGACGCCGTGGAAAATGGTGACGTCGTCGCCCACCTCCGCGGTTTCCCCGATCACGATGCCGGTCGCGTGGTCGATGAACAGGCCGGTCCCAAGGATCGCGCCGGGATGGATCTCGACCCCGGTCAGGATGCGGGTGAGTTCCGCAAAGGACCGCGCGGCCAGCTTGGCGCCGCGGTTCCACAGCCAGTGGCTGATCCGGTGGCCCCAGATCGCGTGCACGCCCGGGTAGGCGAAGATGACCTGCAGCGTGCTTGGGGCGGCCGGATCCCGCTGCTTGACGGCTCGGATGTCTTGCCGGATGGCCGCGAGCATGGCTAGTCCGTCGCGTCGGCGAACAGCGGCGTGCTCAGATACCGCTCGCCGAAGTCGGGCAGGACGACGACGACGAGCTTGCCGGCATTCTCGGGCCGCCGGGCCACCTGCAGGGCGGCCACGGTGGCCGCACCCGAGGAGATGCCGACCAGCAGTCCTTCTTCCCTGGCCAGCCGTCGGGATAAGTTGATCGCGTCGTCGTTGCCGACACCGATGATCTCGTCGACCAGATCGAGGTCAAGCACCGGCGGGACGAACCCGGCGCCGATGCCCTGGATCGGGTGGGGTCCCTTCTTGCCGCCGGACAGCACCGGGGATGCGGCCGGTTCCACGGCCACGATCTGCACCGAGGGCTTGCGTTCCTTGATGACCTGGGCCACCCCGGTGATGGTGCCGCCGGTGCCGACCCCGGCCACGAAGATATCGACCTTCCCGTCGGTGTCGCGCCAGATCTCCTCGGCGGTGGTCTTGCGGTGGATTGCCGGGTTGGCGGGGTTTTCGAACTGTTGGGGCACGAAATACCGCTGGTCGGTCTTGGCGAGTTCCTCGGCCTTGGCGATCGCGCCGGGCATGCCGTCGGCCCCCGGCGTTAGGACGAGTTCGGCGCCGTAGGCGAGCAGCAGCTTCCGCCGCTCGATACTCATCGTCTCGGGCATGGTCAGCACGAGCCGGTAGCCGCGTGCCGCGGCTACCTGCGCCAGCGCGATCCCCGTATTTCCGCTCGTCGGTTCGAGGATGATGGTGTCCGGCTTAAGCAGGCCGGCTTCCTCGGCCGCGTCAATCAGCGCCACTCCGAGACGGTCCTTGACGCTGCCCGCCGGGTTGAAGGATTCCAGCTTCGCCACGACGTCGGCGCCGGCGCCTTCGGTTACCCGGCGTAACCGGACTAGCGGGGTGTTTCCGACCAGTTGTGTGACGTCCTCGGCAATGCTCATCTTTCTCCCTCAAACCTCAATCTGTTTTCAGACGTTGTCGGTACAAGATTGCCAGGTGATGTCGAACTCGATGGCTACATCTGTCGGCACGGTGAGCGCAATCGGCGTGAACCCTTGGGCCGCCCCCTCTGACGCCACGCCGGTCAGCACCGCCCCAGTCAGATTATGTGGCGTCCGTGCGGTGATTGTCGTTCCCCATGTTCCCAGTGTGGGACGTAGGTAGAAATCGGTGCCGGGGTGCACGATTTCGGCGATGTTCGAGCCGTCGGCATCGACTAGTGCGTGTCCGTCAGCGACGCTGAGCCTCAACGGGATTGGCACTTGGAACGGTCCTACGAGTTCGGAGTCGACGGTTGCTTGGATGTCGACGAGATCGGGCACATCGGCATTGCTTAAGGCATCGCGCAGGGCTTTGCGTGCCCCGACGAGTAAGTAATTGTAAAGGTGTACGACCCGGTCGGCATTGCGGTAGTGGCCAGTACCGGTCAGCCAGAAGCGGACACGGTCGATCACCGGCCTGGCGGCGTCCGTCGTTGCGACCAGCCGGTAGTAGCGGTAGCCGCGCCCGAGGCGACCATGGCTGCTGGCCGAAAGCGTGCTACCGACGCCGAGCGTGCGCTGATGTCGGCCGTTGCCCGCGTCCACGGTCATTTCTGAGCCCGAGATATCGTGCCAAGCAACACCGTCGGCAGACTTCTGTAGCTTCAGTCCGACGCTTGTATCGGAGGCCACCCGCGCCGAGTAGCCGCCCAGTTGCGGTTCGCCGTCGAATTCAAAGGTGATGACCCGTCCCCGGGCCCGGCGTATCGCGATGGGGACGTTCAGCGCTCGGTTGTCCAGGTTCAAATCGTTGGTGAAATGCCAGATCGCGGCCTGCGTCGCCGCAATCGCTTCGTGTTCGCCGATATTGCCTGGTCCTAGCGGGTAGCCGGCCTGGCGCAGGTGCTGACTCAGTTCGGCGGTCGAGCGCATCGGGAAGGAGTTGCGCAGGATCCAGTCGACCTCGGCCTCGCAGCCGCGGGCCTGCAGATGGGGCAGCGCCGACCAGGTCGCCAGGCGGTAACGCGACGGGTGGTCTGGTGCGATGCCGCTGAAGTCCAGCGAGTACGCGTGCAGGTTGGGGTTCACCCGGATCAGGTCGGTGCGCGCACTGGTGCCGTCGGTGAACACGATCGTGTCCACGGTGTGGGAGTAGGTGCCCCCTCGGTACCGCGTCATGGACGTGAGCTCGCTGGTGGGCCGCACCGCTATCCGCCGACGGGTCGTGACCTGCGTCTGCGCGCGGCTGGAAATGGACAACACTGTCATCGGTGGCTGTTCTTCCTGAAAGAATTCGACGGGGGCGCGCCTTGATGCGAGCGGGCCGTCAGAGCGGCCCGCTAGCGGGAAAAAAGCGCGACGATTAGAACGTCAGAAGAGGGTCGTCAGGAGTTCAACAACAGCAACAACAGTCCACGGCGAGGCAGCGCGAGCGGATAAGGCGCAGCTGTGCAGCGTGGTGCATGGACTTCACTATAGGGCATGATTCGCACTGCGCTTGTTCGGCTTATTTACCCCCGGCTGCTGATAAATTCTCGATGAGTTTTACACTTGCGTACGCTCTGCGCGGCGCTACGCGTTCGGCCGTCGTCTTTCGGCCCG
>PLSK01000077.1 GCA_003165155.1 Mycobacterium sp. | reverse complement strand
GAGCAATGATCAGAACCTGTGGATGGCCCTCGGCGAGGTGACGTGAGTGGGCGCACCTTCCCGGGAATGATCTCAATGTCCAAGTAGGTCTGATCATGAGCCGGCGTTGGCGCGCTGGTTCGGGAAGGTACGCCCATGCTCACGGTAGTTCACGATCAGGAATCGTCCAATGAAAACGCGCGCGGTGCGGGTCGGTCGTTGCTTGATGGGATTGTCCGCGATGGTGCCCGGCAGATGTTGGCGGCGGCGTTGCAGGCCGAGGTCGGCGCCTACATCGAGGCGTTCGCCGATCAGGTCGACGAGNNCTGCCGGCGTGGGCGCGCAAGTCGCCGCAGATGAACGAGGTGCTGCCGCTGTTATACCTGCACGGACTGTCTACCGGCGACTTCGGTGCGGCGCTGGAGCAGTTCCTGGGCTCCGGCGCCGGGCTGTCGGCGGCATCGATCACCCGGCTGACCGCCCAGTGGCAAGACGAGGCCAACACCTTTCAGCAGCGAGACCTCTCGGGCACCGATTTCGTGTACCTGTGGGTCGACGGTATCCATCTGAAGGTTCGGCTCGACCAAGAGAAGCTGTGTCTGCTGGTGATGATCGGGGTGCGCGCTGATGGCCGCAAAGAGCTGGTCGCGCTCACCGACGGTTACCGGGAGTCCACCGAGTCGTGGGCGGACCTGCTGCGCGGGTGCCGACGCCGCGGGATGACCGCTCCGGTCCTGGCCGTCGGCGACGGCGCGCTGGGATTCTGGAAGGCGTTGCGCGAGGTGTTCCCCACTACCCGGGAGCAGCGCTGCTGGTTTCACAAGCAAGCCAATGTGCTTTCCGCACTGCCCAAGTCGGCGCACCCGGGTGCTCTGGCGGCGATCAGAGAAATCTACAACGCCGAAGACATCGACAAGGCCCAGATCGCGATCAAGGCGTTCGACCTCGACTTCGGCGCGAAGTACCCCAAGGCGGTCGCGAAGATCACCGACGACGCCGACGTGCTGCTGGAGTTCTACAAATATCCGGCCGAGCATTGGGTGCATCTGCGCACTACGAACCCGATCGAATCGACCTTCGCCACCGTGCGGTTGCGGACCAAGGTCACCAAGGGGCCCGGCTCGCGCGCCGCGGGGATCGCCATGGCCTACAAGCTGATCGACGCAGCACAAACCCGCTGGCGGGCCGTCAATGCGCCGCACCTGGTCGCCCTCGTCCGTGCCGGCGCCGTGTTCCACAAAGGCAAACTGCTCGAACGACCCGTCGACATCACACCCGACACATCAAACGCCGAGACCGAAACCGCAGGATCGGAGGTCGCCTGAAACTCGCTCATCCACAGGTCTTGAAAATATCTCNNCCCCGCTGTCTGAAGAACGTCACGTTGCGCCAGTGCCGCAGGCCGGAGTCGAGCTGAAGTTCGGTCACGAGCTTGGGCAATACTTCGTCGGCAGTACCTGTCACCGTCTCTGGCCCAGTGAAACTCGGCCCTATGCGGACAACTGGCCAGCTTTCTTCGTATGGTTCGACAAGCTCGCGCACGACAAGCTGATCAGCTCCTGAATAGCCGACGATCATGAAAGCTCTTGGGTGACTTGATGCCATCTGTGCGAGGTGCTCTTTTACAGGGCTGGGAACAATGCCGTCTTCATGGGGTAGCACCCACGGGATGTCTGGGTGGTTTGCATCTCCGTGCGGCTTCACGAGGATGTCCAGAGGTATTGGGACGCCGTACAGTTGCTCGTAAGCGCGTTCAAGCGCCGTATCCCAGTTATACGAGATCACGTATTTCAGGACTTGTGCCCGGATCAGCCGCGCGAGAGCAAAATGTGCCGCCGTAGGTTCGCGTTCGAGGTCCAGATCGACGAAGGCCTTTTGAAATACCCAGCGGGCCTTCGAGGCTTCGATCTCGCGCCAGGCGGTCGCCAATGCGCTGCCTTCGTTACCGACGATTGATTTGGCTTTGGTATCGCTGCTACCAACCTGGGCAGCCACTTTGGCGCGCGTGAGTGGATCTGCGTCCAGGGCCATCCAGACCAGCGGGGCCAAGTTCGCTGTCATGGGGTACTGCGAGGCGGACAAACCAGCACCCAGGACGGCAACCGCGTGATGGCTTCGTATCTGGCCGGCTGCGTCACTAAGGGTCATCGTTTCGGTCCTTCAATTGCCTAGGCAGTACGCGTCGATGTGGCAAGAGCGCACGAAAGCTGCTCGGGACTCCCGCAGTCGATTCCGGCCTGATCGCCTATCCGCGCGGTGCAATCGTTGGCGCCTGCGAAGTCACGTCTCATCCAAATGTCCAATTGGATATCGAGTGAACATTTCATTTGAGAATTGGACACCGAATTTGAGAACCTACAGTCACCGCGCCATGTTGGCAAAGCGCGACAAGTGCAGCTGGTGCGCGACGGTCACCGTCTTGGTAGGTCCGTTGCGGTGCTTGGCCAGAATGAAGTCCGCCTCTCCCCCGCGTGGATCGTCGCGTTCGAAGGCGTCTGGCCGGTGCAGCAAGATGACCATGTCGGCATCTTGTTCTAACGAGTTATGGGCCGCGATGCCATTCGCGACGAAATTGTGTGTCCCACTTACGGTTCCGTCGTAGACGTCTTGCTTACCAAGACTTGTGATTTCGACCACCGTGTCCCAGTACGCATCGCTTGTCGCCAATGCGTGAATGTCTTGATCTTCAAGTAGCGCTGCCACACGATGCAGCCTCGCCCTGCTTGGAGAGTGCTTCCAGAGCGTAGATCCGCAAAACTGAATACCCATGGCGGAAGCAAACTCCCGGTGGGTTATTTGCTTGGAGGACAGCAGGGCGCGGACTCGTGTCCACACTTCTGTCGGCACAGTATCCAGGTTTGGATTGCGGACAACACCTTCGAGCTGCAACAGCACCTCCTGCACCGCAGCCGCTTTCTCACCGTGTACTCCGGCGACCTGCAGGAACCGGACCTGATTTTGGGCGCCGTAGATGTAAAGGTGCCAACAGTCCCGGTAGCCAAGCTTTCGTGCGCGCTTGATCCTGCCAAAAACGCCGACCCGCAACAACAGGGCCGCCACATCGTCAATGAGACGTCGACTGGTTGACGCGTAGTAGATCCGCCCTTGACCGGTCGTCGCATCCCACCGCACCGATCCGTCGGTCGCCCACAGGTGGTGAAGGAACAAGGCCACCTGGTCGTTGGGCGCGCGGAACACCGCTTGTGGAACAAACTTTTCGTAACTCCGCCGCCCGAACAGCCCCAGCCCATCGAGCCAGGCCGCGATCGGATTGCGTCGACCGCGCGCAAGCGGGACCGGCGACGGCAACCGCAGCGTAGTCACCCGCGCCGCCGGATAGTCGTCCCGAATTGCGCGCACACCGAAATGCGTGGCTGCGACCGTCACCGCGGCGAGGTTCGCCTCATCCACTGATGCGTACCGTATCGGTTGCCGCTTCACGCACGACCCGTCACCGATCATGTGGGCGAGCAGAATCACCTCCGATTCGGCCATCCGATGCGTGTCAACGGGCTCCGGCACCCGCCGGGGTGCCGCGATGCGATCACCAACCTTCAACTGCCCCAATGGAGTCCAGCCATCGAGCTTCATGAAGGGATGGTTGGCGGTGGCCTCGACTTCACGTCCTGAGGCAAGCCGAAGGCGAAACACTTCCTTGTGACCGCTCGGGAACACGTTGGTCATCGGGCGGGCGACCATCCGCAGCCGCTCGTCTAGGGACCACACCAGGGGTCGCTCGCCGGTCTGCATGAGCTCACCGAAAGTTACCTCGGCACCGCTATCTGCTCGCAGTATTCGTGTGGAGGCGGTCAGACACCCCGATTCGCGAAGGTCGGACAACATCGGCTTCTTGTCGGTGCGCTGTTCGGGACCGCGGTTGAGCTGGCTGATCGCGACCACCGGAACCTCAAGTTCCTTCGCCAAAAGCTTGAGATGACGGGAGAATTCGGAGACTTCCACCTGCCGCGATTCGACCTTCTTGCCCGACGTCATCAGCTGCAGGTAGTCCACGACAACGAGCTTCAGGTCGGCCTTCTGCCGCAGCCGCCGCGCCTTGGCGCGGATCTCCATCATGGTGAGGTTCGGCGAGTCGTCGATATACAGTGGCGCCTCGCTGATTTCGCTCATGCGCCGCGCCAGCCGGGTCCAGTCGTCATCGTTCATCCGGCCCGAACGCATGTCTGCGAGCTTGATTTTCGCCTCCGCCGACAGCAGCCGCATCACGATTTCCGACTTACTCATCTCCAGCGAGAAGATGACGCTGGCAAGGCGGTTCTTGATTGAACATGACCGCATGAAGTCCAGCCCCAGTGTGGAGTTGTGCGTAGGCACCATCCCGCGGCCGGCCAAATACAGATGCGCAGCGTTGTCGACCTCGACGCAACGCACCGGGACGCTGGCCACCCGGCGCACCGAGACGATTTGCAGCACTGGAGCCATCAGGGCCGTGGCGGTCCGCCGCTCGGCGTACCGAGCGGCGGACCTTTCCACCACGATTGTGTCCAGGCCGCCACGCAACTGAGCCGACGTCCGGACGCCGTAAGCGGTCGGCCACTGGTGCGCGGCGTCGGCCACGATGACCGTTCCGTCGGAAAATTCGACCTGNNTCGGCGTCGAGCAACTCGGCACCGACGGCGACGTCGCCCATCGTCGTCCAGCCGGTCGGCGTGGGCAGCGGCGTGTCCAACGCAAGCGCCTTACCCACACCCGGACGCGCCGCGACGATGATCATCTGGCCGGGGTGCAGACCGTTGGTCACCTCATCGAGTTCGGTGAAGCCGGTCGGCACCCCGCGCGACACGCCGCCGCTCGAGGCGATGGCGTCGATCTCGTCCATCGTCGGCTGCAGCAGATCCTCGAGCGCAACGAAATCCTCGGAAAGCCGCCGATCGGCGACGTCGTAGATTTCCTGCTGAGCGCGGTCGACCACCTCTGCCACGTCGGCACCCTCTGCGCCGGCGTAGCCGTACTGCACCACCCGCGTGCCGGCCTCCACGAGGCGACGCAGGAGCGACTTCTCGGCCACGATGCCCGCGTAGTAGCCCGCGTTGGCTGCGGTCGGCACCGTTGAGATGAGGGTGTGCAGGTACGGCGCCCCGCCGATGCGCCGCAGCGTTCCGCGGCGGTCCAGTTCAGCGGCCACCGTCACCGCATCGGCCGGTTCCCCGCGCCCATACAGGTCAAGGATGGCGTCATAGACGTTCTGGTGCGCGGGCCGATAGAAGTCGCCTGGCCGCAGCCGTTCCAGCACATCGGCGATGGCGTCCTTGCTGAGCAGCATCCCGCCGAGCACTGATTGCTCTGCGGCCAGGTCCTGAGGTGGCTGACGGCCAAGGTCTTCACTGGGGGCCGAGGCATCCATGCCAGAGTGCGCCAGATCATCGACCACTGCCATGGACCCTCACCCCCTCCTCAACGCACATACGAACATGTATTCGATACCCGCTATTCGTCAGCGTAAGGATGGGCACCGACACCCGAGCCCACAGCACCCGTATCGTCTCGCGACTGCACGAAGGTAAACGTTGCTGGCGAGTACTCCAAGGGGTGCCTGTTCATGAAGCTGTGCATCGTGTGTGCATATCCATCGACACCTGTGTTGAGTGGGTTGTGGAGAACCTGTGGATTAATTCGCGGCGTTGCGACATCGGCCCAGTTAAGCGTCATACAGTGCAACGCTTTTTGTGTGGACAAGAATCTCTTCGGCGTGTCGGCCTAGGTTACTGCGCCGGGCGTGTTGGCTTTCGGCCAGATTTTGGCAGCGTTACGTACGGGTAACGAGGTCCGAACTGAGACACGTTGGAAATAGTTCGCCAGAACGACGGCTGGTTCCGTATTCACAGCGGTCCCAAAGCGCGATCGACCCCGGGGCGGCCCTATCGCGGCCGCCACCGGGGTCCAGCAAATGTTGGCGGTTTAGCTCTGCCCGANNAACCGGACGATCCGCTTGTCCAGGTTTGGGCCCCCGGCCTTCTTGATGGCGGCCACAACGTCACCTGCGGTCACCGAGCCGAACAGCTTGCCCGA
The DNA here is from genome assembly GCA_003165155.1 of Mycobacterium sp. Lineage (GTDB taxonomy): Bacteria > Actinomycetota > Actinomycetes > Mycobacteriales > Mycobacteriaceae > Mycobacterium. Next base: position 7,545 of record PLSK01000077.1, on the reverse strand, counting down.
ATCGGCCGCGGTCTTCACAGGCAGCGAGACCGGGCCCAGGGCCTCGATCGCCGCCTTGATTTCGTTGGCGTGCCCGAGGTCGCGCACCGTCTTGGTTTCGCGCGCCCGACGGATCTCGTCGGCCTGCTTCTGGGCGCCACGCGAGGCGACGATCGCCAGGCCACGCGGGAGTAGGAAGTTGCGGCCGTATCCGTCCTTGACCTCAACAGTGTCGCCAAGGACACCGAGGTGGTCGACGTCAGCCGTCAGAATCAGCTTCATCGTTTTCGTAGCTTTCCGTTGTACTTCGACAGTTACCGTCGGCTATCGCGACGCGGAGGTGAAGGGCAGCAACGCCACCTCGCGGGCGTTCTTCACCGCAATGGCGATGTCGCGTTGGTGCTGCACGCAGTTGCCGGTGACACGGCGGGCCCGGATCTTGCCGCGTTCACTGATGTACGTGCGCAGCAGAGTGGTGTCTTTGTAGTCGATGTTTTGGCCCTTTTTGGAGCAGAAGATGCATTTGCGCGCTTTGATCGGCTTTTCGGGAGCCGGGCGCCGCTTGGTGGACTTGGCCATGTGTGTGTTTCTTTCTCTTTCTTGCTGGTCTGAAGTTCGTGAAGTCAGAAAGGCGGTTCGTCGTCGCCGCCGCCGAAGGAGCCCGACGCCGGGGCACTGCCCCACGGGTCCTCACCTGATCCGCCGCTCGCCTCGGCCGGAGCCGACGCTGGCGCCGGCGCCGGCGCCTGACGAGATCCGCTGCCGAAGCCGCCGCCCCCGCCGCCACTGCGGCTGGCCTTGTTGACCTTGGCAGTTGCGTATCGGAGCGAGGGGCCGATCTCGTCGACCTCGACCTCGAAGACGGTGCGCTTCTCGCCCTCGCGCGTCTCGAAAGAACGCTGCTTGAGCCGCCCGGTGACGATCACCCGCGACCCACGCGTCAGGCTCTCGGCGACGTTCTCGGCGGCCTCCCGCCAGATGCTGCACCGCAAGAACAGCGCCTCGCCGTCCTTCCATTCCGAGCTCTGGCGGTCAAAGATCCGGGGCGTCGATGCGACGGTGAAATTCGCCACCGCGGCGCCTGACGGCGTGAACCGCAGTTCGGGGTCAGCGGTCAGGTTTCCGACAACGGTGATGGTGGTGTCACCAGCCACAATTTCCTCCTGGGTCCGCCCGGTGTTTTGGGTCGGTCGATGGTCATAAGCGAGCTCTCGGTGAGCCTACGCAACGTCGACGACAGCCGGCAGCTGTCGTCGGCCGGCCTGTTAGTGCTTGTCGGTGCGCATCACTTTGGTGCGCAACACCGACTCGTTCAGGCTCAGCTGGCGGTCCAGCTCGGATACGGTCGCGGGCGCGGCCTTCAGGTCGATAACGACGTAGATGCCTTCAGCGTGCTTCAGGATCTCGTAAGCGAGCCGGCGCCGGCCCCAAATGTCGACCTTGTCGACCGACCCACCGTCCTTGCGGACCACGTTGAGGAACGTCTCCAAGGATGGGGCAACGGTGCGTTCGTCGAGCGTGGGGTCGAGAATCACCATGATTTCGTATGGACGCATGGAAGCCTCACCACCTCCTCTGGTCTATGCGGCCACGGAAGGTCCGTGGCAGGAGAGAGTCGCCTGCGTCGGCAACCGCCCTAGGCTACCGGATGCCTGGCTGACCTCAAAAATCCGGGAAATCTGGAAAATTCGCGCAACCAGGCCGGAAGCCTTTCATCGGAGCCCCGAGGCTGTCTCTGGTTCGGACGGCACCGGCGCGACCGGTCGGCGCAGCGCGGCGGGACGCAACCAGTCCGGCAACCAACCCGGCGGGGCGTCTGGAGCCCGGTCGAACGCCCCGCCCGCCGGGTCGTCCACCCGTCCGCCCCAGCGGACCAGATCCTCGTCGGGCCGATAGATCTGCCGGATCACCAGCACGCACAGGGCCACGACCGCAATGTCGCGCAGCAATACCGTGCTGGTGAAAAACTGCTCCGGGAGCGACCGATCCGGATTGCCGTACAGGTAGTACATCCGCGGCACCCAGACCAACGCGTCGATCGTCATCCACGCCAGCAGGATCCGGCGGTGTGGGAGGGCAAGCACGGCCAGTGGTACCAGCCACAGCGAGAACTGGGGGCTCCACACCTTGCTGGTCAACAAGAACGCTGCCACCACCAAAAACAGCAGCTGTGCGACCCGGGGCCGCCGGCCAGCGGTGAATGCGACATAGGCGATTGCCGCGCAACACGCCACGAACAACACCGCAACCACAGTGTTGAGCACCGTCGGCGGCTGCCAGAAGCCCAGCTTGGGATCGAAACCTCTCCAGCCGGTGAACGATTTCGCGACGCTGTACAGCGAGTCCATGTCATCGCCGCGGCGGGTGTTGAGCCGAAAGAACTCCGACCACCCGCGCGGGAAGAGCAACAGCACGGGCAGATTCACCAACAACCAGGTCAGCGCGGTCGCCGCGGTGGTGCGGGCCAACGCGCCCAGGCGCCCGGTCCGGATTCCGAGCACCAACATCGGCCCGAGGAACAACAGCGGGTACAGCTTGGCCGCGGCACCCAGTCCGATCAGCACGCCGGCGGCCACCGGTTTGCGCCGCGCCCACGCCAACAATCCACCCATCGCGAATGCCGTGGCCAGCGCGTCGAAGTTGGTGAAGATCTGAAAGATCACCAGCGGTGAGGCGGCCACCAGGGCCGCGTCCCAAACCCGGCGGCCGGACAAGCCCGCGGTTGCCCAGACCGTCGCCAGCCACGCCAGCGCCAGCCCGAATGCGGCGACGTCAAAAAACATCACCACCTCGGCGATCACCGGAAGGGGTGTGACCTTGCTCAGTGCGGTGTAGGTCTTGGTCATCGCCATCGACATGTATTGATAGACGCCGGTCAGCACCGGATACTCCATGTATCGCACCGCCGGCCGCCCGTCGTAGCGGGTCTGCGGTGCGCCGGTGGCGTCATTCTCGATCCAGCTCGACTTGTACGGAAACTTGCCCTGGCTCAACAACTCCGCGCCATAGAGCGGGACCGTATCCGAGTAGCACAGCTCGTAATAGGCGCGCTGGTTATCCCAATTGGCAACCCGTTGATCNNATCAAAAACATCACCCGCACCGCGGTCATCATCCGGGCGCGTCCAATCAACGCGTGCCGGCCCACCGGTCCACCGACGGCGTCCGCCAGAGCGACGCCCAAAAAATCGTTGCGGCTAGGGCAATCCCGGTTGTCGGCGCTCCGCAGATCGGCGGCCAGGGGCCGCGGNNGGCGGCGGCGGGGGTGGCGGCGGTCCAGCAGTAACCGTGGTGGGTGGACCGATCGGGATGGTGATGCCCGGCGCGATTTCGACAGTCGGCTGGATGACCGTCTCGGAAGGCGGCGGTGGCGGTGCCGGTGGCGGCGCTGCCGGCACACCCGCGTAGCCGCCGATCTCGGTCGGCTTGGGGAAGCTCTCGTTCGAGGTGCCCTTCAGCGCGTTGTCCATCGTCGACTTCCAGATGTCTGACGGCAGCCCGGAACCGTAAACCTCCGCACCCGAAGCGGTTACCAGCGGCACATTGTCCGGCACGGTGCCCACCCACACCGCCGTCGACAGCGACGGTGTGTATCCGACCATCCAGGCGTCCTTGTTGGCTTCCTTGGTGGCGCCGGTATCACCTAACTGCACCGTGCCGGTCTTGGCTGCCGACGGCCGCCCACCGGCCAGGTTATGGCCGTTCGAATATCCGGCTATCGGCTGCATCGCCGCGGTGACGTTGTCCGCGACGGCCTTATCGATGCGCTGGTCACCGCTTTCTGAAGTGCCCGCGTCGAAAAGCACTTGACCCTCGGCGTTGACAACCTTCTGCACCAGATGCGGCTTGTGATAGACGCCCGCCGCGGCGAGCGTGGCGTACGCCGATGCCATGTCGACGGGGCGAGTTTGATACTGGCCCAGCACGATCCCATCGTTGGGCGGTCCGCCGTTGCCGTCCTCGGACAGCGTGTGCTCGACGCCCGGAAAACTTGTCGCGACGCCGGCCTGGTGCGCGGCGTCCGCCACGGCCACCGGGCCGCCCTTGAGTTTGAGCATCAGGCGGTAGTAGGCGGTATTCAGCGAAAGTTTCAGCGCCTCGGCAATATTGCAGGTTCCACAACTCTCGCCGTCGACGTTGGTGATCTTTATGCCGTTCACCGTTAGCGGCGAACTGTCGATCTGGTACCCCAGGCCGATCCCCTGTTGTAGCGCGGCAACCAGTGCGAACACCTTGAACGATGATCCGGTCTGAAGCCCGGCCTGCGCGAAGTCAAAGCCATTGGCGTCCGTGCCGCCGAAGTAGGCGCGTACGGCGCCGTTGTGCGGGTCAATGGAAACCACGGCGGACCGCATGTCGGGGTCCTGCCCGTCCAGGTATCTCGACACCGCCTTCTCGGCCCCCTGCTGGGCCTTCGGATCGATCGTCGTGGTGATTTGTAGACCCTGGGTGTTCAAGGTCTCCTCGTCGACATTGAACAGCCCCATCAGCTCTTTGGTCACCTGACGCTGGATGAGCCCACTGGGACCGGTGGTCTGGTTCTGCGCGCGAGCCTGATCGGCCGGCACCGTTGGTGGAAACACCTGTGCCGCGCGATCACCCGGCGACAAGACTTTGGTTTCCACCATCCCGTCGAGCACCCAATTCCAGCGCGCCGCGGCGCCCTTGGGATCGACAGCCGGGTCCAGCGTGGACGGCCGGCGAATCAGCGCCGCAAGCAATGCGCCTTCGGAAACGCTGAGCTGGTCCACGGGCTTGTCGAAGTAGGCCTTGGCGGCGGCGGAAATTCCGTAAGCGCCCCGGCCGAAATAGATGATGTTCAGGTAGGCCTGCAGCACGTCGTCTTTGGACCATTCCCCCGACATCTTGGTGGCGATCACCAATTCCTTGGCCTTGCGCAGCAGACCTCTAAGCCCATGCTGCGCCGAACCGACGAGTGCGTTTTTCACATACTGCTGGGTGATCGTCGACCCACCCTGCAGATCGCCGCCTTCCAGGTTGTTCTGCACCGCCCGCGCGAAGCCGGTGAACGAAAAGCCCGGGTTCGTATAAAAATTGCGGTCTTCTGCGGCGATCACCGCCTGACGCACGTGCACCGGCACTTGACTGAGGTTGACGTCGACCCGGTTGCCTTCCGGCGGAACGATTTTAGCGATCTCCGAGCCATCGCTGGCCAGGATCGTCGAGACCTGGTTGGTACGGATGTTTCCCGGTTTGGGAATGTCGACGATGAAGTAGGCCATTGTGAAGGTGACGATCGGCAACAGAATCAGCGCCGCGGCCGCGAGATAGGCCGCTCGTCGCAACCATCGCCAATTCACCCGATGGGTCCAGTCCCGGCCGCCGCGTGGTCCGGCAGCTGTGCCAGCTGGGCCGTCGGGGCCGACTGGCCCGCCCGGCCCGTCAGACGGTGGAGGCGGACGTCCGCTTCCCGGTGGGCGTCCGGTGAGCGGCCGGTCTCGCCGAGTACGCGGGTCGTTCAGCGCGGCCTTGACCTCTTCGATCGAGTCCTGTTGCTCGGCCGTCGACGGCGGGCCGTCCAATGCGGCCTTGACTTCCTCGATCGGGTCGGGCCGTCGAGGCGATCGGTCGTCGACGACCGGCGGCAGGACCGTGGTCAACCGGTCGTCGAGAGGAACCTGGCGGCGCTGGCCGGACGCCGAACCCGGGCCCGGGCGATCGGGGCTAGGGGGACCGTCGGGAATTGCATGCCTGCCAGGCCGCTCAGTCTGCGACCCGCTCGCGTCGCTGGACGACTTGTCCTGGCGCCCTTCGCTATTGCCCGTGTCCCCCGAGTTACTCAATGGCCGTACGGGCGCCGTTGCGCGCCGTCCGCTTGCCCTTCGGAGGGCGCGCCGCACCAAGCACATACGACTTGACCAAGTGATTCCAACTGCACGTTCGGCACACCTCCACTACGTGGACAGCGAACTCGGCGAAGCGGGTTGCCAACAACACCAATTCTTCGGCGGTGCGCGCCGAGCCCGATACCGCACCCAAGTGTTCGCCGAATACCCACGACACCAGCGTGAGTTGCTCCTTTCGGCAGATCGGGCACATCACCTGGCTGGGTTTCCCGTGAAACTTCGCAGCGCGCAGCAGATAGGGGTTCGCGTCACATACCTCGGACACGCCGGTGCGCCCCGAGTACACCTCGGCCAGCAGGGCGCGCCGCCGAAGCGCGTAGTCCACCACCTGTCGCTGCAGTCGCACGGTGACCAGAGTACGTGGCCGCCCGCGGGACCGACATGCAGCGACGCAGTCGCCATACGTGCGCCGCTGCACTCGCTGATCNNNNGACGGCGAGCTGTCCATGACGGAGCACCGGGAACGGATCGGTACCGCCACCAACGCCGTCACGCTGGGCGACCTGCAGGCCGTGCTGGCGGATCTACAGACCGACAGCACTCCGGTGCCACCCGCCAAGATCAAATCGCCACCGAAGTTCGGCGGTCGAGGCATTCTCGCTGCCGCCTTCGCCGTGTCGGTGCTCCTGGGCGTCGGCATTGGCTGGGGCCTGTATGGCAACACCAGATCGCCACTGGACTTCACCAGCGATCCGGGAGCCAAGCCCGACGGAGTCGCCGCCGTGGTGCTCACCCCACCCACGGAGCTGCACTCGCTCGGCGGGCTCACCGGATTGATGGAGCAAACGCGTAAACGGTTCGGAGACGCCATGGGCTACCGGCTGGTGATCTACCCGACTTACGCGATACTCGACCGCGCAGATCCCTCCAACAGCCACCGGGTGCTGAGCTACGACTACCGCGGCGGATGGGACGATCCGACGAATTCCTCCAAGGGCGGCGCCACCCAGGGCTCCCCGGTCGACCTGAGCCAATTCGACATAGCGGCGACGGTGGGCATCCTGCGCGGCGCCCCACTAACCCTGCATATGAACCCGGCCGACGTCAAAAACACGTACCTGATCATCGCCGCCGCCACTGACCCGACTACCCCAGGGGCGTTGTCGGTGTCGGCGTATGTCTCCGGAGATTCCGGCAGCGGTTACATCGTCTTCGCAGGTGACGGCGCTATCAAACGGGTTAATCTGCCCTCTTGAAACGGGGTGAGTGGCGCTCCCACCGAGGCCGATCCACCGTCACGAATAGCGCGTGAACACTTGGTTGTGTTGTGGCAAATATATCGGCGCGATATAGTTACCCGAGGCGTCGGAACGACCTAACAGATCACGCATAAGGAGGTGAGTCGGTGCTGGAGCTCGCGATCTTGGGTCTCCTGATCGAATCGCCTATGCATGGTTACGAGTTGCGCAAACGCCTGACCGGCCTGCTCGGCGCGTTTCGGGCGTTCTCCTACGGTTCCCTGTACCCCGCCCTGCGGCGCATGCAAACCGAAGCGCTGATTGCTGAGAATGCCGCGCCGGCCGGTACCCCGGTACGCCGCGCCCGGCGTGTCTACCAGCTAACCGACGAGGGCCGTCAGCGCTTCGGTGAGCTGGTGGCCGACACAGGTCCGCACAACTACACAGACGATGGTTTCGGGGTCCACCTGGCGTTCTTCAACCGCACTCCGGCCGAAGCACGGATGCGCATCCTGGAAGGCC
>PLSK01000312.1:1418-3068 GCA_003165155.1 Mycobacterium sp. | reverse complement strand
GCTCTCGGCCGAGAACTCGTCAAGCCGGGCGCGCGAGAAGCCCCACTTCGCGGCGATCAGTTCGGCGCTGATGCCCTGTGGCACCAGGCCGTCGGGGTAGCGCTGCGGCATACCTCCGCCGAACGGGTTGCTGCCGGGTAGTACCGAGCTGCCCATCGGGACGCGGCTCATCGACTCCACACCGCCGGCGATGACGAGGTCGTAGGCGCCCGCGAGGACGCCCTGGGCGGCGAAGCTGATGGCCTGCTGGCTGCTGCCACACTGGCGGTCGATGGTGACGCCGGGGACCGACTCGGGGAACCCGGCACCCAACAAGGCGTTGCGGGCGATGTTGACCGCCTGGTCGCCCACCTGGGTGACGGCGCCGGCAATGACGTCGTCGATCTGTGCAGCGTCCATGCCGGTCTGTGCCACCAGCTCGCGCAGGCTGTGCGCTAGCAAGTCGGCGGGCAGCACGTCGTGCAGCGCACCGCTGGCTTTGCCTTTGCCTACCGGGGTACGTACAGCGCCGACGATGACGGCGTCGCGGCCTTGATAACCGCTCATGGCTCCTCCTTGAGTCAGAAGCTAGATATTCCCAGCTATACCCAGCGGAACATCTAGGTATGCTAAAAGCAACCCAGACGGGGAGGTGATTTGCGTGACACTTCTGCAAGGCCCGCTCGCCGACCGAGATGCGTGGTCGGCGGTTGGCGAGTGTCCGATCGAAAGGACCATGACGGCCGTCGGAACCAAATCCGCGATGCTGATCATGCGCGAGGCCTACTACGGCACCACCCGGTTCGACGACTTCGCCCGCCGGGTAGGCATCACCAAGGCTGCCGCCTCTGCGCGATTGGCCGAACTGGTCGACCTCGGTCTACTGACCCGGCGTCCCTACCGTGAACCGGGGCAGCGCGGCCGCGAAGAGTACGTGCTCACTGATGGTGGCATCGATTTCATGCCAGTGGTCTGGGCGATGTTCCAGTGGGGCCGACGCCACCTGCCGGGCCGCGACCGGCTGCGGCTGACGCACGAGGGGTGCGGCGCCGAGGCTGACGTGGAAATCCGATGCGCCGAAGGGCATCTGGTGTCGCTCGACGAACTTGGCATGCGGTTGGTCAAGTCTCCCTGAGCGCCGCCAGCAGTCGGCGGGCCGCAGCGACACGCCGCGCGGCCGGACCCGTGAGGGTGTCCAGCACGCATTCGGGATCGGCCGGCGGCCCCATGTGCCCGCAGCCGCGCGGGCAGTCTTTGGCGGCCTCAGCCAGATCGGCGAAAGCCGCCAGCACGTCGTCGGGCTGGATGTGGGCCAACCCGAACGAGCGGATTCCCGGGGTGTCGATGACCCAGCCGGAACCTGGCAGCGTCTGTCCCAGTGGGTTGCTTAGTGGGAATGCCACCGACTGTGTTGAAGTATGCCGCCCCTTGCCGATGCCGTCGACCACGCCGACGGCCCGATCAGCCTCGGGCACAAGACGGTTCACCAAGGTCGACTTGCCGACCCCGGAATGTCCGAGCAGGACGGTGATCTTGCCGGGGAGCAACTCTGCCACCGCGAGCAGGGGATCGTCGACGCCCGCGGCGACCACCGTCAGGTCCAGGTCCACGAACTGCTCGGCGAACGGTTCGGGCGGGGCGAGGTCGGTCTTGGTCAGGCAGAGAATCGGT
>PLSK01000312.1:0-1299 GCA_003165155.1 Mycobacterium sp. | reverse complement strand
CAACCCCAGCGCCCGCGGTCCACGCTGACCACCATGGCGGACTCTGCGTCGGCATGTTGCGGACGGGTCTTGGTTCGGGGCCGCGTCCCCTTGCCGGAGCGGACCTTGACGTCAGACTCGTCGTAGTCGCCGAGCCTCAAACGCTGGACTTTCTCTCGGGCGGAAGACCGGCGAGCATGCGTGCCCAAAGCTGCGGGAATTCCGGCAGGGTCTTGGTGGTGGCTGCGATGTCGTCCACCTCGACGCCGGCCACCCGCAAGCCGATGATCGCGCCCGCCATCGCCATCCGATGATCGGCGTACGCGCGCCAGGTGCCTGGCTTCAGCGGCGTCGCCGTGATCACCAAACCGTCTGGTGTTTCCTGGCAGTCCCCCCCGAGGCGGTTTATCTCGGTGCGCAGCGCCGCGAGCCGGTCCGTCTCGTGGCCGCGCAGGTGTGCGATGCCGGTGAGCCGGGACACCGATCCCGGGGTCGCCAGTGCCGCCAGCGCCGCCACCGACGGCGCGAGCTCGCCGACGGCGCGTAGGTCGATCTCGAAGCCGTCGTAAGATGCCGCCCCACGTACCTCGAGCTTTGAATCAGCGTGATTAACAACGGCATTGAGCTTCTTCAAGATATCCAGGATATTGTCGGCCGGTTGCACACTGGTCGCGGGCCAGCCGGTGACGCGCACTGTTCCGCCGCAGACCGCGGCCGCCGCCAGGAACGCAAAAGCGTTTGTGAGGTCGGGTTCGACTTCCCAGTGCCGGGCAGCGACCGAACCGGGCCGTATCTGCCAACGATTGTCGATCGAATCATCGACGTCGATCCCGGCCTGCCGCAGCATGACCACCGTCATCGCGATATGCGGCGCCGACGGCAACGTCGAACCGGTGTGCTGCACGGTTAGGCCCTCGGCGAACGACGGCGCGCACAACAACAGGCCGGACACGAACTGCGAGGATGCGGACGCGTCGATGGCTACGGTGCCGCCGGCGACCGATCCGCTGCCGTGCACACGGAAAGGCAGACCGGTGCCTTCGATCCGCACGCCGAGACCGCGCAGCGCGTCCAGCAGTGGTGCGATGGGCCGGCCCCGAGCTTGTTCGTCCCCATCGAAATCCACCGCCGAATCGGCCAGCGCCGCCAGCGGAGGAACGAATCGCAAAACCGTCCCCGCCAAGCCGCAGTCCACTCGGGCGTTGGAGCCCGGAATGATGCGGCCACTGACCGTCAGTTCGGACCCGGAACCGTCGACGCGCAGGCCCAGGGTCCTCAGTGCTCCGATCATCAGCTCGGTGTCGCGGCTGCGCAGCGCTC
>PLSK01000073.1:2945-3691 GCA_003165155.1 Mycobacterium sp. | reverse complement strand
GTGGCGCCAGCCTAATTCGTCGGTCACGCTCTAAGGTGAGTCGGGTGCGTCTAGTGATCGCCCAGTGCACCGTCGACTATGTCGGTCGCCTGACCGCGCATCTGCCGTCCGCGCGAAGGTTGCTGCTGTTCAAGGCCGATGGGTCGGTCAGCGTGCACGCCGACGACCGTGCCTATAAGCCGTTGAACTGGATGAGTCCACCGTGCTGGCTTGTCGAAGGTACCGATGGCCCCGATGGGTGCCAGCCGGTGTGGGTGGTTGAAAACAAAGCCGGCGAACAGCTGCGGATCACCGTGGAGGCGATCGAGCACGACTCCAGCCACGATCTGGGCATTGACCCGGGGTTGGTCAAAGACGGTGTCGAGGCCCACCTGCAGGCGCTGCTCGCCGAGCACGTCCAGCTGCTGGGCGACGGCATTACGCTGGTCCGTCGCGAGTACATGACCGCGATCGGGCCCGTCGACTTGCTGTGCCGCGATGAACGAGGCGGCTCGGTTGCGGTGGAGATCAAGCGGCGCGGCGAGATCGACGGCGTGGAGCAACTCACCCGCTATCTCGAGTTGCTCAATCGGGACAGCGTGCTGGCGCCGGTGCGGGGGGTATTCGCGGCCCAGCAAATCAAACCGCAGGCGCGTACTTTGGCTACTGACCGCGGTATCCGGTGCCTCACACTCGATTACGACAAGATGCGGGGGATGGACAGCGACGAGTACCGGCTGTTCTGAGCCGACCGATTAGACTGGTTG
>PLSK01000073.1:0-2925 GCA_003165155.1 Mycobacterium sp. | reverse complement strand
ACTGCACATGTAGTGGTGTGGCCGGCTGACTCGCCGGAAACCGGGGTTGAGGATCGGCGCCACTGGCATACCCCGTGCTGGGCAAACCGGGCCAACCGCAGCCCTACCCGAAAGTGGTCCTGAAACTCCTCAGGAAGCCGACTCGACCAACTCGATCAGAACTCCGCCGGCATCCTTCGGATGGATGAAGTTGATCCGAGAGTCCGCCGTGCCGCGCCGGGGCGCGTCGTAGACCAACCGGACGCCTTGCGCGCGGAGCCGCTCGCTGAGGCTGTCGAGATCGCTGACGCGAAAGGCCATCTGCTGGATGCCCGGCCCGCGCTTGTCCAGGAATTTCGCGATCGTCGACGAGTCGTCGATCGGGGCCATCAACTGGATTTGAGCTGTGCCGGCCGACGCGCCGGGCACCGAGATCATTGCCTCGCGGATGCCCTGGTCGTCGTTGACTTCCTCGTGCACCAGGATCATGCCGAGGTGGTCGTGGTACCAGGCGATGGCAGCGTCCAGGTCGGCCACGGCGATGCCGACGTGATCGACAGCCGTCACCAGCCCCGTCGCCAGCAACTGACGGGCGTCAACTTGATCGGTCGTCACCACATAAAGGTAACCTGACGGCACAGATCGCGCTTCGCGAGGGGGAGAATGGGCCTCCCGGTGCGTGTCTGGAAGGTCTAGGAGGTAGTCATGACAACGTCGGTCATTGTTGCTGGAGCACGGACGCCTATCGGCAAGTTGATGGGTTCGCTGAAGGACTTCTCGGCCAGCGACCTGGGCGCCATCGCGATCGCCGGCGCGCTGGAGAAAGCCAACGTGCCTGCGTCCGCGGTCGACTACGTGATCATGGGCCAGGTATTGACGGCCGGAGCCGGTCAGATGCCCGCACGGCAGGCTGCGGTGGCGGCCGGCATCGGCTGGGACGTTCCGGCGCTGACCATCAACAAGATGTGCTTGTCCGGTATCGACGCCATCGCGCTCGCTGACCAGCTCATCCGCGCCGGAGAATTCGATGTGGTGGTGGCCGGGGGCCAGGAGTCCATGACGAAGGCGCCCCACCTGCTGATGGACAGCCGGTCCGGCTACAAGTTCGGCGACGTCTCGGTGTTGGACCACCTGGCTTACGACGGCCTGCACGACGTGTTCACCGACCAGCCGATGGGCGCGCTCACTGAGCAGCGCAACGACGTCGACAAGTTCACCCGCCAACAGCAGGACGAGTTCGCCGCCGGTTCGCACCAAAAGGCGGCCGCAGCATGGAAAGACGGCGTCTTCACCGACGAAGTTGTGCCGGTGAACATCCCACAGCGCAAGGGCGACCCGCTGCAGTTCAGCGAGGATGAAGGGATTCGGGCGAACACCACCGCCGAGTCCTTGGCCGGCCTCAAACCGGCATTTCGCCCCGACGGCACCATCACGGCTGGTTCGGCGTCCCAGATCTCCGACGGCGCGGCCGCGGTCGTGGTGATGAACAAGGAAAAAGCGCAGGAGCTAGGGCTCACGTGGCTGGTCGAGATCGGTGCGCACGGCGTGGTGGCGGGACCGGATTCCACCCTGCAGTCGCAGCCGGCCAACGCCATCAAGAAGGCACTCGACCGCGAGGGCATCACGGTTGACCAGCTCGATGTCGTCGAAATCAACGAGGCGTTCGCGGCGGTGGCGCTGGCCTCGACACGGGAACTCGGTATCAATCCCGAAATCGTGAATGTCAACGGTGGCGCGATCGCCGTCGGGCACCCGATCGGCATGTCGGGGGCCAGGATCACGCTGCACGTGGCACTCGAGTTGGCGCGTCGGGGCTCTGGCTACGGTGTTGCGGCCTTGTGCGGCGCTGGCGGCCAGGGCGACGCGCTGATTCTGCGCGCCGGCTAGGCCCCTTGTGATTGTCGTCATATTGGCCGCTCACAGCCTTTTTGACGGGCGATTTCGGGTCGGTTTGGCGCCCTTGCGCACGTCGGCGCTACCGGGTGATTCGGTAGCCGACGCGACGTGACAGACTTGGTGACGTGACGCGTCCGCGACCCCCGATCGGGCCTTCCGTGGCCGGTGCGGTCGATCTATCCGGTCTTAAGCAGCGAGCTCAACAGACCGCCTCGGCGGGTGGCCCTGCGGGCCCCGCAACGCCGGCAGCCCCGGGTGCCACCGGGCACGTTGAGATCACCGAGGCAAATTTCGAAGATGAAGTACTGGTCCGGTCCGACGAGGTGCCGGTCGTGGTGGTGCTGTGGTCACCCCGCAGCGACGCCTGCGTCGAGCTGGTCGACGCACTGTCCGCCCTGGCCGTCGAGGACAACGGCATGTGGGCGCTGGCGACGGCCAACGTCGACGTGACTCCCAGAGTGGCCCAGATATTCGGTGTCGAGGCGGTCCCGACCGTGGTGGCTCTGGCCGCCGGACAGCCGCTGTCGAGTTTCCAGGGCATCCAGCCCCCGGATCAGTTGCGACGCTGGGTGGACTCCCTACTTTCGGCGACCGCCGGCAAGCTAAAGGGACCCACGGCCGCCGAGGGTGCGGCTGAAGTCGATCCAGGGCTCGCGCAGGCCCGCGAGCACCTTGACGCCGGCGATTTCGCCGCCGCCAAAGAGTCCTATCAGGTGATCTTGGATGCCAATCCCGGCAGCGTTGAAGCCAAGGCCGCGATCCGGCAGATCGACTTCCTCACCCGCGCAACCGCACAGCGACCCGACGCCGTAGACGTCGCCGACGCCGCGCCCGGCGACATCGAGGCCGCGTTCGCCGCCGCCGACGTACAGATCCTGAATCAAGATGTGGGCCCGGCGTTCGCGCGTCTGACCGCTTTGGTGCGCAGCACGTCCGGGGATGAGCGCACTTCGGTACGCACTCGGCTGATCGAGCTGTTCGAACTCTTCGATCCCGCCGATCCTGAGGTCATCGTCGGCCGGCGCAACCTCGCCAGCGCCCTCTACTGAC
>PLSK01000263.1 GCA_003165155.1 Mycobacterium sp. | reverse complement strand
CTGACGCCGCTGCACCACGAGTCCGCGCTGCTGGTCAGCCTGGGCGGCGCGGTGGTCGGCGGCACCCGGATCGCACTGTCGCGCGGTCTGCACCCGGACCGGTTCGTCCACGAGATTAGGCAGTACGGCGTCACCGTCGTCTCCTACACCTGGGCGATGCTGCGCGAAGTCGTCGACGATCCGGCGTTCGTGTTGCAGGGCAACCATCCGGTGCGGCTATTCATCGGCTCGGGTATGCCGACCGGATTGTGGGATCGGGTCTGCGACGCATTCACGCCCGCGCACGTCGTCGAATTCTTCGCCACCACCGATGGACAGGCCGTGCTGGCCAACGTATCCGGGGTCAAGGTCGGCAGCGAGGGCCGTCCGCTGCCCGGTGCCGGACGTGTCGAGCTCGGCGCCTACGACGCCGAAAATGACCTGATCCTGGAGAACGAACGTGGCTTCGTGCAGCTCGCCGATGTCAATCAGGTGGGGGTGCTGCTCGCGCAGTCCAGAGGGCCGATCGATCCGACCGCCTCGGTCAAGCGCGGGGTCTTCTCTGCCGGCGACACCTGGATATCGACCGAGTACCTGTTCCGCCGCGACGAGGACGGCGACTACTGGTTGATGGGCAGGCGCGGCTCGGTGGTTGTGACTGCGCGCGGATTGGTCTATCCCGAGGCGGTCACCGATGCGCTCGGCTTCATCNNCTACAACGTGCCGGTCGGCGATCGGGAGGTGGCGGTGTCGGCGGTGACGTTGCTGCCGGGAGCCTCAATCACGGCCGCGGACTTGACCGAAGCCGTTGCCAAAATGCCGGTGGGGCTGGGGCCCGACATCGTGCATGTGGTGCCGGAGATGGCACTGAGCGCCAGTTACCGTCCCACCGTGAGCGCTTTGCGCGCGGCGGGGATTCCCAAGCCGGGCCGTCAGCGTCAGGCATGGTATTTCGACCCTGGCGACAGCGCGTTTCGCAAGCTGACCGCGGGAGCGCGGTCAGCATTGAGCGGCGAGCAGCGGCGCAGCGATGGTTGACGATTCGCTGCTGAGCATCCTGGTGTGCCCGGCGGACCGCGGTCCGCTGGTGCTGGTGGCCCCGGATGACTTGCTCTACAACCCGCGGTTGCGGCGGGCCTACCGGATCGAGGACGGCATCCCGGTGCTACTGATCGACGAGGCCCGCGACGTCGACGACGACGAGCACGCCCGGTTCATGGCGCAAGGCCATCCGGCAGATCCCCGGTGAGGTAGCGCTGCAGGTTCGGCGCGATGGTCTTTACGATCTGCTCGGCGGGCAGCGACGCGAACGGCTCCAACCGCAAGATGTAGCGCGCCATGACCACGCCGATCAACTGCGACGCAAAGAACTGGGCGCGGATCATGCCCGTCCCCGGGGGATTGTCCACGCGTGAAGCCACTTCCGCGGCGACCACCTCTTCGAGGAAGGATCGCGCCAAGCTCACCTCGGCGCCGCCGATCAGCGACCGCAGCGTTGCGATCAATCCGGCGCCCAACTCCGAATCCCAGATCGGCAGCAGCACCGACGGCAGCTTGAATCCGAGCTCTTCGACCGGGATTTCGCGCATTGGCACCAGCACCGTCATCGGATCGATCGGAATGCGGATCGCGGCCGCGAACAGCTGCTGTTTGGTACCGAAGTAGTGATGCACCAGGGCGGCATCCACTCCGGCCCCCTCGGCCACAGCTCGTATCGATGTTCGATCAATGCCGTTTCGCGCGAATAGTTCTCGGGCGCTAGCCAAGATCCGCTCCTGGGTGTCGGAGCTGCCGGACGGTCGCCCCGGCCGCCGGCGCCCGGTGCTGGTGGCCGGCACGCTACGGCGTCCGCCGCCGCAGTGTGGCCGCGGCCAGGCACAGCGCCGCGATCGCAAAACCCAACACGACGACGATGTCGCGCACCGCCGTGTAGGTCAGCTCCGAATGCCCGCCCACCTGCTGCAACGCTTCCAACGCATAGCTGGCCGGCATCACATTGCTGATCCACTGCAGCCAGTGCGCCATCAATGCTCGAGGGACGATGATGCCGGCCAGCAGCAGCTGCGGAACCATCACCAGCGGTATGAACTGCACTGCTTGAAACTCGGTGCGGGCGAACGCGCTACATAGCAAGCCCAGACCGACTCCCAGCACGGCGTTGACGACCGCGATTACGAACACCCACACCGGGCTGCCCGCAGTGTCGAAGCCGAGCAGCCAAAACGACACCGCGCAAGCGCAAACTGCTTGCGCCGCGGCGGCAATCGAGAACGCGGTGCCGTAGGCGATCAGCAGGTCGAGCCGCCGCAGCGGGGTGGTCAGGATGCGCTCGAGCGTCCCCGAGGCCCGTTCGCGCTGCATCGTTATCGACGTGATGATGAACATCACGAAAAGCGGGAAAAGGCCGAGCAGGATCAGGCAGGCATTGTTGAACGGCGTCGGGCTGCCCGGACGGTGCGGAGCATTTTCGAACATGAAGTACATCAGCGTTATGACCAGGACCGGCACCACCATGATCAACGCGACGCTGCGATGATCGGCGGCCAGCTGGCGCAGGATCCGCGAAGTGGTCGCTGTGTAGGCCTTGAGCCCTATCCGACTTGGCGCGCTGTGGTGCGCTTGATGATGGACAGGAACGCTTCCTCCAGTGACGTGCATCCGGTGTCCTCTCGTAGGTGGGTTGGGGTTGTGTGCGCAACCAGTTGACCGTCGCGAATCAGCAATAGGTCACCGCAATGGTCGGCTTCGTCCATTACGTGGCTGGAAACCAGCAGCGTGGTTCCGCCGCGGGCGAGTTCGACGAACTGTTCCCACAGATTCACGCGCAACATGGGATCCAGGCCCACTGTGGGTTCGTCGAGCACCAGCAGCGCGGGCTGGCAGACCAACGCGCAGGCCAACGACGCCCTGGTGCGCTGTCCACCGGAAAGGTTGCCGCAGTGCGCGGTTCGGTGATCTGTCAGGCCGACGCGTTCAATGGCGTCATCGGCGGCCCGGCCGTCGTAGCCGTACAGCGACGCGAAGTACCGCACGTTGTCGATGATGCGCAGGTCGTCGTAGATGGCTGGGTTCTGAGGTAGGTATCCGACTTGATGGCGCAGTGGCGCAGAGCCGGCAGCGTGACCGAGCACGATGACGCTGCCCGACGCCACGATCTGAGTTCCGACGATGCAGCGCATCAGCGTGCTCTTGCCGCATCCGGACGGACCAAGGAGGCCGGTAATGGTGCCCCGGGCGATATCCACTGAGAAGTCGTGTAATGCGGGGCGTTTGCCGCGGTTCACCCGCAGGTGGTTGATGCTGACGGCGGGCTCCGGGTCGCGCCGAGTTAATTCATCACGTGATGAAATCATCATGCGATGAATTGTGCTCTGTGCGCCGCGAAACTGCAACTACCGACAGGTGCACTCGCGAAACCCGTCGGTAGTTGCAGTTTCGCGGCAGCTATGCGAGTGGCGGTAGGTTCGGTGCGGTGTTAGTCGACCCGGTCGAGGCCGCGCATCGGCTGCTTGGCGCCACTCTGTCCGGGCGGGGCGTGAGCGGGATCGTCGTCGAGGTCGAGGCCTACGGCGGCGTGCCCGACGGCCCTTGGCCGGATGCCGCGTCCCACTCGTACCGCGGCCCGGGCGGTCGTAACGTCATCATGTTCGGACCGCCCGGGCAGCTCTACACCTATCGCAGCCACGGCATCCACGTCTGCGCCAACGTCACCTGCGGGCCCGACGGGGTGGCGGCCGCCGTCCTGCTGCGGGCCGTGGCCATTGCCGAGGGGACCGCCGTCGCCCAATCCCGGCGCGGCGCGGCGATCCGCCGGGTCGCGCTGGCGCGCGGCCCCGGAAACCTGTGCTCGGCCCTGGGGGTCACCATGGCCGACAATGGGCTCGACCTGTTCGACCCGGCCAGTCCCGTGACGCTGGCACTCAACGAGACCCATGGCGCGGTGTCGGGTCCGCGCGTTGGGGTCAGCCAGGCGGCCGACCGGCCATGGCGGTTGTGGCTCGCGGGTCGTCCTGAGGTTTCGGCCTATCGCCGCAGCCCCCGGGCGCCGGCACCGGGCGCCAGCGACTAGCCGGGGAATAGGTACTCGCACCGTAGCCATAACGGCCTGCGGCGCCACGAGAAGTCCGTCGAAGGGTAGCTGCTTTATGCGGGGACATTAATGAGGTCGAGCGGGACACCGATAGCTCCGCCCGTTTGCGAAGAAGGCTGGAGCGTCGACAACTGCGTAGGTCGCTTCTATAAGATTCCTGGTCGCCGATGAAGGAACGGCTGACTTTCTGTTGACAAACCCAAACCGCTTGCATTTCCCATGAACTTCCGACGTCGCGAGCTGATCGCTGGCCCGATGATCCGCGCGTCCGAACATCGTCGGTGCTGGTCCGCACTAGCTTCGGTGATCTGTAAACCTGCCGTTTCCCCAAGTGTTTCGGCGACGTAAAATGGAAAATCCAGTTTGCGTAAATGTAGTGGAAAGCCAATGAGAGGCGCGTAGCGTCCCGCGAACTGTCCTGAAGTTGTCTCGTGAGGCCGAGTCGCCCTCTAACGATGTGGAGCCCAGATGTCTTTTATCACCGCCGTGCCGGAGGCTTTTGCCACAGCGTCCGGGGATTTGACCGGGATCGGATCGGCGATCCATGCGGCCAACGCGGCGGCGGTGCCCTCCACAATGGGAGTGCTGGCCGCGGCCCGGGATGAGGTGTCGGCGGCGATCGCGTCGCTGTTCTCTAGCCACGCCCAAGAGTTTCAAGGACTGAGCGCGCAGGCGGCAGCATTTCACACCGAGTTTGTGCAAGCGCTCAGCGGCACTGGAAGTTCCTATGCGGCAACCGAAGCGGCCAGCGCGTCGCCGTTGCAGACCCTAGAGCAGGAATTCTTCTCCGCGATCAACACGCCCAGCCAGCTGCTTACAGGTCGCCCACTGATCGGCAACGGCGCTAACGGGGCGCCGGGGACCGGGGCCAATGGCGGCAATGCCGGGTGGCTGATCGGCAACGGCGGCAACGGCGGCTCTGGCACGCCCGGTCAATTCACCCTCAACGGCGGCGCAGGCGGGTCCGGCGGTGCCGCTGGGCTGATCGGTGACGGTGGTAACGGTGGGATCGGTGGCACCGGCATCACCGGCGGTGCCGGTGGCGCGGGCGGCAGCGCGCTGCTCTTCGGCAACGGCGGCATTGGCGGCAATGGCGGGTTCGCCAACAGCGGTGTGGCCCAAGCCGGGACGGGCGGAATCGGCGGAGCTGGCGGCAACGGTGGCCTGATATACGGCAACGGTGGAGCCGGTGGGTTAGGCGGGTTCTCCCAAGCGGGCGGTAATGGTGGGGTCGGCGGCAACGGCGGCAATGCCTTCTTGTTCGGCAACGGCGGTGACGGCGGCCGGGGCGGCGACGGCGGGTACACGACCGGGCCCCCCAACTTCGACGGCGCGGCGGGCGGTAATGGCGGCAACGCCGGGCTGTTCGGCAACGGCGGGGCCGGTGGGGCTGGCGGGATTGGCCTCGTCGCCTCGGGCGCCGACAACGGTGGGGCTGGTGGCGTCGGCGGCAACGGCGGGCTGCTGTTCGGCAACGGCGGGACTGGCGGGGCTGGCGGGGTCGGCGCTAACGGCGGCAATGGCGGGGGCGGTGGCAGCGCCGGACTAATAGGCGTTGGCGGGGCTGGCGGCGTTGGAGGATTCGGCGGGTTCAACTCTGTGACGGTTGGGGACGGCGGGGTCGGTGGGAACGGCGGGCTCGGCGGGCTGCTGGTCGGCACCGGTGGGGCTGGTGGAACGGGCGGCCTCGGGACCTTCGGCGGTGGTAACGGTGGGGCTGGTGGCAACGCCCGCGGGATACTGTTCGCTGACGGCGGGGCTGGCGGTAACGGCGGATTCGCGGACAACGGAACCGGCGGAGCTGGCGGAACTGGCGGTAACGCTGGGCTGATCGGCACCGGCGGTAACGGCGCCGGCGGCGGCGACGGCGTTAACGCCAACGGCGGCACCGGTGGGGGTGGCGGCAATGGCGGGGTCTTGTTCGGCAATGGCGGGGGAGGCGGCATAGGCGGAGAGGGCTACGGCAATACCCAAATCGGCGGCACCGGTGGCAATGGTGGCAACGCCATTGGACTGTTCGGCAACGGCGGCGCAGCTGCGCAGGGCGGGTCTGGAGCCATCGGCGGCATCGGCGGCAACGGCGGCCACGGCGCGATATTGGTCGGGAACGGCGGGGCAGGTGGTAACGGTGGGGTCGGCGACGGCGTAAACAGCCTTCCCCCCAACGGCGGTAACGGCGGCAACGGCGGTAACGGCGGAGCCAGCGGGTTGTTCGGCAGCGGCGGGGCTGGCGGTGACGGCGGAATCGGCGACGGCGGCGACACCGAAAGCGGGGGCGGTCCCGGTAACGGCGGAAACGGCGGGAACGGCGGCAACGCCGTGTTGGTCGGCAACGGCGGCGGCGGCGGCAACGCCGGGACCGGCGCGACCAACGTGGGTACCCCCGCCACCGCCGGCACCGGCGGTAGCGGCGGCCAACTGTTAGGCCTGCCCGGGACGAATGGGTTGACCTAGCCGGCGGGCCGCGGCCGCTCATTCTTTTCGGCACATCCATGCGGCCAACGCGGTGGCGGTCATGGTCGGCCGTGTGGCATGTCCCACCGGCCTGCCGACAGCTATCGCCGACGACTGGAATGCGCACGCCCGGTGGTTGGCGTCGTCCGGGTGGCGCCGTGGTTAGATCGCCGCGCTCCGGTGGGCCCGACGGGGATCTGAAGGCCAAGGCACTAAGCATCGACTAAGTAGGATGCTCAAACATGATCCTCGACGAGCTGGGCTGGCGCGGCTTGATTGCGCAGTCCACCGACCTCGATGCGCTGGCCGCCGAGGCGCAGCGCGGGCCGATGACGGTGTACGCCGGCTTCGATCCGACCGCGCCAAGCCTGCATGCCGGGCACCTGGTACCGCTGTTGGCGTTGCGGCGCTTTCAGCAAGCCGGCCACCGTCCCATCGTGCTCGCGGGCGGGGCCACCGGCATGATTGGCGACCCGCGCGATATTGGGGAGCGCAGCCTCAACGAGGCGGACACCGTCGCCGACTGGACGGAACGGATCCGCGGGCAGCTGGAGCGCTTCGTCGATTTCTCGGATGCGGGGGCCTCACAGGCCTCAGCCACCGGCGCGATAGTCGAGAACAACCTCGAGTGGACCAGCGCCATGTCGGCGATCGAGTTCCTGCGCGACCTTGGCAAGCACTTCTCGGTCAACGTGATGCTGGACCGCGACACCATCCGTCGGCGCCTCGACGGGGAGGGGATCTCCTACACCGAGTTCAGCTATATGCTGCTGCAGGCGAATGACTACGTCGAATTGCACCGGCGGCACGGCTGCGCGCTGCAGATCGGCGGTTCGGATCAGTGGGGCAACATCATCGCCGGGGTTCGCCTGGTGCGCCAAAAGCTCGGTGCGACAGTGCATGCGCTCACGGTCCCGTTGGTGACCGCCACCGATGGCACCAAATTCGGCAAATCCACCGGTGGCGGAAGTTTGTGGCTTGACCCGCAACTGACCAGTCCATATGCCTGGTATCAGTACTTCGTCAATACCGCCGACGCCGACGTGATCCGGTATCTGCGGTGGTTCACCTTCCTGTCCGCCGACGAACTGGCCGAGCTGGAACAGTCGACTACCGAACGGCCGCAACAACGTGCCGCCCAACGTCGGCTCGCCAGGGAGCTGACCGTTCTGCTGCACGGCGAGACGGCCACCGAGGCGGTCGAGCACGCGAGCCGGGCACTCTTCGGCCAGGGCGATCTGGACCGCCTCGACGAGGCGACGTTGGCGGCGGCATTGCGCGAGGCGTCGGTCGCCGAGCTCAAACCCGGCAGTCCGGACGGGATCATCGATCTACTAGTGGCAACGGGTTTGTCTGCCAGCAAGGGCGCGGCGCGGCGCACGATCGGCGAAGGTGGTGTGTCGGTCAATAACATTCGCGTCGACAGCGATGAATGGGCGCCGCAGGCATCGGATTTCCTCTACGGCCGCTGGCTGGTGCTGCGCCGCGGCAAGCGCAACATCGCCGGGATCGAAAAGGTCTAGAAAGGGCCTAGCGCCCGTACAACTCGTCCCACACACCCCGGCATCGCGAAACGCGTCAGTGCGTAAACCTTTATCTCACCGTGTTGTAGATGTGATTCTTGTCCGTCACTGTTGTCACAGTATTTTGCGCGGACAGGTGCGGTGACCAGCTGATGAGAAATGAGATATGACGGCGCAGCTAATCGGTTACAGGTGGCCATTGCGACTGGCGGGGCAGGCGTCGCTGCTGCGGTTTCTCGGAGCGACCGGAGGCTTGGCCGCCGCGGCCGCGACACTGGCCGCACCCATACACGCCGACATGATGGGCAATGCATTCCTGGTGGCCCTCACGAATGCCGGCATCTCCTACAGCCAACCGGCCAGCACCATGGCGTTGGGTCAGTCGGTGTGTCCGATGCTCGTCCAGCCGGATGGGTCATTTGACTCGGTTACTTCCAGAATGGCTGACGGGACTGGGATGTCCCACCAAGTGGCTGGGGCGTTCACCCTCGTCGCGATCGCGACATATTGCCCGGCGGTAATGGCGGCACTGCTGCCGAACCGGCTACAGGCCTGATAAATGCGCCGCTGGTAGCGGAGCTTTGGAATAGGGAAGGAATAGCGAATCGCCTGCCGTATCCTCTGCAGAAAACCCCAAGCAGCAACCGAGGTGAACGGCACGCGTGGTCGACGACAGGCAAAAGCACGACGGTGAGCGACGAACCCGGCCGGGATCTGGCGGTGCACCGCGGCGCGGGCCGCGCTCCGAGCGCTGGTCGGGCCCCGACCGTGCGCGCCAAGCTCAGCCGCAGAGCATCGGTGCAGCCGCCGATCGCCCCCAGCATGACGGGCCTGAGATACCGCCCGGCGTGGACGCCAAGCAGCTGGCACCCGATATCCGGCGTGAACTAAGCACGTTGGATCGGGCCACCGCGGATGCGGTGGCCCGTCATCTGGTTGCCGCCGGTGAACTCATCGACGAGGACCCCGAGGCCGCGCTGAGTCACGCCCGTGCGGCGCGGGCCCGGGCCAGCAGGATCGCCGTGGTTCGCGAGGCGGTAGGAATCGCCGCCTATCACTGCGGCGACTGGGCCCAGGCGCTGGCGGAATTACGCGCGGCCCGCCGAATGGGCAGCAAGTCTTCGTTGCTTGCGCTGATCGCCGATTGCGAACGCGGGCTCGGCCGTCCGGAGAGGGCGATCGAACTCGCCCGCGGACCCGAGGCGGCGCAGCTCAGCGGTGACGACGCCGACGAGGTGCGGATCGTTGCCGCCGGGGCCAGGGCGGATCTCGGGCAGATCGAGCAGGCGCTGACGGTGTTGTCCACGCCGCAGCTGTTAACAGGCCGCACCGGCTCGACCGCCGCGCGGTTGTACTACGCCTACGCCGACACGCTGCTGGTGCTCGACCGCAAGGACGAGGCGCTGGAATGGTTCCTTCGCTCTGCCGCCGCTGACACTGAGGGCGTCACCGACGCCGAAGACCGAGTCAGTGAGCTGGGCTGACTTGAGATAGATGCCGCAAGAGATGAAAACCATTGCACGGGAATATGATTGCCTGCTGATCGATCTGGACGGGACGGTGTTCCGCGGCCACGAGCCCACTGACGGCGCGGTCGAGTCGTTGGATCAGGTGGACGGCCGCAAGCTGTATGTCACCAACAACGCATCCCGCAGTGCCGATGAGGTCGCGGCCCACCTGCGCGAACTCGGCTTCACCGCCACCAGCAACGACGTTGTGACGAGTGCGCAGAGTGCCGCCCACCTGCTCGCCGAGCAGCTGCCGTCCGACGCGCGGGTGCTCATCGTCGGCACCGAATCGCTGGCAAACGAGATCGCCGCGGTCGGACTGCGTCCGGTGCGACGGTTTGAAGACAAGCCGGTCGCCGTCGTCCAAGGGCTTTCGCTGACCATCGGGTGGCCGGACCTTGCCGAGGCGGCTCTGGCCATTCGGGCCGGTGCGTTGTGGGTGGCGGCCAATGTCGACCCCACCTTGCCCACCGAAAGGGGATTGTTGCCCGGCAACGGATCTTTGGTGGCCGCGCTCAGAGCGGCCACCGGCGCGGAACCTCAGGTGGCAGGCAAACCGGCGCCGACACTGCTCAACGACGCGGTGGCGCGAGGGGATTTCCGCAACCCGTTGGTCATCGGCGACCGCCTGGACACCGATATCGAGGGCGCCAACGCCGCCGGGCTGCCGAGCCTGATGGTGCTCACCGGGGTCAGCACGGCCCGCGAAGCGGTATTTGCCGCACCCGCCCAGCGGCCCAGCTATATCGCCCGTGATCTGCGCTCGCTGCACGAGAACGCGGAGTCGCTCGCGGTCGGGCCACGGACGGGTTGGCAGGTCGCCATCGGTGCCGAGGGGATAACCGTCAGCACCGGGAAAGGCGACCAACAAGGTGACGAGCTGTCCATCGTGCGTGCCGTCGCCAGCGCGGTGTGGGGCGCCGGGCTGGACGGACAGCAACCGCGCATCGAGGCGGGCGACGATCGCACCCGCGACGCCTTGAACCGCTGGTCTCTGATGCACGGCGACTAGCAGGTGACTCGTGGTGATCGCAAGCGCGGC
>PLSK01000337.1:1533-2530 GCA_003165155.1 Mycobacterium sp. | reverse complement strand
GCGCGCTGGGCCGCCAAGGAGGCGGTGATCAAGGCCTGGTCGGGGTCGCGGTTCGCCCAGCGGCCGGTGCTGCCGGAGGCGATCCATCGCGATATCGAGGTGGTCACGGACATGTGGGGTCGACCGCGGGTCCGGCTGACCGGGGCAGTGGCCAAGCATCTGGCCGATGTGACGATCCATGTCTCGTTGACGCACGAAGGGGACACCGCGGCCGCGGTCGCCATCCTCGAAACGTCCTGATCGCGAGCAGACACGGAATCGTACAAATGCTCGGGTACGCGTGCGACTCTGCGTCTGCTCGCGCCGACTAGTCTCGAGCGATGAGTGATCTGGTTGAGCGCGTCCGCGATGTGCTGCCCTCGGTGCGGCGCGACCTCGAGGATCTGGTGCGGATCGAATCGGTGTGGGCCGACCCCGGCCGACGCGATGAGGTGCACCGCAGCGCGAAGGCGGTGGCGGATCTGTTGACGCAGGCGGGTTTTGCCGATGTACGAATTGTCAGCGAGGGCGGCGCGCCGGCGGTCATCGCGTCGCACCCGGCGCCCCCAGGCGCGCCCACCGTGTTGCTGTATTGCCACCACGACGTTCAGCCCGAAGGCGACCGTAGCCAGTGGGTCTCGCCGCCGTTCGAGCCGACCGAACGTGACGGGCGACTCTACGGCCGCGGCAGCGCCGATGACAAGGCGGGTATCGCAACGCATTTGGCGGCGTTCAGGGCGCACGAAGGCAATCCGCCGGTGGGTGTGACGGTGTTCGTCGAGGGCGAAGAAGAGTCCGGCTCGCCGTCACTGGGCCGGTTGCTCGCCGCCCACCGCGACGCGCTGGCCGCCGACGTGATCGTCATCGCCGACTCCGACAACTGGAGCACCGAGATCCCGGCGTTGACGGTATCGCTGCGCGGGCTGGTGGACTGCGTGGTCGAGGTCGCCACGCTGGACCACGGTCTGCACTCTGGTCTGTGGGGCGGTGTGGTTCCCGACGCGCTGAGCGTGTTGGT
>PLSK01000337.1:0-1522 GCA_003165155.1 Mycobacterium sp. | reverse complement strand
CCCGAGCGGATGTGGGCCAAACCGGCGATCACGGTGATCGGCATCGACACCACAACCGTTGCGGCGGCGTCGAACACGCTCATTCCGCGGGCCCGGGCCAAGATCAGCATGCGGGTCGCGCCCGGTGGCGACGCCGAGGCGCACCTGGACGCATTGACCGCCCATCTGCGGCAACACACCCCGTGGGGCGCACACGTCAGCGTCACCCGCGGAGAAAAAGGTGAGCCCTACGCGATCGACGCCACCGGAGCCGTCTATGACGCCGCACGGGCCGCGTTCCGGCAGGCCTGGGACACGGACCCGATCGATATGGGCATGGGTGGTTCGATCCCGTTCATCGCCGAGTTCGCCGCCGCGTTCCCGCTGGCGAAGATTCTCGTCACCGGAGTCGAAGACCCCGCGACGCAGGCGCACAGCATCAACGAGAGCCTGCATCTGGGTGTGCTGGAACGCGCCGCTGTCGCCGAAGCGTTGTTACTGGCCAACCTAGGGCGTGCGGTGATTATCTATGAATGATGGGTAACCGAGTCGGCGGCAATGGAGGCGTTTATGGTGGCGGACGTTCGGCTGGGGGCAGTATCGGTCGATTGCCCAGACCCCGCTGTGTTGGGCGAGTTCTACAAAAACGTATTGAGCCTGGAGGTGATGTTCTCCTCCGAGGATTTTCTGGCCCTACAAGGAACGGGCGTCCTGCTCACCTTTCAACGTGTCGCTGACCACCAACGTCCTACCTGGCCGGACGGCACGGTGCCCAAACAGCTGCACCTGGAGTTAGCGGTCTCGGACCTCGACGGTCAGGAGACTCGAATCCTCGCCCTGGGCGCCACGAAGGCCGAACTTCAGCCCAATCCGGATCACTGGCGGGTCCTGATCGATCCGGCGGGCCATCCCTTCTGCATTACCAACCTCATACCGAAGTAATCCGACCCCGAGCGCCCTAAGCATCCAACTCATTCGGCGACGAGTTCCGGGCAGTAGGCCTGAGCGCTGGCGCTGACGAAATAGGCAGCTCCGTCGGGACCCAAGTTGCCGTTGCCCTGAAAGAGGGTCGACACAACTGTCTTATAGGGCGTGCCCTTCTTCAGCTCGCTGCAGAGTTCGTGCGCCTCGTTGATGAGGGCCGGTCCGTCGTTGACCTCTAGTCCCATGCCGTTGCGGATGTTTTGGAGGAACTCCGCGTCGTTCGGATCTGCGTGCGCCGTTGCCGCGAGGGTCGTGGCGCCCGCCAGGACCGCTGCAATGGATAGCAGGACCTTCATTAGATACGCACCTAGCTCGAAATCCAGTGAATGCTGGCAACCATCTTTCCATGCAGCACCGCCTCGGCCACACCACAGCGGTGGACGATCGGGAAGTGACTAGACCGACAAGTCGCGACGAAGCTTGGCCACGTGGCCTGTGGCCTTGACGTTGTACTGGGCAACAGCGATCTTGCCTTTTTCGTCCACCACGAAGGTGGATCGGATGACGCCGGTGACGGTCTTGCCGTACATCATCTTCTCGCCGTAGGCGCCCCAGGCCG
>PLSK01000272.1 GCA_003165155.1 Mycobacterium sp. | reverse complement strand
CCTGCCGCCGGTCAGGGGCGCGGCATTACCAACCTCGGGCTTGTTCTAAAGCCCCTAATAGTGTTGCCGCCCAAAATATCGCGACGACGCGCGTTACCCGAAACAGTGACGATATCGCGCATTAAGGCTTTCCGATAACCGCTCGTTGGATCATTGCGGGTGGCCGCGCACATTTCCAGTCGGCAGCTCAGTCGGCAGCGCACGGGAAGACCCGGGGTTAGAGTCGCGAAGTGCCCAAGATCAGCGCTTCATCCGTCGAGGAGCACCGCGAACAGGTCCAGCGACGCGTCTTCGAGGCCTTCGCGGTGCTGATGACCGAGCACAGCTTTGACGCAATAACGATGGCCAAACTCGCGGCTGCGGCGGACATCGGGCGGACCGCGATCTACCACCATTTCGCCGACAAGGAAGCGGTTGTTGTCGCGTTCGCAACCCACGAGACGAGCCGTTATATAGAGGGACTACGTGCCGAGCTGTCCGATGTAGCCGACCCGGTGGAGCGGTTGACGATCTACATCAGATATCAGCTCGACGCCGGTCAGCAATTCCACATGGGACTTGGCCCGCAGCTGTACGGCGCACTGTCGCAGGACACGATGCGCGCGATCCGCGAGCATGTGATGGCCATCGAGGACGTGTTGCGGGAGATCCTGACCGACGGCGCGGATAGCGGAAAATTCGCCATCGAGGACGAGGCCGCCACGATGTCGTTGATCCACGCCTGCCTTGCGCCTCGCGATCTGTCGAAGGCCTCGACCGAACGGTTTGTCCTGCGTGCGCTCGGGTCAACTCCGTAGGAGAACATCCGAGCGCGGCTGGACTAGGCTTTTTGACAGACTGTCAGTATCATTTTGACATGTTGTCAGCGGATTCGCCGACCACCGGGAGCAGAGCATGTCACTGAGTGCCGCCGAGACCGTCCAACCCCTCTCGGTCGCGATGAAGGAGGGCTCGACGGCCGAGCACGACGCCGCGGAGCAATCTCCGTTTGTGTCGGAACTGCTTGCGGGCCGGGTCAATAACCGGGGCTACGCCGACTACCTGCTGCGGTTGCGCGTGGTCTACGGCGCGCTGGAGGACGCCGTGCGGGCCCGCCGCGACGACCCGTTGATTGCCGCCGTGTACGACCCGGCGCTGGAGCGCGTGGCGGCCATCGATGCCGACCTGGAGCATTGGGCGCCCGGCGCCGCGCACGGAGTCGAATCCGCCGCTGCTCAGGCCTACCGTGACCGGATCGCCGGCGCCTCATGGGGCGGCGCGCTGGTGGCCCATCACTACACCCGCTACTTGGGCGACCTCTCGGGCGGCCAGATCATCGGCAAGATGCTCGACCGCACGTTCGGTCTGGGCGGTGCCGGACTCGCGTTCTACGAATTCCCGGTTCGGGCCAAGCCCTACAAGGACGCCTATCGGGCCCGACTCGACGGACTCGTCCTCGACGCCGACCAGGTCGGTCGTGCGGTCGACGAGGTGAAGGTCGCCTTCGGCCTCAACCAGGGGTTGTTCGACGAGCTCGCCGGCAACTTGCCGGCTTATCGTCGCACTGCGGACTGATTAGAAGGACCCCAGAATCGATAAGGGATCTCCCTATCAATTCACGAGCCGTAGACGCCATTCAAGCCAGCTTCGCCAAGCAATAGCCCGCCCGAGCGCGGCCGAAGAGTTTCGAACTCCCAACCTTCTGATCCGTAGGCAGGGGCGGATGGTTTGACGGGGCACGATACGAGTTCAATCGTCTAGGTGGGGGTGTCAGGAAGCCCGACCGTCGTCATCGCCGTCGTCAGAACTGTCGTCAGGCCACGATGTGACACAGCACCACGCTTCCTCCTACCCGGCGATGCTGCACTGACGATCGGATGTATCAAGGAGGTCCGTGTTACTTCATGGCTTGCGGGAGGCGGCCGGCGGAACCGACCGCGTCATCTGGCGAAGTCCGGTTGGCCGATGGTAGCGGTGATGCTCTCGACCTTCTTGGCATCGCTGCGTATGCCGAACCCGGAGATCACCTCCACCACGCCGAGGATGATCAGCCAGATTCCGACTACCAGCGCCAATGTCACGATCGAGTCGAACGGATAGCCCAACACCGTGAAGCCGGCGATGAGGCTGACGACACCGAAAAAGATTGCCCATCCTCGGCCGGGAACTCGCGGCTCGCTGATTGCCAATGCCACTGAGGACACACCCCGGAAGATGAATCCGACCGCTACCCAGATCGCCAGCAGCAGAATCGCGTACCCCTCGCCGAAGTGACGAAACGCCAAAATCCCGAGGATGACAGATATCACGCCGCTGATAAAGCTCAAAAATCGTCCCGCACCTGAGGCCACGGGCAGGCGGAATGCCAGAATCACCAGCGCGACGCCGGAAACCGCCAGATACGCACCAAATAGCGCGGCTGCCACGACGATCGATGGTGCCGGCCACCCTAGGATCACCGTGCCGAGAATCACGGCCAGAACACCGAACACTACTGCTGAAGTCCAAACATGTTTCAGCAGGCCGGAAACAAGACGCGCGGTATCGCTCATGGCAACTCCTTAATCAAGTCGGTTCGTGGGGGTCTTACCCGGAATTCATTGTTCCTCCGCGGTGTGCCGACGCGGTTGTTCTGGAGGACAACATCAGTGCCGCCGCGGTGTCGCTGTGGACAATCTGAACCTCGCATGAAGTCGGGACCCTTAGATAGGGATGGTTAAGTTGTAAGTTAACTCACGGCGGACGGAGCCCAGGTGACTAATCGTGCGTCCGACCCGATACATGCCGCGAGTATCGCAGCGACCGGAAAGGGAACGGCGCCAACAGATCTGCTCCGGATCAGTTCGGCAGCGAGCCAAGCTGAGCGGATCATGCCCAACACGTGGTGGAACACTCGGGTCTCAGCCTGGCCCGCGAGGCGGCGACTGTGCCTTCCCACGGGCCGGCTGCCAGCTCGGCGCCGTAGGCAGCTGCGCCCCGGCCGCTTGGCCGGGTTGCGCCACCAACACACCGACTGCGGGCCACCTATTTGCCTCGCGTGGTGTGCCATTCGGGCCAGCACGAAGGAAGCCGCACCCGCCGGTACCGGTATTGGACCGGCAGAGCCTGTGTCGGGCAGCTATCTGCTTTCGGTCCGGCCGCCGATGCGGGGGAAGGCCCCTGTGTGACAACGTACCTAGACACAGCGACGGATCTGTTGAATCGAGTGGGCCAGCGTTTGGGCACCACCGACTGGATGAAAATCACCCAACAGCAGGTGGATTTGTTCGCCGACGCCACCGGAGATCATCAGTGGATCCATACCGATCAGGGGCGCGCGGCGGGCGGTCCATTCAAGGGCACCATCGCGCACGGCTATCTGACCGTGTCGCTAGCGCCGATCGTCATCGGGCGTGTACTGCAGATCCGTGAACAGACGGCGGCATTGCACTACGGGCTCAACCAGGTGCGGTTTCCCGCGCCGGTGCGGGTGGGTTCGCACGTCCGCGCCACAGTCAGCGTGATACGCGCAGAGCAGAAAACCGCAGGCGTGGAAGCTATATTCGCGTTGACCTACGAGATTCAAGGCGAGAAACACCCAGCGTGCCTCGCCGAGGTCATCGTGCTCTACCCGTGACGGGTTCATGGAGCGCGTGATCCCGGTACCCGGCGCCCGTTTGCTCGCCGGCTGCATCCGGACTGTGCTTCGGACACCGGGTACCGGCGCTCAGAGGTAATCTATGGGTAACCGCGCCTTCACGCTCGAGGTGATGGAGTGGTAGTTCAAGAGCTGTTCAGCGCCCCCCAGTTTCGTTAGCTCATCGTCGAACCATGCACTCACATAGCAGATCTCGTTACCGGCCATTTCCGCGCGTAGATCCAAGCAATCGACGATCCGTTGATCCAAGAGACGGGAATAATGCGCTAAAGATTGTGCACTACAAGTGCATTCAGCCCGAGAAGTATTACTTAGGTTGTCGGTGCGGTGGTCGGCGAGGAGCTGTCGGATATGTTCGATGAGATCAGCCACAGTGGTCTCGCATGCGGTAGGCGTGGATCGAGACGCGTTCCGGTTCGAGCGCGTGATCAACGGTGCGCTTACCAGACATCTAGCTCACCGGGGACGAGCCTGCGGATGCGTTCCCGGTGCGCTCTCGCGCACGCCCCTACCGCAACGTCACGGATAGCTATAACCGCATTGGTATTCCGGGATCATACTTGCTGCTCGACGGCGTCAGCTCGCGCGTACACGGCGGCGAGCGTCGCGTATTCCGCTTCGTCGATAGCGTCTAGCGCGAAGGCGATCGCGTCGTAGGCGTATGCCTGTGCCCGATCGGCGTCCCGCGCCGCCTGGTGCGCGTCGAGCTTATCCGCGGCGCTTTTGACGCTTGCGCGTGCTTTGGTCACGTGGGCACGCCAGCTGTCGCGGACCGCCTGCCACTGCGACGACGCGTCATCGCGTGCGGCACCCGCCTTGGCTCCCACTTTGTCGGCGGCCGCGGTCGCCCGGTCTCGCACCCTGGCAACGTCGGTTTCGAGCTGATCCCGGGTCCGGTGGCCGGTGGCCTTGAGTTCGTCGGTCGCGGCTTTGGCCTTGTCAGAGATCTTCTCGAAGTCTGCCCTTATGTCGTTGTTTGGCATCGATGGCTCCTATGTCAGCTCGGGCGGAACTTCCGCCACAGATGCATCGTCGGTACTGGCGGCCTGTACGTCATTGTTCGCCGGGACACGGTGTGCCGCCTACGATTAGTCGGGGCTACAACGAGTGAGGGTGTGGTGCACGGACGCCGCGGCATGCGGCTCCGCACACCGATGGTGATGACCTGCAGAATGCCGCCAAGGGCTACAAGACACTCCCTAAGTACCGCGCGGCGGGGACTTTGTTATTCACCGGGACAGCGAAAGCCGATTGACGTTGTGCCTGCTGACATCGACATGGACATGGCGCTTCTTCAATGCTCGAGTGTGCGGCGGCGCAGGGATGCGCATCAAATTGAAGGGTTCGACGTAGCCGTTGCGCCAGAGGGTCGCCGGGCGGGATGAAGTGCAAGCCAACTTGGCCGCGAGCCCAGTCGGCCCTTATGCGCTGCAGGCCAATTCGGGGCCGTTGTCACAACGCAACACCGCGGGGAGGGCGCCGCGCTGGGCGGCGGTCATTGTTAAGGCTCAACTCGTTTCGGTTAGTTGGTAAGCGGATTAATGTTCTCGCCAGCGTACAAGCCTGGCACCGAATTCAGTGCGATACTTGCGGCCACTCCGTCGCTTGAGCGCCTCCTCACGGGAGGCGCTCGCGGACTTCAACGGCCAGGCATAGCTCGGCGAGGTCGCGAGGAACTTTCAGCGAACGATCACTGAGTTGTTCGATGCGACGCAGCCGGTATCGAATGGTGTTGGGGTGGCAGTAAAGCGCTTCCGCGGTGTCGGAGAGGGAGCCGTTGTGGTCGATCCACGCTTTCAGCGTTGTGAACAACGTGTCTTTGTCGTCGGCTGGGAGGCTTTCAAAGCCGGCGAGGACGACACTCTCTATTTTGCTAGTGACCTCAGGGGCGCTGACTGCCGCGACGCCGAGCACTGAGTCATCGAACACGACAACTGTTGCGCCGGATGGATTTCTTGCGTTGAGAGCGAATCGCGCGTACCGCAACGCCTGAGCGGTGCCGGCCAGGTCGTCGAAAGGGGGACTGATCCCCACCGGTGTAGTCGCGACGCGACGCAGCACTGTCAGTAACGCGTCATGAGTGTGCTGCGAAGCGATATAGGCGATCCCGATCTGCAGGTCGGGCAGCAAACGCCAAGCCGAGGACACATCAACGCTGGTGAGGATGCTCGCGATCCCGCGCAGTGGTTGTTTACCCACGGTCGGGACGTCGGCGGCGATGACCACGTAGGGGCCCCGTTGCGGTAGTCGCAGCAACTGGGCAATGTCCCAGACGGTGCGGTCGTCGAAGACGCGGCCTTCTAACAGCGCTTCGGTCAGCGCGGCCCGCTCGGCTTCGTCTGCAAGCACCTCGTGCATGGCCTGCTCGCGATAGGCACCGGCCATGGTAGTGGTGTAAAGATCTTGGGCCTGCCACACCCGCTCGGTGGCTGCGAGTAAGGCGTCGCGGCCGACGCTTCCCCCGGGGCGATTCGCAATCTCGGAGATCATGTCCCACACGCAATGCAGACCGATGCGATAGCTGTCCATTAACGCCGGCAGCGGTACACCAGCGGCGGCGCGTTGGGTGCCAAGCTTGACCGCAGCCGACGGATCAAATGCCTCACCGCCCTGTAAACAGCGAGAGAAAAAGCGAACGTTTTCCGTGCAACTTGCCTGTAACTCATCGTCAGAAACCACACGGGTGTCTTTGTAGAACGTGATATCGGCTCGGATCCTTGCCGCGATATTGCAGGCTAACTCGTCGGTACGCCGACCCAGTTCTGCGCCGATCTCCGACAGTTGCGTTTGAGGCTCAGCCGACGACGCGACTCGACGTTCAAAGGGCAGTGCCCAGCCTGCTGACGGCATGGCCATCAGCCTAACCTTCAACGCCGCTGACGGGGCGCTATTAGCATCGCTGCCGGCGTGACTCACGGGCACCAGCGCGACCGCGACGAGGTCCGCTCGTATCGAAAACCGCAATGCAATTGCGCGCCACGATAAATCCGGGCACGCGCCCGAACGCTGTGCTTCATAACAGCAGCGAGGTACCGATTTTGTTCTCCGAGACAACCACAACCATGACGGAAACCGAGACGATTGAACGGTGAACGACCGGTCGTGGACGGGGAGTCGACATGCCGTACCTTGCGCTTGATCGCGGTGCCACTGCCGGCTCGATTCCCGAACGCAGTTACACGATCGCCGGCTATGGTCTGCCGGAGACGCCGCCGCTCGGATCGTCCAATCATCCCGCTGCCCGGATGAGAGGGATGCATGACAACGGTTCTCGATGAGCCGGCCGATCTGGTTAAGCTGGTCGGTCAGCGGCTCGGTACCACCGAGTGGATAAGGATTACCCAGCGCCGGGTGAACCTGTTCGCCGAGGCCACCGGTGATCACCAGTGGATCCACACCGGCCCGGCCCGGGCCCCGAAGGGACCGTTCAAGAGCACCGTCGTGCAAGGGTACTTCGCGTTATCGCTCGCGCCGGTAGTCATTTCGCAAGTCTTGCAGGTTCGCCAACTGATCGCGGCATTGGATTGCGGCGTTAACAACGTACGGTTTTCCGCGCCAGTGGTACATGTTGGGTCACAGATTCGGGCCACTGTCACAGTGATGAGCGCCGAGCAGAAGATCTCGGGCGTGGAGGCAGTCTTCACCCTCATGTACGAGATCGACGGCGAATCGCGTCCGGCCTGCGTCGCCGACGTCGTGGTGCTCTATCCATGACCGCGCTATCGACCAGGCAGCCATGGGTGGACGACGGCCGGGCGACTGCCGTCCACCACCCTTCGCCTGAACCCGGCGGCCGTGTCGATCTGATCACCAGCGCCGCCGATTCAGCGCCGGTCATTGAAGCTGCTGGCCACCCATATCACCATCGCGATCGCCCTGACGATCACCGTTGGAGCGCAAAGCGCCGAATTGGCCCGCATACGATCCGATTCGGCCACCGAACCCGCCGCACGAACATTGCAGGCCGCACTATGGGCCACACCGATACTGGCGCTACTCACCTTCATCACCGGAATCGCCGTAATAGCCGACGGCAGCAGACGCGGACCCTGGGTGAGTGCCGGAGTGCTGTCCACGCTGATCAGCGGAATCGCGTCGGTGTGTGGTTACGGCTTCGACTGCGACGAGCCGCCTTGGGTCGCACCGGCCTGGTCGGTGCCGTTCAATGGGGAGTACCAGCCATGACATTGGCCGCCGCGTTTCTGATGGCCGACCGACCGGAAAACGTCGTGCTGCCCCTGGTCGAAATCCAATAGCCCGAGACTCCCGGAGAATCAGGGCGGTTCAGCAGCACCCTGGCGGGCCCACTTAACCACCGCCGCGCCCGCCGCCGCTGGACCGCATTTGAACCGCTTGAGTGCACCGAGGGCAGCCCGATCGTGGGGCGCCGCGGTGCCCCCGGCCCGCTCAGCTAAACGTGCCGCAGAGCGCGGGTCTGCCGGATGGGGCGCTGCGCACTGGTGGATAGTGGCGGCCACCGGTGAACATGTGTGCCGGGGTTGCCGCCCGGTCGCGATGCCGGCGATCAACTGCCCCCGACTGGTGATAAGGCGCTACTTGCGCCAACATTGGGCCTGGCTCTAGCGGAGTCGTCAGCGGCATCTCAACTTCAGTGAGTATTGGGCGGTGCGCGAATGACCTTGGCCCACACATTCCCCGGCCACGGTGCGGCGGCGGCGGTGCGCCCGGCACGCAACTGGGCCGCCGACGTCGCCGTGTTCGTCGGTGCCGCGGTGCTGCTGTGGTTGGTGGTGCGCGTCGGCCGCGGAACGGCCGTGCCGTGGACGGTGCCGAGCGCGACCTCGTCGGTGTCGACCGACCCCAGCCAGTTGCCCTATTACGCCGCCCGGTCGCTGCTGCGGATGTTCACCGCACTGGGCTTGTCGTTGGTGTTCACGTTCTTCTATGCCACCGCAGCGGCGCGTTCGCGCCGTGCCGAAAAGGTGCTCATTCCGTTGTTGGACTTCTTGCAATCCGTGCCCGTCCTGGGATTCCTCGCGATCACCATCACCGGGTTCATCGCCTTGTTTCCCGGCTCGTTGCTGGGCTTGGAATGCGCGTCGATCTTCGCGATCTTCACCTCGCAGGCGTGGAACATGACGTTCGCGTTCTACCAATCGCTGATCACCCAACCCCACGATTTAGACGAGGCGTCCCGGCTTTTGCGGCTGTCACGATGGCAGCGGTTCTGGCGGGTCGACCTGCCCAGCGGGGTGATTCCGCTGGTCTGGAACGGCATGATGAGTTTCGGCGGGGGCTGGTTTTTCCTCACCGCGTCGGAAGCCTTGAGCGTCAACAACCATAAATTTGCCCTGCCCGGGATCGGCGCCTATGTCGCATCCGCCAGCGACCAGGGAAATCTGACCAGAGTGCTGCTGGCCATCGCGGTCATGATCGTGGTGATCATCGGGGTGAACGCGCTGTTTTGGCGACCGCTGACCGCATGGGCCGAACGGTTCCGCATCGAGGAATCTGAAGCCATCGAAGCGCCGCGCAGTGTCACGCTCGACGTCCTTCGGCGCTCGCGCCTTCCCCGCATCGTCGGCCGTCCGCTCGGAAAGTTGGTCTACCCGGTCGACCGTGTGACGGCGGTCTTCGGCATGACCGGGGGTCCGTTGAAAACGTCAACGGTGCGCCGCCGAATCGGCGACGCCGTGTTCGTTCTCACCCTGATAATCGGACTGGGATACGGCGCCTTCCGGGTGATCGCATACATCGCCGCCAGCGTCGGCTTCGCCGAGGTCGGCCACGCCGCCCTGCTTGGCTTGGCCACCTTCGCCCGTGTCGTGGTGGTGGTCGTGGTCTCGACGTTGATCTGGGTGCCGATCGGAGTATGGATTGGCATGAATCCCAAAGTAACTCGACTGGCTCAACCAGTGGTGCAGGTGCTCGCGTCATTTCCGGCAAACTTCCTGTTCCCGTTGTTCACCGCGCTGCTGCTTGCCACCGGGATCAGCATCAACTGGGGCGGCATTTTGCTGATGGCGCTCGGCACGCAGTGGTACATCCTGTTCAATGTCATCGCCGGGGCCAGCGCGATCCCCACCGAGCTTCGTGACGCCGCCGCCAGCCTTAGGCTGCCCACGCTGCTGAGGTGGCGCACCTTGATACTGCCCGCAATCTTCGGCAGCTATGTCACCGGCGGTATCACCGCGGCCGGGGGTGCGTGGAACGCTTCCATCGTCGCTGAAGTCGTCCAGTACCACAACACCACGTTGTCCGCTGCCGGGCTGGGCGCATACATCACGCACGCCACCGCGGTGGGCGACGCCCCGCGCCTGCTGATCGGCGTGATCGCGATGAGCTTCTATGTCGTGACGACGAACATTGTGCTGTGGCAGCGCCTCTACCGCCTGTCCGAGCGGCGTTTTTCCTTATCCTGATCCGCAACGGCTTGACGGAGGTTTCCCATGACTGAAGATGACGTGATCATCCACCTCGACCACGTCGGCAAGAGCTTCCCCAAGCCCGACGGTGGCACGTTGATGGTCCTCGATGACATCAACATTGACATCCGTGTGGGCGAAGTCGTTGCAATACTCGGCCGCTCGGGGTGCGGCAAGTCGACACTGCTGCGCATCATCGCCGGACTGATCGCGCCCACTAGCGGTGTGGCGCGCAACCACGGCGCGGTACTCGACTCTGCCAACCCTGGTACGGCGATGGTATTCCAGAACTTCGCTCTGATGCCCTGGCTGACCGTGCAAAAGAATGTGGAGCTCGGACTGGCAGCACGCAAAATCCCGCCGGCCGAACGGAGTAAGCGTGCGGTGGAGGCCATCGATTTGATCGGGCTAGACGGTTTCGAGTCCGCCTACCCCAAAGAACTGTCCGGGGGGATGCGCCAGCGCGTCGGGTTCGCCCGGGCGCTGGTGCTGCAACCCGATCTGCTGCTGATGGACGAACCCTTCTCCGCCCTCGACGTCCTCACCGCCGAAAACCTGCGCAGCGAGTTGATGACCCTGTGGACCGGCCAAGAATTCCCAACCAAGGCCATCTGCCTGGTCACCCACAACATCGAAGAAGCGATCGCGCTGGCCGACCGCGTCATCGTGCTGAGCAGCAATCCCGGCCGCATCCTGGCCGAATTCCCCATCGGCATCGAGCGTCCCCGCGATCGCCGTTCGCCATCGTTTGAAGCACTCGTCGACAAACTCTACGGACTGCTGACCGGCACCGGACCCGCCGCCACGCTTGTCGAACCCGGCTCCGCCACACCCACCAGCCACCCCCTACCCAGAGCCACCGTCGGCGGGCTGGCCGGGCTGGTCGAAATCGTCTACGGCAAGGGCGGGCGCGCTGACATACCCGACCTCGCCGCCGACCTGAGCATCGATGCGAGAGACCTGCTGCCGCTGGTGGACGCTGCCGCGATGCTCGACTTCGTACGCGTCAGCGGCGGCGATCTCGAACTCACCCCCACCGGCAAGGATTTCACCACCGCCGATATCCAAACCAGCAAGCAGATCTTCGCTCAACAAGCACGCACGCGCGCGCCCCTGGTGCGCACCATCTGCCACGCCCTACACGACTGCCCAGACAGCAAGCTGCGCGCTGGATTCTTCCTCGACATCCTCCAACCCGGATTCAATCCCCAGGACGCTCAACGGCAACTCGACATCGCCATCGGCTGGGGCCGCTACGCAGAACTCTACGACTACAACAACAACACCGACCAAATCACCGCCGACCCTAACGCTAGGCTCCTGCCACCCACACATACGTAGCAAGACACGGCATCGGAGCGGGGCGTGGCCGATCAGCGGTTCGAACGCCTTCCAATCGCGCGCCGCTTGCCCACCGAGCCGGAGCCGACCACGGCAGGTCCTCACACAGGTGCTCGAACATGCCGCCGCGGGA
This sequence comes from Mycobacterium sp., assembly GCA_003165155.1. Taxonomy (GTDB): domain Bacteria; phylum Actinomycetota; class Actinomycetes; order Mycobacteriales; family Mycobacteriaceae; genus Mycobacterium. The sequence continues at coordinate 16,755 of PLSK01000272.1, read as the reverse complement.
TTTGACCGGGGCCAACTGGTAAGCGTCCCCGACGAGAACCAGCTTGGTGTGCGCGACCGTGCTGGCCTCAAGCAGCCGTCGTAGTTCGGGGGTGCCGACCATGGAAGCGTCGTCGACGACGAGCACGGTGCGCCGGTCCAGATTCAGCTGGCCGCAATCGATGAGCTGCAGCGCCTTGGCGACCGTGAACCCGCGGTCGCCAGCCTCATCGCGCATCGCCTCGTCGACGGCCTTACCGGTGGGCGCGAGCACCAGCACCCCTTTGCCGGTGCGGTGTGCGGCGGCGCGCAGCGCGCGCAGCGAATGCGTTTTGCCCGCGCCGGCCGGGGCCTGTAGCGGCTGCACCGGTGGCCAGGGCCGGGATCGAACCGGCGACCTTCCGCTTTTCAGGCGGACGCTCGTACCGACTGAGCTACCTGGCCGGAAGGCAGTGTGTGCCTCGCCGTATTGGCGACCCTGACGGGACTCGAACCCGCGACCTCCGCCGTGACAGGGCGGCGCGCTAACCAACTGCGCCACAGGGCCTTGCTGTACTGCTCGCTCCGACGTCGCCGCCGTTGCGCGTACCCCCAACGGGATTCGAACCCGTGCTACCGCCGTGAAAGGGCGGCGTCCTAGGCCACTAGACGATGGGGGCCTGAACCGAATCACTCCGGGGTACTTGCAACGCAGTTACCGTTGTAAGCCACGCAAGCTTAGGTCACCGTAGGCCCAATCCTCAAACGAACATCGGTTGCCGACCCAGTATCCTGAATTTTCGTCGCCCCTATAGCTCAGTTGGTAGAGCTACGGACTTTTAATCCGCAGGTCGCAGGTTCGAGCCCTGCTGGGGGCACCAGAATGCCCTTTAGCTGGGCTGATCCCGCCGGTGTCGCGGGTCACCGAGAAGATTTCGGCGCCGCGGCCAAGGCATGGGAGAAAGCCCGGTGTGGGCTTTCAGCAGCTTGCCCCGGTCCGGGCCCCGCAACGACCCACCACAGCGCCTGCCGGCCAACGGCTTGGATATGCTTACGTCAATGAGCGATGACGAGATCCACCCCAACGCGCCCGTAGCCCTGGTGACGATGGAAGTTCGTCACCCTGCGATGGATGCCCTCACCGAGTCATCGAGCCGGGAGCTCAAACGCCTGCTCTCCGAGCACCTGCCCATCGAACGCCAAGCTCAGGATATGGCTTGGGGGATGGGCCCCGGCGGAAGTCCGACACCAACCGCTGACCGCTTCGTCCGTTACGTCAACCGCGATAACACAATTGCCGCTTCGTTGAAGAGCGAAGCGATCACCGTCGAGACCACCTCCTACACCAACTTCGAGTCCTTCTGCGAGGTTGTGATGCGGGTCGTGGACGCGCGGGCGCAAGTTTCATCAATCGTTGGGGTGGAACGTATCGGCCTGCGCTATGTCCTTGAGGTCCGCGTCCCCGCGGGCGTCGATGGCCGCATCGACTGGGCCAACTGGATCTCCGAACCGCTCATCGGACCGCAGCGCATCGCCCCGAGCGGCTTGGCCCTCACCGAGTGGCAAGGCGCCGCGGTATACCGCGAACCGCAACCGGGTAAGTCGCTCATCATCCGCTACGGCCCGGGAATCGGTCAGGCGCTTGATCAGAACTACCACCTGCGCCGGATCACGCCGCCCCAACAGGGACCGTATTTCCTCATGGATATCGACAGCTTCTGGACTCCGGCCGGGGGCGCGATCCCCGAATACAACAGGGACCTGCTGGTTACGACTTTCCAGGANNCGTCGTCGGGATAGACGAAGCCGTTGATCGCATGCAGCTCTTTGACGGTGTGGCGCGAGGTCTGCCAGTTGCGCTGGGCCAGGTGGTCCACGATGTGGCTCCGCTGGCCGTGGTAGACGAGCTCGTTGAGGTCGACTTCGAACCCCAGTTTCGTCATCCGGTCATGGTGTGCTCGCCAGCGCTTTTCTCCGAAAACGGCTGTGTCGGGTACGAATTCGAAGGCCAGTCGGCTGCCGGTGGCACTCAAAGCGGTGATGTTGTCGAATAACGCGTCCTGGGCTCCGTCGGGTAGGTAGACCAGTAACCCTTCGGCACTCCACGCCGAGGGAGCCTTGGGGTCGAACCCCGCCGCCTGCAGCGCGGTGGCCCAGTCATCGCGCAGGTCGACGGCGACGGTGCGCCGCTCGGCCGTCGGCTCAGCGCCGAGATCGCTCAGTGTCAGGGTCTTGAACTCGATCACCTCTGGCATGTCTACCTCGTAGACGACGGTGCCCGTCGGCCACGGCAGGCGGTACGCGCGCGCATCGAGACCCGATGCAAGTATCACCGCCTGGCGGATTCCGCTCTGCGTCGCATCGACGAAGAATTGATCGTAGAACCGGGTGCGGCAGGCCATCCCCTGGGCCATCCGGTGCGGGTCGAAATTGGCTTCTCCCCCAACGGGAATCTGCCCGTTCACCACCCGGACATAGACATCGATTCCGACCGCACGCACTAACGGCGCGGCGTACGGGTCATCGATCAATTTATCGTCGGAAGCCAGTGCCCGCTGGGCGGCGACCATAGTCGCCGTCGCCCCGACGCTCGTCGCGAGATTCCAGCGATCGCTTTCGGTGCGCGCCATGGTGCTCCCTTGCCCTGCCTCGAAATCTCCACAAACCTAGACAAATCTAGCCAATCTAGTTATTACCGCGGCATCGGTCCGGCCCGGAAGACGCTCACCGCCACGCCGACGCCTAATGCGGCACGCCAGCCCCTCCCTGAGCCGACGGCGACAAGTGGCTAAGAGGCGTTGGGACAGTAGTGCATCGGGTTGTCGCGCTCGTCCAGCGGCGGCAAGTTGCGCGCCGGCGTCTGCACCAACGGCGCATCGGCCGCGATTCGTCCGGCGGCACGGTCAAAGCCGGCGCGGGCCCGCGGATGCTTGCGAAACCGGTTCGGCACGCAGGTGAAGGCCAGGTTGACCATGTCGCCGAAGCGGCGGTGCAGCCATTCGTCGCGGCGCGACCACCGGTAGCCCATTAACTCGCGCACCGGCGGATCGTAAAGACCAACGGTCAGCCAGACGAAGAACGGGGCCAGCAATTTTCGCTGCGCAGCCCACAGCCAATCCGGGACCCATTGGACGAACGGAGGTTTGGGCAGCTCGGTCAGATCGAGGACGGCACGCGCCGCGTAATTGTTCTCCAATACGTTGCGACACATGTGATCCCAGTAGGCCTGGAATTCCTCCCAGGACGTGGGCACGGGTCGCATGCTCATGCCGTACATCCGGTACCACTCGATGTGCTCGTCGAACAGCTGGCGCTTTTGCGCTTCGGTCAGACCCCCGCAGAACCGCTCGGCGACATGGATGGTGCCGACGAAGAACGTGGCGTGTGCCCAGTAGAAGACATCGGGGTTCAACGCGTGGTAGCGGCGGCCCTGAGCGTCGACGCCCTTGATTTCGGCGTGATAATCCCGCACCTCCGCGCCGGTGACTGGGGCACGTTCGCCGTCGAACACCACGCCGCCAATCGGGTACAGCGACCGAAGTAGCCGCGGCCAGCGTTCGCGGAAGAAAGTCGAGTGATCTATCACCGCCGCGCCCAGCTGGGGGTGCATGTTCTGCATGGATCCGGCCCACGGACCCTGCAGCATGCCTCGCCAGTCACCGAAATACCGCCAGGTCAGGGAATCTTGGCCGAGCGGCAGCGCTTCATAGCCCTGCGGCGACACCGGACATCCGGCCGCCACGCCGCTCGCGCCGCCTTGGCTGTTATCGAGCGGGCAGGCCGCGAAGGAATTTTGAGTCACCAGTGGAGTTCCCTGTACATATCTGTTGCGACTTATAGTTGCAACCAATTCTGACTACATATGTTGTCAGTTGCAGCTTAGGAGTGAGCGGCCTGTCCAGCCTGTTCACCACATACCTCAACGGACGGTTAGGGGCTACCCGTAACCAGTTCATCGACTATTGCGTCCACCTGCTACTCAGCACCGCAGCTCCGTACGTCCCCAGTGGTGAGCTGGGCAAACCCGAGTAGTATTCGGCCCCGTACCGCCTGAGACGCCGCTCGCATGGCGCCAATGTGGTTGAACCGCTTCCGACGCGGCCAACCATTACGCGACGTCTCGAAATGTGACCTGCCATGCCGAGCGCAAACTTGATGCTACCGGGGTACACAGATATATTGACTGCAACCACTAGACACAGGTAACTGGAGGGGCCATGTCAGCCAAGCTGACCGACCTACAGCTGTTGCACGAGCTTGAACCGGTCGTCGAGCAGTACATGAACCGGCACCTCAGCATGCACAAGAACTGGAACCCGCACGACTACATCCCGTGGTCGGACGGCAAGAACTTCTATGCGCTCGGCGGCCAGGACTGGGAACCCGGGCAGACCCGGCTCACCGATGTCGCCCAGGTGGCGATGGTGCAGAACCTGATGACCGAGGACAACCTGCCGTCGTATCACCGCGAGATCGCGATGAGTTTGGGCATGGACGGTGCATGGGGCCAGTGGGTCAACCGCTGGACGGCCGAGGAGAACCGGCACGGGATCGCGCTGCGCGACTACCTGGTCGTCACGCGCGCGGTCGACCCGGTCGAGCTGGAGAAACTGCGCCTCGAGGTGGTGAACCGGGGGTTCAGCCCGGGCCAGAACCGCCAGGGCGACCTCTTCGCCGAGAACCTGTTCGACTCGGTTCTCTACGTCACGTTCCAGGAACTGGCCACCCGCATCTCGCACCGCAACACCGGGAAGGCGTGCAACGAGGAAATCGCCAACCAGCTGCTGGCGAAAATATCGGCCGACGAGAACCTGCACATGATCTTCTACCGCGACGTCAGCGAAGCCGGCCTGGAGATCGCGCCGAACCAAGCGATGCACTCGTTGCACCGGGTGCTGCGCAACTTCAGGATGCCCGGGTTCACGGTGCCGGAGTTTCGCCGTAAGGCAGTGATGATTGCCGTCGGGGGCGTGTACGACCCGCGCATCCACCTCGACGAGGTCGTAATGCCGGTGCTCAAGAAGTGGCGCATTTTCGAGCGCGAGGACTTTACCGGGGAGGCAGCCGCATTGCGCGACGACCTTGCCGTGCTGATCGAAGAGTCTGAGGCGGCCTGCGACAAATTCGAGATCTCCAAGCAGCGTCAACTCGACCGGGAAGCCCGCACGGGCCGGACGATCACCGCCCAGGAGCTGCATAAGACCGAAGGCAAGCTCGCCTTGAGCCAGAGGTAGCCGGCGTTGCGCATCGGCCCCATCACGCTGGCCAGCCCGGTGGTGTTGGCCCCGATGGCTGGAGTGACGAACGTCGCATTCCGGACCCTGTGCCGCGAGCTTGAGCAAGCCCGAGTCGGAACGGTCAGCGGACTCTACGTCTGCGAGATGGTAACGGCGCGCGCCCTCGTCGAGCGGCATCCCTCCACCATGCACATGACCACGTTCTCCCCGGACGAGTCGCCGCGCTCGCTGCAGCTCTACACGGTCGATCCCGCCACCACGTACGCGGCCGCTCGAATGGTCGCCCACGAGGGCTTGGCCGATCACATCGACATGAACTTCGGCTGCCCCGTGCCCAAGGTCACCAGGCGCGGCGGCGGTGCGGCGTTGCCGTTCAAGCGCCGCCTGTTCGGCCAGATCGTGGCCGCAGCCGTGCGAGCCACCGAGGGCACCGAAGTACCGGTTACCGTCAAGTTCCGCATCGGCATCGACGACGATCACCACACGCACCTGGATGCCGGGCGCATCGCCGAGGCCGAAGGCGCCGCCGCGGTCGCGTTGCATGCCCGTACGGCAGCGCAGCGCTACTCCGGCAGCGCCGATTGGGAGCAGGTTGCCCAGCTCAAGCAGCAGGTGCGGACCATTCCGGTGCTCGGCAACGGGGACATCTACGACGCCAGCGACGCGCTGGCCATGATGGCCAGCACCGGGTGCGACGGCGTCGTCATCGGTCGGGGTTGCCTTGGCCGGCCGTGGCTGTTCGCCGAACTGTCGGCCGCGTTCACCGGCAGGCCGGCACCCACGCCGCCCACCCTTGGCGAAGTCGCCGACATCGTCCGCCGGCATGGCCGGTTACTGGCCGCCCATTTCGGTGAAGACAAGGGCATGCGCGATATCCGCAAGCACATCGGCTGGTACCTGCATGGCTTCCCAGCCGGATCCGACTTGCGGCGAGCGCTGGCGCTGGTCAAGACCCTCGCCGAACTCGACTGCTTACTGGACCAGTTGGATGGCGCCGTCCCGTTCCCGGATGCCGCGACCGGCCCCCGGGGCCGGCAAGGATCACCGGCCCGGGTGGCCCTGCCCGAAGGCTGGCTGACCGATCCGGACGACTGCACGGTGCCAGCCGGGGCCGACGTCATGCACTCGGGCGGCTGAGTCACAGGGCGCAAATCGCGTCTGGGCCGATAACTCAGTACCATGAGGGCCTTGTGCTCATTGCACTTTGGTAGCGGATCGGTTAGGCCGCTGCGCGAGGGCCATAGATACGGGGCGACCCCGCGAGTGGCGCGGCATTGAAATGCCCGCGCGGGTGGATGCGTGCACTCGGACACCACTGTCGTCCGCAGCAGGGTGCAGCTGAATTTTGGAGGCCGGTAGGACATGAGTGACGGCGAGCACGACGCCGCTTGTGGCCGTAGGCGCGCGTCCGCCACGGATGGTCAATCGACCACCACAGGCCCGCTGGGGGCGCGGGGTGCCGCGCCTTGGGAACGGTTCGGTGAACCGTCGCGCGAGGTCGAGGCGCAGGAAAACCCGATCGAGAAAGTGGCCTCCCACACCCGCGGCGGAATCAGTGTCGCTGACCTGATCGCCAAAGTCGGAGCCCCNNCCGAAGCTTCGCCGGACGTCTCCGCTAACCAGGCCGCCGACCAACAGGACACCGAGGTCATCGAGATCCCGGCCTACTCGTTCCAGGTCGTCTCGGAGCTTCCCGACCTCGGAGCCACCGCATATCCGAACGGCGAAAAGTCCGAATCGTCCGCGGCCGGTCAACCGCCGGCGGCTGCGGGCCCCAAGACCGCCCAGTCGACCCGTAAATCCGGTCGCCGGCCGATGCTGCTGGCCGGGCGCTCGCTCGCGGCGCTTTTTGCCGTCCTGGCGCTGGTCTTGACCGGCGGCGCATGGCAATGGAGCACGTCCAAGAACGCCCGCCTCAACACCATCAGTGCGCTCGACCCGAATTCCGGCGACATCCGCGACCGTAATGGACAGTACGGCGACGAGGACTTCCTGATCGTCGGTATCGACTCGCGCTTGGGAGAAAACGCCGACATGGGCGCCGGCGACGCCGATGACGCCGATGGCGCACGCTCGGACACCATAATGCTGGTCAACATCCCGGCCAACCGCAAACGCGTGGTCGCGGTGTCGTTCCCCCGAGATCTGGCGATCACCCCGATCCAGTGCGAGGCGTGGAACGCAGACAACGGCAAGTACGGACCCGTCTACAACAAGAAGAGGGGAACCTGGAGTCCCCGGATCGTTGACACCGAGACCAAACTGAACTCGACGTTCGCCTTCGGGGGTCCGAAGTGTCTGGTCAAGGAAATCCAGAAGCTGTCCGGTTTGAGCATCAACCGCTTCATCGCCGTCGACTTCGCGGGATTCGCGAAAATGGTCGACGCCCTCGGCGGCGTCCAGGTGTGCACCAGCACCCCGCTGCACGACTACGAGCTGGGCACCGTTCTCGAACACGCGGGGCGCCAAGTCATCGACGGGCCCACGGCGCTGAACTACGTCCGGGCCCGGCAGGTCACCACCGAGACCAACGGCGACTACGGCCGCATCAAACGCCAGCAATTGTTCCTGTCGTCGCTGCTGCGGTCGCTGATCTCCGAGGACACACTGTTAGACCTCAACAAGTTGAACAACGTCGTCAACATGTTCATCGGCGACACCTACGTCGACAATGTCAAGACCAAAGACCTAGTCCAGCTCGGCCAGTCGTTGCAGGGCATGGCGGCCGGGCACATCACGTTTGTCACCGTGCCGACGGGCATAACAGACGAAAACGGCGACGAGCCTCCGCGCATGGACGACGTGCGATCGCTGTTCGACGCCATCATCAACGATGATCCGTTGCCGCAGGAAAACGACCACAACGCCAAGAGTTTGGGGACGTCCCCCTCCTCGGGCTCAACCTCGGGGCCCACGACCTCACCCGCCGCACCCACCACCAAAAAGGTGCCGACCCCACCCGTGACCCCACAGGCGCAGCATGAGCAAGTGGTGACGACCTCGCCGCAAGATGTCACCGTTCGGGTCTCCAACGCGACGACCCAGTCCGGCCTGGCCACCACCGCCACCAGCCAGCTCAAGCGAAACGGGTTCAACGTGATGACGCCGGACGACTATCCGAGTTCGGTGAACGCGACGACGGTCTTGTTTTCCCCCGGCAACGAGCAGGCCGCCGCCACGGTGGCCTCGGCTTTCGCCAACCCAAAGGTCCAGCGGGTTCCCGGCTACGGACAGGTTGTTCAGGTGGTGCTCGGCCCAGACTTCAATTCGGTGACCACTCCGGCACCCAGCGGCTCGTCGGTAACCGTGCAGATAGACCGCGGCTCCAGCAACTCGCCCGCCACGCTGCCCGAGGACCTGACGGTTACCAACGCGGCCGACACCACCTGCGAGTAACCACTTCTCGCGGCACCCAACCGACCTATCCGGCACCGAGAACGTAGGCTTGGCGGCATGCGGACGGCTTACCAGGAGCAGCTCTCGGATCTGTCCGAGCGCCTCGGTGAGATGTGTGGGCTGGCGGGCATCGCGATGGAGCGGGCAACCCAAGCCCTGCTGCAGGCCGATCTGGTGCTGGCCGAGCAGGTGATCTCCGACCATGAAAAGATCGCGACGCTCAGTGCCCGGGCCGAAGAGAGCGCCTTCGTTCTGCTGGCATTGCAAGCGCCGGTCGCCGGTGACCTCAGGTCGATCGTGAGCGCCATCCAGATGGTGGCCGACATCGACCGGATGGGAGCGCTGGCGCTGCACGTCGCCAAGATCGCTCGCCGACGCCATCCCCAGCACGTGTTACCCGAAGAGGTCAACGGCTATTTCGCTGAAATGGGCCGAGTTGCAGTCGAATTAGGTAACAACGCGCAAGAGGTGGTGTTGTCCCGCGACCCGGAGAAAGCCGCCCGGATCCGCGAAGAAGACGATGCGATGGACGATCTGCACCGGCACTTGTTCTCAGTGCTGATGGACCGTGAATGGAGACACGGCGTGGCGGCCGCCGTCGACGTCACATTGCTGGGCAGGTTCTACGAGCGCTTCGCCGACCATGCCGTCGAGGTTGCTCGCCGCGTCATCTTCCAGGCAACCGGCAGATTTCCCGACGAAGACGCGGCGGCCCCGTCTCATTAGGGTCGCGTTAGCCGAAGCGCCCCGAGATGTAGTCCTCGGTTGCCTTCTGGGACGGATTGGAGAAGATTTTCTCGGTGTCGTCGATCTCCACCAACCGGCCGGGTTTTCCCACGGCTTCCAGGTTGAAAAACGCAGTCTGATCGCTCACCCGAGCAGCCTGCTGCATGTTGTGAGTGACGATGACGATCGTGTACTCCTGCTTCAGCTCACCGATCAGGTCTTCGATGGCCATCGTCGAGATGGGGTCCAGCGAAGAGCACGGCTCGTCCATCAGTAAGACGTCGGGTTGCACCGCAATGGCACGTGCGATGCATAACCGCTGTTGCTGCCCGCCCGACAATCCGCCGCCGGGCTTGTCCAAACGATCCTTGACCTCGTCCCACAGGTTCGCGCCGCGCAAGGAGTATTCAGCCGTGTCGTCGAGCAACTTGCGATTGCGCACACCCTGCAGCTTCAGACCGGCCACCACATTGTTACGAATCGACATGGCAGGAAATGGGTTTGGCCGCTGAAATACCATCCCTACTGCCCGGCGCACACCCACCGGGTCGATACCGGGGGCGTAGATGTTTTCATCGTCGAGCAACACCGCGCCCTCGACCCGGGCACCGGGGATGACTTCATGCATCCGGTTCAGAGTGCGAAGGACGGTCGTCTTGCCACATCCCGATGCGCCGATGAACGAGGTCACGCTGCGCGGCAGGATCGCCAGTGACACATCCGCGACGGCGTGAAAAGACCCGTAGTAGATGTTGACATCCTCGAGGTCTAACCGCTTGGCCACCTAGTGCTCCTGCCTACGATTTCCTGGGAGCGAAGATTCTCGCCATCGCGCGGGCCCCGATATTGATGACAGCGATCATCAGGATCAGCGTCAGCGCAGCGCCCCATAGTCGATCGGTGGGAACCGGGTTGCTGCCCGCACCGGCCGAGATCTGGTAGTACATCATGCCGGGCAGCGATCCCATGAACCCGCTGAAGATGTTGAAGTTTATCGCCTGCGAGTAACCGACCAGTATCAGCAACGGGGCGGTCTCGCCCAGCACCCTTGCCACCGCCAGCATGATCCCCGTGATGATTCCGGCCATCCCCGTCGGGATCACAATCCTGGCAATGGTTTTCCACTTGGGGATCCCCAACGCGTAACTAGCCTCGCGAAGATCGACCGGAACGATCCGCAGCATCTCCTCGGTCGCCCGCACAATCACCGGGACCATCAATAGCACCAGCGCCAACGATACCGCGAATTCAGAACGGGGAAGACCCATCGTCGCCACCAGCAGCGCGTAGATGAACAATGCCGCCACGATCGAGGGAACCCCGCTGAGGATGTCCACCATGAATGTGGCCAGCCTGCCCAGCGGGGTGCCGCCGCCGTATTCGACGAGGTAAATCGCGACCATGACACCGATCGGGACGGATAGCGTGGTACACACCAATCCCTGCAGCACGGTGCCGGCGATCGCGTGGTAGGCGCCGCCACCGGTCGCGAATTCTGTTGTACCGGATTGCGAATGCGTCCACCACACGCTCGACGTGATGGCCTTGAACCCCTGGGCGACCACCGAACACAGCACCCACACCAATGGCAGCAACGCGATCACCATCGACAACGTCACCAGCGCTGTCGCAACAAAGTCCGCGCTGCGACGGCGCCGGTCGAGCCCGGNNGCCAGTGCATCGATGACGAAGGTGAGCAAAAAAAGCACCAGACCCGCGGCAATGTACGCACCGGCCTTGTACTGGTCATTGAATTCCGATGCGGTGCCGGCGATCTTGGTGGCGAAGGTGGAGCCGCCGTCGAATAATGACCAACCGAAGGCTGTTTGGGTGCCGCGCAAGATGATGAGCAGCGCGACCGTCTCTCCCAGCGCGCGGCCCAGACCCAGCATCGCGCCGCTGACGTATCCGGATCGCCCGAATGGCAGCACGGTGGTTTTCACGACTTCCCACCGGGTGGCGCCGAGTGCCAGCGCAGCTTCGATCTGTTCGTGCGGAGTCTGGACGAACACTTCTCGCGTGACCGCAGCGATGATCGGCAGGATCATCACCGCCAAAACTATGCCGGCGGTGAAGATGGTGCCACCACCGGCCACCGACGAGTTACCACTGGCGAAAAAGACGCACCAGCCCATGGTGTGGTTGAGCCACTTTGCGACCGGTCGCAACTGCGGCGCCAGCACGAGCAGACCCCAGATGCCGTAGATGATCGATGGAACGGCCGCCAGTAGATCGACGGTGTAGGCCAACGCCCCGGCCAGTCGTCGCGGCGCGTACTGCGTGAGGAAGATCGCGACGCCCAGGGCGACCGGCATGGCCAGGATCAAAGCGAACAACGAGACGAACACCGTCACCTGCAGCAGATCGAATATTCCGAAGTGCATCGCCGATGTGTCGGTGGTAACCCAGTTGCCGCCGTAGCTGAAAAAGTTCTCCCGATTGCGCCGTAACGCCGGTATCGCACGCAACAACAGGAATCCGCCGATCGCGGCGATCAACACGACGATCAGGACACCGGAGCCCTCCGCCAACCTGCGAAATATCCGGTCCCCGAAGATCGGTCGGGCGCTCCCCCACGGGCTGATGGGGACGACAGGCGACTCGGGAAAGGGCCCAGCGACTACCGCACCCGAGCCCGCGTCGGCCGGGTTTGGCGTGGTCACTGGTCTCCCGTCACTGTTGTTCTGCTGTCGCTCCTTCAACCCATCGGGTCAACTGGCTTTGCTAGGGAAAAACTATTGCATTGCATTGATCGCGGCGGCCACCCGCTCCTTGACTTTATCGGGCAACGGAACATAACCGGCCGAAGAAAGGTCGTTTTGGCCATTGTTGACCGCCACGCTAAGGAATGACTTGATCGCGTTGAAGGTTTCCGGGTTATAGCCCTTGGAGCACACCACCTGGTAAGTGGCCAGCACCAACGGGTAAGAGCCCGGCTGCTGGGTGGCGTACACCGGATCAAGATCCAGCACCACGTCGTCGCCGCCCACCGCGAACTCGACGGCGTCCATAGCGGTGCGTGCCGTGTCGTTGCTCAGCGCGACCGGGCCACTGCCCGTATCGATCTGGGCGAACGACACACTGGCCTGATCGGCGAAGCCCTTCTCGACATACCCGATGGCGCCAGGCGTCGTCCGCACCGCCTGGATCACGCCGGCCGACTTCAAGACGCCTTCGCCGGCGCCACCCTGAAACTCCGTGCCAACGCCTCTGGTCCAGCTCCGTGGTGCGGCGGTCATCAGGTATCTCTGCAGGCTGTCGGTGGTCCCCGACGAGTCCGACCGGTAGATCGGCGTGATCTTGGTATCCGGCAAAGCCACACCGCCATTGAGTGCGGCCAGCATCGGGTCATTCCATCTGATGATCGTCCCGCTGAAGATCTTGGCCAGCACGTCAGCATTGACAATCAGCGTGCGAACGCCCGGCAGCTTGTAGACCAATGCGACGGGCCCGAACGCCAGCGGCAAGTCCCAGGCCGGGTTTCCATTGCAGCGCTTGGCGGCCGGACGGATCTGACGCGAAGCCAGCGGTGAGTCTGTCCCGGCGAAGTCGACATGGCCGGCGATGAACTGCTCGCGGCCGGCACCCGACCCCGTCGGGTTGTAGGCCACGCTTTTCCCGGGGCAATATTGGCCCCATACCTGGTTGAACACCGCGATCGCATTCTGCTGGGCGGTCGACCCCTCGGCCGTCAGCACATTTTTCCCGGCACAGCTCACCGCGCCGGCGGGTCCCGGCAGAGTTGTCGCCGAGGCGCTGGGGCGGTTGTCGTCACTGCCGCAGGCAGTCAGCGCGCTGGCGGCTGTCGTCGTTGCCAACGCTGCCGCCCCCAACGCTCTGCTCACCCTGTCGAGCCTCACCCGATGCCGCTTCCTGGACGCATTCTGGACGTATACGGGCGAACAATAGGGGATGCGGACCTTCGCTGCCTGCGTCGTCGGTCAACTGCGGGTGGGTGCGGCCGCGTAGGCGGTGTCGACGCTGTACGTGGTGAAGCCCAAGTTCCGGTAGGTCCGAAGCGCGGCAACGTTGTCGGACTCGACGTAGAGCAGCACTGTAGCGGGGTTTGCGGGGTTTGCCGGGTCTGCGAGCCGCCGCGCGAGCCACGCGACGCCGATCGATGTCAACGCCTGCCCCAGGCCGCGGCCCTGCGCCGACGGGTCGACGCCCACTACGTAGACCTCACCCAAGGCGGGCTGATCGGGATGCACTTTGGTCCAGTGAAAGCCCAGCAGCCTGTCCGGATGATCGCTTTCGGAGTCGCCGAACGCCAGGAACAAGCCCTCCGGATCGAACCATGGTTCGTTGCGCCGCTCCGCCAGATCGGTCGCGGTCCAGCCGCCCTGTTCGGGGTGTGTGGCGAAGGCGGCGTTGTTGACCCGCAGCAGTTCGGCGTCGTCGGCGGCGCCGGCGTAGGTGCGGATCCGTACCCCGAGCACATTCGCGACCGGCTCGCGGACATCGCGCACCGAGCGTCGCATCTGGACCAATTCACGAACCGCGACCAGATCCAGCGCGGAAGCTGTTGCCCGAGCCGGATCGAGCGTGCCGTGTGCCCAGAACTGGTTGCGTCGGTTGGTTCTGGCCAGCGCCGCACGCACCATTGCCGCGCCGATACCGTGCCGACGCGCCCGCGGGTGCACCACCAGTTCCGCCATCCCTGCATGCCCGTCGCCAGGCGAACCCAGGTTGCCGAGGTTGAGGTAGCCGACGACCGTGTCGGCGGTGTCTGTCGTGACGCCGGGTTGAGCATCGGTGACCAGCAGATGCTCGGTACGGTCGTGGCCGAGTTCCCGCAGCACCTGTTCGCCGACGGGCGCTACCGCATCGAATTCCGTTGCCGCCAAAACGAGTTCACGCACGCCTCGCTGCTGCTGTGCGGTCAGTGTGGAGCGCCAGTCAGGCTGGGTCACTGACTGTGCAGCGGATCGACCAGCGGTTCCTGCACGTCGTCCGACTCGGTCTCGGTGTCTTCGTAGTAGGGCTCCGCAACCGGCGCTCGCCCGCGGGCGGGCCGCACGGCTTTGTAACCCACATTGCGAACGGTGCCGATCAACGCTTCATGCTCGGGGCCGAGCTTGGCCCGCAGTCGACGCACGTGCACATCGACGGTGCGGGTACCGCCGAAGAAGTCATACCCCCACACCTCGTGCAGCAACTGCGCACGGGTGAATACCCGGCCGGCATGCTGGGCCAGGTATTTCAACAGCTCGAACTCTTTGTAGGTGAGGTCAAGGGGACGGCCACGCAGGCGCGCGGTGTAGGTGCCTTCGTCGATCACCAGCTCGCCGAGGCTGACCTTGCCCGCACTCTCCTGGTCGGCCAACCCACCGCGACGTCCGACAACAAGCCGCAGTCTGGCGTCGATCTCGGCAGGCCCGGTGCTGGGCAGCAGGATTTCGTCCAGCCCCCAGTCAGCGCTGACCGCGACCAAACCGCCTTCGCTCACCACCGCCAAGACCGGGACCGAACGGCCCGCCGTGCTCAACAGACGGCAAAGACCGCGCGCGGACGACAAGTCCTGACGCGCGTCCACCAGCACAGCGTCGGCGGTTCCGGCCTCCAACAACGAGGAAGGCTCTGCCGGTGCCGTCCGGACGGTGTGCGGGAGCAGCGACAACGATGGCAATACCGGGTCGGGGTGCAGCTCCGATGTCAGCAGTAGTAGCTCCAACAAGCCCCTCCAGTCGTGTGAAAGGCATCTCCCAAATTTACCGACGCCGCATGGCGTTAGTTACCAGGACATATAACGATAACGTGCCGCCTGGCCGCTGTGTGCGGCCCCCGAAGGACTGTGAGCCCCGCCACCAGGCGGACCGGGGACGAAACGCTGCCATGGGCCAGGCAGATGGCCCAAAGATGGCCCAGCCACAATATGCCTATGCGCAAGGTGCTGATCGGTGTGATCGCAGGTGCTGTCGCCGTGGGCACGATCGTCATCGGCGCCATCGGCGTCGACTTCGGAACCAGCATCTACGCCGAGTACCGACTGTCGTCCACCGTGCGTAAAGCAGCCAATCTGGGGTCGGACCCATTCGTCGCCATCCTGCCCTTCCCGTTCATTCCGCAGATGATGCGGGATCACTACAACCAATTGGAGATCAAGGCCTACGCCGTCGACCACGCGGCGACGGGCAAGGCCACCCTGGAAGCGACCATGCACTCCATCGACTTGACTTACGCATCTTGGCTGATCAGGCCCGATGCGAAACTGCCGGTAGGAAAGCTGGAGAGCCGCATCATCATCGACTCGACGCACCTGGGCCGATATCTGGGCATTACCGACCTGATGGTTGAGGCACCACCGCAAGACACCAACACCGCCACCGGGGGCACCACCGAATCCGGAATTTCCGGCAGCCACGGCCTGGTATTCAGCGGCACGCCGAAGTCGGCGAACTTCGATCACCGGGTCAGCGTCTCGATGGACCTTTCCATCGCCCCGGACGACCAGGCGACAGTGGTGTTCACCCCCACCGGCGTCCTGACCGGACCCGACACCGCCAATCAGCGCGTTCCCGATGACATGCGGGATGCGGTCTTACATGCGTTCAGCACCAGGTTGCCCAATCAACGGCTTCCTTTCGGCGTCGCGCCGACCACTGTGGGCGCCCGTGGCTCCGACGTCATCGTCGAAGGCATCTCCCAGGGAGTAACTGTGACCCTGGATGGGTTTAAACAGTCGTGATGCTTGTATGCGTCGCGATTGTCGCGGCTTTGGCCTTGGCGACCCTCGTCGGCTGGTTGCTGACCCGGCGCTCAGGCAACGTCCGGGAAATTCAACCGGACTCGGCTCGAGGCGCCCTGGGAGGCGCCCCAGACATCCCATACACCGAGGATCTGGGCCTGTCCCGCACCGGGCCGACCGTCGTGCATTTCAGCGCACCGTGGTGCGGACCCTGCGATCGGGTGCGTCGGGTGGTCGATCAGGTCTGCGATGACCTGGGCGACGTGGCCCACGTCGAGATCGACCTGGACACCAATCCCGCTGCAGGACGGCGATTTTCGGTGCTCTCGCTGCCGACCACGTTGATCTTCGACGTCGACGGACGGCAGCGATATCGGGCTTCCGGAGTGCCCAAGGCCGCTGACCTGCGGTCCGCACTGCAACCGCTATTGGCTTGATCGCCATGTTATTGGGTAGCATTGCCCTCGTGTCAGCCCGCCTGGAGCCCATGCTCACTTCGCGTCGCGCAGTTGATCTGTGCCGCACCGCAGGCTGTTGCTGTTGCTGTAGCTGCTGAGTAGCCGCGCCACCCGCGTAGCACTCGAAGCAGCCCCGGAGCCCTCCCGTGGCGAGTCGCCTGTCGTTTCCGTGCAGCTTAAATATCAGAAATATCTAGGAGCAGGACCATGTCGAGCATTAACACCACCACCCAGCCAGACCGCGTCGACGTTCGCGGGCCAAGATTCACCGCCTGGATTACCCTCGCGGTCCT